>NZ_OBMS01000021.1:0-87828 GCF_900217715.1 Bacteroides sp. AR29
AATCTTTATAAGAAAAGATGGTTAATCGAGCTGTTCTTCAAATGGCTCAAGCAGCATCTCAAGATAAAGAAATTTTGGGGCACAACAGAGAACGCTGTTCGCATACAAATCAGTGTGGCTATTATCACATACTGCCTTGTGGCTATTGTCCAACATGATATGAAGTTGAAACGCTCAACCTATGAAGTTTTGCAAATTATCAGCATATCATTGACTGACAAAACCCACTTGCGTGACCTGTTCGATAAGACTAATTTCAATGATGTCAAAGATCTAAATAATCCCCTTATTCCGGGGCTATTTGATTAATTGTTTAACTCGTCCCATTTTAACGGGACACTAATGAATTCATATATAATTTAAAAGATTATTTCAGAGAGCAAAATTATACCGATTTCATTCTTTATTTTTAGTATATATTTTCCTAAATACAGTATATTTGCAACATGAAAAAGGAAAATCTACATCAGCCGTTTGAAATCAGCGTAAAAGAGCTCGAAGAATCTCCTCTTAAAGAGCATGAACATACATTTTTTGAATTAGTTTATATCCTTTCCGGAACAGGTTTACAATGCATCAATAATAATAAATTTGATTATCATGAGGGACATATGTTTCTAATAACCCCTCAAGATTGCCATTCTTTTGATATTCATACTACTACAAAATTCTTTTTCATTCGTTTTAATGATATATATATTCATTCTGGTTTCTTTGGAACTAAAAATATTAAGAACTTAGAATTTATTCTTCAACATGCCAATCATCAACCGGGTTGTATCTTAAAAAACATCACGGATAAACCGCTTATAAAGTCTATAATAGAAGCTCTTATAAGAGAATATGTAAATCAAGATTTGTATAACAAAGAACTGATACAACAATTAATAAATACATTGATAGTCATCGTTACTCGTAACATAGCCAAGTATCTGCCTGAAAAGATTGATGAACGTTCAGAGGAAAAGACATTAGATATTTTGCAATATATCCAAAACAATATATATAATCCCGATAAAATAAAGGCAGACACTATTAGCCAGCATTTTGGCATCTCGCAAAATTATTTGGGGCGCTATTTTAAAAAGCATACAAATGAAACAATGCAACAATACATTATCAAATATAAGTTGAAGTTAGTAGAAAATAGATTATTGCATAGCGAAATGAGAATCAATGAGATTGCTGCTGAATTAGGCTTTACAGATGAAAGCCACTTAAACAAGCTATTCAAAAAATATAAAGGCGTCATACCCTCTGAATTTAGGAAAAGGAATTTATGACAACTATTTTGTTTTCACTGATTTATCCGTAAATTTGCATTGTTAAGATAAAATTCATGCTAAATACAGAAAACATACAATCACTTATTGATAGCGGAGAAGGCTACAATGTAGAATTTAAGGTTCGTGTTCCTTCAAAGGTGCGTGAACTGACAGAGGAAATATGTGCTTTCGCCAATGCAGACGGAGGATATTTGCTTATTGGAGTAGATGATAACGGACAAGTGGTAGATACTAACTTAGAAAACGATAAGCGTTCTGCTATTCAAGGTTCTATCAGCGAAATATCTCCTGCACTCCACTGTGAATTGTATTCCGTAAATATTGTGAATAAAACTGTTTGGGTGATTGATGTTCCGTCCGGCAAGGATAAACCTTATATATTTTCCGGTTCTATCTATGTCCGTGAGGGGGCAAACTCACAGAAACTTCGCACAGCCGAAGAAATGCGCAACTTCTTTCAGGAGTGTAACAAAATCTTCTTCGACCATATACCCTGCCATTGGTTCAATATCTACACAGATGCAGATGAACAGATGATTAAAGATTTCCGAACAGAAGCAAAACTAAGTCCGTCCACACCCGACAAACAAATATTTGAAAACTTGGAACTGTTTACCGAGAATGGAACGGCAAAAAATGGTGCAGCGATGTTCTTCGGCAAACAACCTGAACGAAAGTTTCCACATGCTGTTACAAGATGTGTTCTTTTCAAGGGAACAAATAAAGTCTATATTATAGATGATAAAACTTTCGGAGGTTCATTGTACCAACAGTATTTACAGGCAATGTCTTGGCTGGAAAGCAAACTGCAAGTAGCTTATAAAATAGAGGGAGCAGGACCAAGAGAGGAAATTTGGGAAATACCTCTGACCGTATTTAAAGAAGCCATTATAAACGCCCTGTCGCACCGTGATTACTACGAACAAGGCGCAAGCATTATGATAGAAATGTTTGATGACCGGGTAGAGATTTCCAATCCCGGAGGACTTCTGCCTGTTGTGGCTAAAGATTTCGGGCATAAAAGCATGACACGTAATCCGCTAATATTCGGTTTATTTACCCGTATGCACTTGGTAGAAAGGGTTGCATCCGGTATTCCTCGTATGCAGGAAGCCATGAGAGAAGCGAATTTGCCCGAACCGGAATTCCATACAGAGGGGATGTTTACAGTTGTGTTCAAAAGAGGTATCAGTATCAAAAATGATACTGTAAATGATACCGTAAATGATACTGTAAATTCCAAAGAGCAGAAAGTCTTAGATATCGTCAATCAATATCCGGGACTTAATTCGTCTAAGATAGCTGAATTAATAGGGAAAAGTACATCTACTGCTAAGCGCTATTTAAATTCTTTAGTCAGATTAGGAATAATAGAGTTTAGAGGAGCACAAAAAACAGGAGGATATTTTAAAAATGAGTTACATGAATAAATTTGAAGAACAAATCATAATATGCAAAGAGTGTTTAAAAGGAATATCTCAAAAAATTAATAACAATGGTGTTCCAAGTAACAATATAAACTATCAAAATCTATATAATGAATTGTACAAACTTTCAGAGTTACTTCCGACTCACCTTGCAATATATCAAAAAAGATTGCACGACTTTATTTTGCCCAATTTAAAGGTGCGTGATATGGTATCTTATAATCAGTGGGGGCAACAAATTATTTTCCCATGTACAGGTATAAATCCCTATACATTAGGAGAAGTAATAGCAACACTAATATATATAGATGAAAATAAACATGAGTATGATAACATTTGGGTAAATATTCATCCTTGTATAATCCAATCGTCTCAAAAACTTTTCAACGATGCTCATTATGCGGAATCTGTTGAAGCAGCGTTTTTAGAAATAAATGTTAGGATAAAAGAAATTATAAAATTAAAAACAGGAGAAGATATTGACGGAGTGCCAGCTATGCAAAAAGCATTTTCTGTAAATAATCCAATTTTCAAGTTGCATACTGACATTATTTCAAAAACAGGAAAAGACATACAACAAGGATATATGGAATTATTCGTTGGAGCTTTTAGATGTATTAGAAATCCCAAAGCACATGAAAAAATATCAATTACAAAAATTGAAGCTATACAAAAATTACATTTTGCAAGTTTGTTGATGTATGAGATAGATAAGGCGAAAATTAATACCCTATAATTATATAGATAAAACAAAAAATCTCTATCTTTGCATTCAGAAATCGTACCCAAGATACAAACTTGTGTTGAACGGTGCAAAGCTGTGAAAACCTTATTCAAGGGACTTACATCGTAGCAAAGATATAACTTACTGAAAGATAGTGCTATATCAACCCGGTTTCGGTTGCTGGTGGCACCACTCAAATAAATACTCCCATTGAAATGATAATATTTCAATGGGAGTATTTATTTACACCCACTCCCCCTATCCCCAGCAACATGCTTTAAGATAGACTTTACTATTATCCCATGAAAAGGTCTGATAATAAAGAAATATGCCCTTCCCAGCCAATTATTGTACTTCACAACAGTAGTAATCCGAAGTTCTTGTTTTCCTTCGTGATATTCCCCGCACCACATGGACACATGGAAATCAAGATGCTTATCCGGCATTCCGAGAATTTCTTCATGCAGATTTTTATCCAAGACCATATCTGTAAATCTAGTTGCTGTATCCAGTCCTAATGGCTTTACAATCGCATTCCTAAAATTCATGAGCCAACCAATCCACTTAGGAAATCGGCTGAAGGCAAGATTGCGAAAATCTTCCGGTGTCAAAGCCTGCCCAGTGACCATCACTTTAGAAAAAGAATCTATATAATCTACAGGAAAATAATTCTTTATTAAGCTGTCTGCCGGTATATCTTTCATCTTATCACATATTGAATTTATTACTCGTTTGCTTTTCATTCACGGCGTCCCCAATGACACGGCCTACAAAGGTAGCCACTTAATCCAACCCTACAACATATTCTTAGAAATAATATTATCCCGTAAAAGATAAAACTCAAAAGAAAATTATCAGTTATCTTTGTTCCATGACTACCAACAAGACAACTCCCAAAGAATTATGGGCAAGACAGCAGATTAGCGGTCCCGATGTGGACTATGATTTATGGAACAAGAAAAGAATATCCGTGCAAGCGTTCTCACAAATGAGTCAGAGCTGTATTTTTACAGTTGACGTATTTAAAGAGAGATACGATTTTGCATCCGACAGTTTTGCCCATCTTTTCGGATACAATCCCACTTGGATAAAGACAATCAGGCAACAAGGCGATTTACTGGAAGAGAGAATACACCCTGATGACAGAATGCAACTCACGGAATGCCAAATCGAGCATGGACAGTTCATCTACTCACTCCCACCGGAAGAAAGAAATGACTACCGGCAAATATTTCAATTCCGTATGTTGAATGCACGGCAACAGTATATCAATGTAAGTAGCCGGCAACAAGTCATAGAAACAGACCGGAATGGTAAAGCCTGGATAATCATGGGAGTAATGGACATACTTCCCGACCAGACCCCTATCGAAAGAATCAAACGGACGGTGGTGAACAGAAAAACGGGAGAGATGCTTCCAACATGCACTGTTTCTCCTGACAAACAATTATCCAACCGGGAGAAAGAAATATTACGACTCATCCGACAAGGTTTTCTAAGCAAGGAAATCGCTCACCAGCTGGGAGTGAGCATCTATACTGTGAACAATCACCGGAAAAACATCCTAAGCAAGTTAGATGCCAACAATATAATGGAAGCCATCCATATAGTAGAAAATCTTGGTATCTACCTCTAAGATTACGGAAGCCAACCGAGACTGTCCGCCAACTGATTTGTTTTGCGCCACTCTTCAAGCTCCTTATAAGTGCGGACACCTCCCGTAAAGACAGCATGATAAATCTCTATACCTGGAATCGTTACACCATCCGGCACATCGAATTTGATTTGCAATATCGTTTTCCTAATTTCAGGAGTAAGGCGCTCCGCAATAGCGGCAGTCACCTTTTCTACAACACCATCATACCTGGAACCTTTCCGGATGTGAATCATATCAAACTTCCAAATATTCTGTTCTCTATCCTTATATAAAGCATGCCACTCCATGCACTCTTCCTCCGTATGGATAAGGTTCCTATATTGTATTTCCTGCAAAGGCAACCGTTCCGCAAGTTCCCGGATGACCGAAAAACTCTCTCCTACATCCAACCTATCGGTATAAATATGGATATCTATATCCCTACTTTTCACCAACAGCCCAGTACGGAGTGAGCCCACCAAACGAACGGTTGCTCCAATGCGCTCCCATGCTTCAATAATACAGGTATCTTCCAATACTTTCCATGCAGATTGCTGATTCTGCCTTGCAAGCTCATGAATGTCCATTTACCTCCACTTTTTTGAATGTGCAAAGATATAAAACTTCCCAGTATATAGCTATAAATAGCCATTTCCCTTCCCGATACAATACACTAATTTTGCACACTGTCTTATCTTTTAGCAACAACTAATTATGGCATTCAATCAAACAGAGAAACAAGAGAAAGAATATTTAAAGCAAATAATCAGTTTTCTGAAAAAGGTTATCGGTAATACCGACGCATCCGTGAAAGACCACGTCGACACCTTGGCAGAATACAAAGACTATATCTGGTCCAACAAAGACATCGACCCACACGAGATACGCTCCATGCGCGAAAGCATCCTGAACCATTTTGCCTTGGGGGAAAGTGTAATCAACAAGCATAAGCGGCTCACCAAGATACTTGCCATTCCTTACTTCGGACGAATTGATTTTTTGGAAAAGAAAGAAAACAGCAAAGTGATGCCTATCTATATAGGTATCCATACCTTCTATGACCCGGAAAGTCGAGCTACCCTTATCCATGACTGGCGAGCACCCGTTTCGAGCATGTTCTATGACCATGAATTAGGAGAAGCAGGCTATCGGTCTCCATCGGGAGAGATTAAAGGAGTAATTTCCCTAAAACGCCAATACAGAATTCGGGGCGGCAAAATGGAATTTATGATTGAAAGTGCCCTGACCGTCCATGACGACATTCTGCAAAAAGAGTTAAGTTCCAATGCAGATGACAAGATGAAAAATATCGTTGCCACCATCCAACGGGAACAGAACCGGATTATCCGCAACGAAGATATCCGCACGCTTATTATTCAAGGAGTGGCCGGCTCTGGAAAAACATCCATAGCCCTGCACCGCATAGCCTACCTGCTCTATACCTTCAGAGACAGCATCTCATCAAAAGATATTCTGATTATCTCCCCCAACAAAGTGTTTTCCGATTATATCTCCAACGTCCTCCCCGAACTTGGGGAAGAAACCGTGCCCGAAACCAGTATGGAACAAATACTCTCCGGAGTGTTGGAACACAAATATAAGTACCAAACATACTTCGGGCTAGTGAATGAACTGTTAGAAAAGCCATCCTCAAGCCTCATCGACAGAATAGCCTATAAAGCCTCTTTCGGCTTCATTTCAGAGCTTGACAAGTTTATCCTCCACATAGAGAACACCTACTTCAAGGCAGCAGACGTGAAGCTGACCAAATACATCACCATACCTGCCCCGTTTATTGAAGAACAGTACCTACGTTTCAACCGTTATCCCATACGCCGACGATTTGATGCTATGGCTGATTATATGCTGGATATGTTGAAAATACAATACGCCTTTACGGTAACCACCGCCGGCAGAAACCTTTTGAAAAAAGAAATCAGACTAATGTTTGCAGGCAATAACGACATTCAAGTCTACAAAGATTTCTTTAAATGGACAAATAATCCCGGAATGTTCAAAATGCGAAAGGGACATACACTCGAATACTCAGACTTGGCACCGCTGGCATACCTACACTTGGCATTGGAGGGAAACGGGAACCAGCCATTCAGAGTCAAACATCTGTTGATAGATGAGATGCAGGACTATTCGCCCATACAGTACAAGGTAATACAGAAACTCTTTCCATGCCGGAAAACCGTGTTGGGCGATGCAGGACAGTCCGTGAATCCTTATGGCTCATCCACAGCAGAAACTATCCAAAAGTCACTTACTGCAAGTGAAATCATGAAATTGTGTAAGAGTTATCGTTCCACCTTCGAGATTACGGATTTTGCGCAAAAGATTCATCCTAACGCAGAGCTGGAACCGGTTGCCCGGCATGGAGAAAAGCCACAAATCCTGCAGTTCGGCAGTGCCGTAGAAGAACTGTCCGGCATTATGGGGCTAATCTCCACTTACCGGAAATCCGGATATAAGTCTCTTGGCATCATATGCAAGACGGAGCAGCAAGCCAGGAAGATGGCAGACATGCTGAAATCATATGCCAATGATATCAGCTTCCTATCAAGTCAAAGCTCCGCATTTGTGCAAGGCATCGTCATCACCTCTGCTCACATGGCAAAAGGGCTTGAGTTTGACGAAGTCATTATTCCACAGACGGATGAGAGAAATTACCGTTCGGAGATTGACAAGAGTATGCTTTATGTAGCTGTAACCAGAGCTATGCACCGCCTAACCTTGACATTTCACGAGGCAAGACCGGCAACTCACTGATGATGGATTATTAAGGAAATCTATCCCAACAGCCTTGTACAAGATGCGGCAAGTAACAGCGTATCTCATCAATCGACCAATCCCACCATTGCAGCCGCAATAATTTCTTCACCACATCCTCATCAAAACGTTTCCTGATTTCTTTGGCAGGAGTTCCCCCTACAATTGTATAAGGGGGAACATCTTTAGTCACAACAGCACGTGCACCAATAATCGCCCCATCTCCTATATGAACACCAGCCATTATCACCGCTTCATAACCAATCCAAACATCATTACCTATTATAATATCTCCTTTGTCATCCCATGCATCCGTTATGTCCGATTTCTTCAATCCCCACTCTTCGTAAAATAAAGGAAATGTATAAGTAGACAGAGATTTCAACGTATGATTGGCACAGTTGAACAGAAATTTCGTACCGCAAGCAATGGAACAGAATTTACCAATAACCAGCCTCTCCTGATGGATGGGGTAATGATACAGCACATTGTTTTTCTCGAACAACAAAGGGTCAGCTACAAAATCATTATAAATAGTATAGTCACCAACCTCTATTCGAGGATCCTTTACAACAGCATTAAGATATACGGTTTGCTTATCTCCCGTACGCGGATATATTTTAGTCATCATAATTCGATATGTTTCTAATATTGTTTACTTCTTAAATAGAAAACCGATTGCAGTGCCAGCAAAATCACAAAAAGGTATTCTGCCGTTAAGTAAATAGCCAAGGATGCATGAGTGCAAGCGCTTAACCAATAAAGATACCCCAAATACACGACAGTGGTAGTCACTTGGAAAAGAAAAGTAATCCGGGTTTTACCGGTCCCTCCAACTGCGTTGAGATATACATAGCCTGGCAAGGCAAAGGTATAATTCAGCAACGTCACAACAAAAGGGATGAAAGCCTGCTCCGTCAACAGTTCGTTATCTGTATAGATTCCTATTATCAAGCGATTACAGCATACAGCTACCCCTATCAGTGGAAATCCAACAGAATAGCCCAACCTCAGTATCTTACGGCAGATAATGAAAACAGCCCTCCTTTCTCCAGCCCCAATCGCATTACTGACCAGCGAACCCGTAGTGACCGCAAAAGAATTGACTATTACAAAAAAGACAGCAGATACACTTCGCGTAATATTGGAAATGGCTAATTCCGTTTTACCCAAATGTTCCACCGCCACAAAAAACAAGAACCACGGAGCCACGCTGATAAAGGCATGAAGCATGCTCCATACCGACAAGCTCAGCACATCCACCAACAGCTTTCCGTCATATACCGGTTTCAATCCATATTTCCCTTTATCTATTTTCAGCCATACGTAGAAAAGAAGCATCGCCAAAGAACCCATCTCTGCCAGAGAAGAAGCAATGGCAGCTCCCGATATTCCCAGTCCTCCAACGAATATCAGAATATAATTCAAAGGAATATTAATCACTACTGCAACGGCTGCAGCCCACGATAATGCCCGAGTGCATGTTATTCCCACAAGAAAAGAACGGATAGCCAAAAACGGAAACGAAAACAGCAAACCGAAACTGCGCCAGTCCAGATACTGAATTACAGCCCGATAAATCTCCGGTGAGGAAATCAACCTTCCCAATATGAAAGGAGAACTTGCCTGCATCAGCAGACAAAGCAAAATGGCCAATCCCGATAAAAAGAAGAAACCTTGAAAGAATATCTTCCCAGCCTTACCATAATCACATTCTCCATTCCTTCGGGCAATCATCACCTGCAATCCGATACTAAATCCAAACCCAAGCATGTAGATCGCCAAATAATAAATCCCTGCAATGGCAGATGCTCCCAATTCCACCTCGCCAACGTGACCTAAGAAAACAGCATCGGTTATATTTATCAGCTGCTCCATCAAAATGCTCATCATTACCGGAAAGTTGATAAGCCATATCTGTTTATATGTATAATGCATTGCTCAACAATAAAATAGCACAAAACAACACACTGTACAAGTACAGCATGCTATCCTGCAAATTCATGAATAAAAGGATATACAATCTCTATGGCAAACGGGGCATCGCTTGCCAGATAGCTGAATAGCTTTATCAAGCAGGGCTATTCGTTGAGCGTAGCTATATACAGAGCTTCATAAAAGGTGAATATGTTTGTTCATTCAAGATATAGTGCAAAAGTACAGAAAAAAATGTGCCAAAGTTCAGTTTAGGGCATAAAAAAAGGAGTACCGCTGTACTCCAACCTTTGTTAACCTTAAATCTAATACTATGAAAAACACATTGCAAAGGTACGGACTTTTGGGACATTGACAAACTTTCCAAGAAAAAAAGCATGTTTCATAACACATTTTAATAAGATAAATGCTCGTTTTCACGTCCTTTTTCACTTTTTCTGCTTCAAAATAGAAAAGGAGGTATAGCATCACGTAAAAAAATAAGCAAGTTCTTTCCATTATACTCCCAGTTTGCATTATCTTTGCACTAACACGAAGATAAGCTGCACCTCAGCATAAAAAATGAACGAGTTCATTTTATTCTGCATTCGGTTTGCACTATCTTTGTAATGAGATTAACAAGAACTTATATATGCCAGACTATGATTTAATCGCCATATTAGGGCCTACCGCCTCAGGAAAGACTCCATTTGCAGCCGCCTTGGCCGCCGAACTCCATACGGAAATCATCAGTGCCGATTCACGGCAAATCTACCGGGGGATGGACCTGGGCACCGGCAAAGACCTTGCCGACTATACCGTCGACGGGAAACAGATTCCCTATCACCTCATCGACATAGCCGACCCGGGCTATAAGTACAATGTTTTCGAGTATCAGCGTGATTTCTTGAATGCTTACGAGACTATTAAACAAAAAGGTTGCCTGCCCGTTGTATGTGGAGGAACCGGAATGTATCTCGAATCAGTGCTGAAAGGCTACCGTCTGCTGCCCGTACCCGAGAATCCTGAGTTGCGCACCCGTCTGGCGGACAAATCGCTGGAAGAACTGACCGACATACTGAAAGGTTACAAAAGCCTGCACAATACTACGGATGTGGACACAGCCAAACGTGCCATACGAGCCATCGAAATCGAAGAGTATTATGCCCATACCCCAGTAGACGAACGTTCCTTCCCCCAGATGAACAGTCTCATCATAGGTGTGGACATCGACCGGGAATTGCGTCGGGAGAAAATCACCCGCCGCCTGCACCAGCGCCTGGAAGAAGGAATGATAGACGAAGTGCGACGTCTGATAGAGCAAGGCATCCAACCGGATGACCTCATCTATTACGGACTGGAATACAAGTATCTGACACTTTATGTCATCGGCAAGTTGACCTATGAAGAGATGTTCACGCAACTGGAAACAGCCATCCACCAGTTTGCCAAACGCCAGATGACCTGGTTCCGCCGTATGGAACGGCGTGGATTTACCATCCATTGGATGAATGCCCAGTGGCCGATGGAAGAAAAGATAGCTTTTGTAAAGAAGAAGTTGGAAGGATGATGAAATGATAAAGTGACCGGGTGATTTAAATCGTAAATAGTAAATAGTCAAATTGTAAATAGAATCATGAGTGCAGAACCCGAAAAGTTGGGAGTGATATACAACCCCAAAGCCGGAACACGGAAAGTGCAGAAACGGTGGAAAGAAATCAAAGAATACATGGACAGCAAAGGTGTGCCTTACGACTATGTGCAGTCCGAAGGGTTCGGTTCGGTAGAGCGTCTGGCAGGCATCCTCGCCAACAACGGCTACCGCACCATTGTTGTAGTAGGCGGTGACGGCGCACTGAATGACGTCATTAACGGCATCATGCTTTCCAATGCACCGGACAAGGAGAATATAGCCATCGGCATCATCCCCAATGGTATAGGAAATGACTTTGCCGACTATTGGGAAATGAGTTCGGATTACAAGAAAGCGGTGGATTGCATTATCAACAACCGCCGCCGGAAAATAGACGTGGGTACCTGCTATTATTACGACGGTGAAAAGCATCTGACACGCTACTTTCTCAATGCCATCAACATAGGCCTGGGAGCCCGTATCGTGAAAATCACCGACCAGTGCAAGCGTTTCTGGGGAGTGAAGTTCCTCTCTTACTTCATGGCACTGCTATCCATTATCTTCGAACGGAAGCTGTACCGCATGCATCTCAAGATAAACGGCGAGCATATACGCGGACGCATCATGACTGTCTGCATAGGCAGTGCGTGGGGATACGGACAAGCGCCTAGTGCAGTGCCCTATAATGGCTGGCTGGATGTTTCCGTCATTTACCGTCCCGAATTGCTGCAACTATGGTCGGGATTGTGGATGCTTATCCAAGGGCGGATTCTGAACCATAAGGTAGTGATGCCCTACCGTACGCAAAAAGTAAAAGTGCTGCGTGCGCAAAATGCCTCTGTCGATTTGGACGGACGTATTCTCGACCGTCATTTTCCACTGGACATCAGCGTACTGCATGAAGCAATAACATTGATTATACCCAATTGAAAATACTTAATCAGTAACAACCTATGATTGAATTAAAGAATAATCCTGCCGGAAACTTCTTCCTACTGGCAGGTCCATGTGTCATCGAAGGAGAAGAAATGGCAATGCGCATTGCCGAACGTATCGTGACTATCACCGAAAAACTGCAAATCCCCTATGTATTCAAAGGGTCGTACCGCAAAGCCAACCGCTCCCGCCTGGATTCCTTTATGGGCATCGGCGACGAAAAGGCGCTGAAGATACTGCAAAAAGTGCACACCACCTTCGGAGTACCTACCGTGACCGACATTCATGCAGCCGAAGAAGCCACCATGGCTGCCGAATATGTGGATATTCTGCAAATTCCCGCCTTCCTCTGCCGGCAGACAGACCTGCTTGTAGCCGCCGCCAAAACCGGAAAAACCATCAACATCAAGAAAGGGCAGTTCCTCTCTCCGCTTGCCATGCGCTTTGCGGCTGATAAAGTAGTGGAAGCAGGCAATAGGAACGTCATGCTGACGGAACGCGGAACTACTTTCGGTTATCAGGATTTAGTCATCGACTATCGCGGCATCCCCGAAATGCAGACCTTCGGTTTCCCCGTCATCCTGGATGTAACCCACTCCTTGCAACAGCCCAACCAGACCAGTGGCGTCACGGGAGGTATGCCGCAACTTATCGAGACCGTAGCCAAAGCCGGTGTTGCCGTAGGTGTAGACGGACTGTTCATCGAAACCCACGAAAATCCCGCCGTAGCCAAGAGTGACGGCGCCAACATGCTGAAACTCGACCTGCTGGAAGACCTGCTGACCAAATTGGTCCGCATCCGAGAAGCAGTCAGATAAATTCCATTTATCCGGAATGGAATCCGAAAAAAACAACAGAAGTTGTGATTTATCCAAGGGCTGTCCGACAGATAGTTCAAGAACAATTTAAATTCATAATAATATGAAACATCTATTACGTGGTTTATGGATTGTAGCGTTAATTCTTTGCTGCAATTTTCAGCAGGTATTTGCACAGCAAATGCCGCCTATCCCGGTCGACAAAAATGTCCGTATCGGAAAGTTGGACAACGGATTGACCTATTATATCCGCAAGAACAGCCAGCCTGCAAACCGGGCCGACTTTTACATTGCCCAAAAGGTAGGCTCCATTCAGGAAGAAGCCCACCAGCGCGGCCTTGCCCACTTCCTGGAACACATGTGTTTCAATGGAACGACCCACTTCCCCGGTGATGCACTGAAGCAATACCTGGAGCGTATCGGGGTGAAATTCGGTGAGAACTTGAACGCCTATACTTCCGTAGACGAAACCGTATACAACATTTCCAATGTGCCGGTCACTACTCCGGGAGCCATCGACTCCTGCCTGCTGATTCTGCACGACTGGAGTAACGATTTGACCCTGGACCCGAAGGAAATAGACAAAGAACGCGGAGTCATCAACGAAGAATGGCGCACCCGTATGAGCGCCATACAACGCTTCCAGGAGAAGATGCTTCCAGTCATGTTCGAAGGAACGAAGTATGCCACTTGTTTCCCTATCGGAACGATGGAGGTCGTTATGAACTTCAAACCGCAAACTTTGAGAGACTACTATGAAAAGTGGTACCGTCCGGACCTTCAGGGTATTGTGGTAGTTGGCGATATAGATGTGGACACCATCGAAGCCCAAATCAAGAAAATGTTTTCTGATATTCCCGCCCAGCCCAATGCTGCCAAACGCGAGTACTATCCGGTAAACGACAACAAGGAGCCTATTGTATTGGTTTATCAGGACAAGGAACAGTCCAATGTACAAGCCCTCATCTTCAACAAGCACGAAGCCACTCCTGACGAGCAGAAAGGCGACATGGGCTATCTGGTACAGAATTATGCAACCACGCTCATCAACAATATGCTGAATGCGCGTCTGAACGAATTGGTACAGACCGCCAATCCTCCTTATATATATGCCGCCACTTATGACGATGATTTCTTTGTTGCCAAAACCAAAGATGCCTTCACCGGTGTCGTTGTCTGCAAGGAAGATGCCATAGAAAATGGAATAGCCACTCTCCTGCGCGAAACAGAACGCGCCCGCCAATTCGGCTTTACGGAAACGGAATACAACCGTGCCCGTGCCGAATATCTGCGCCAACTGGAATCTGCTTATAACGAGCGTGACAAACGCAAGAATGAAGAGTACGTGGATGAATATGTCCGTCATTTCCTCGATAACGAACCGATTCCGGGCATCGAAAACGAATACGCCATCATCAATCAGATAGCTCCCGCCATTCCGGTTGCCGCACTGAACCAGATGATGCAAGCCCTCGTGACAGACAGTAACCAGGTAGTCGCAATTCTCGGTCCGGATAAGGAAGGATTGAAAATGCCGACAGAAGATGCAATCAAGAAGATTCTGAAAGATATTAAAGCTGAAAAACTGACTGCCTACGTAGACAAGGTGTCGGATGAACCTTTGATGGCCGAAGCCCCGAAAGGCGGAAAGATTGTATCCGAGCAGACAGATGATACATTCGGCACTACAACGCTGACACTCTCCAACGGAGTCAAGGTCATTATCAAGAAGACAGATTTCAAGGCAGACGAAATCCGCATGAAGGGAGTCAGCCTAGGCGGTAGTTCCTTGTTCCCCGACTCGGAAATCATCAACATCAACGGACTGGATGCAGTGAGTGTCGGTGGTCTGGGTAATTTCAGTGCCGTAGACCTGGAAAAAGTTCTGGCCGGCAAGAAAGCTTCCGTCAGCTATGGTATCGGTGACAAGACAGAAACCGTCAATGGCAGCTGTTCACCGAAAGACTTCGAAACAATGATGCAGCTCACTTACTTGACGTTCACCGCTCCACGCCGTGACGACGATGCCTTCGCATCCTACAAGAACCGCAACAAAGCTGCTTTGCAGAATATGGAAATGAATCCCCAGGTGGCGTTCAGTGACTCTGTCTCGGCCGGTATTTACATGCACCATCCCAGAAGAGCCAGAATAAAGGCGGACATGATTGACAAGATGGATTATGACAAGATTCTGTCCATGTATCAAGACCGCTACAAAGATGCCAGCGATTTTACCTTTATCTTTGTAGGAAATGTGAATGTGGAGGAAATGAAACCACTCATCGCCGAGTACCTGGGTTCACTGCCTGCCATCAACCGCAAGGAAACATTCAAGGACAATAAAGTGGACATGCGCCAGGGAGTTTATAAGAACGAATTCGTACGGAAGCAGGAAACTGCCAAAGCGTCGAACTTTGTCCTGCTGAACGGTGACTGCAAGTACGACCTGAAAAATGACATCCTGCTGAGTATGACCAGCCAGATTCTCGACTTGGTTTATACAGCCAAGGTACGTGAAGACGAAGGGGGCACTTACGGTGTATATGTAGGCGGCCAATTAAGCAAATATCCGAAAGAAAAGGCTCTCTTGCAGATTGTATTCGAAACCGCTCCGGCAAAAAGAGAAAAGCTGATGCAGATTATCTTTGCAGAACTCGACAACATCGCCAAAGCAGGTCCGTCGGAAGGAGACTTGAATAAAGTGAAGGAGTTCATGCTGAAGAAACATGCCGAAGACTTGAAGGAGAACAGCTACTGGCTGGGAAGCATTGACGAATACCTGTTCACCGGTATGAATCCGATAAAGGATTACGAACAGATTGTCAACAGCATCACCGTGAAGGACATCCAGAAGTTCACCGACGACTTGTTCAAGCAGAAGAACGAGATTGAGGTATCAATGATCAGTCCTGAAACTCCTGACAAAGAATAAGAGAGCCATACACACAGAAGGCTGCGTTGTTCGATGAAAGGCAGCGCAGCTTTTTTTATACAAACTCTATATATACAAATACTATGAGTCTTTTCTTAGATTTGCGCAAGCACGGAAAACTGGCAGAAAAACGAAATCCGATGTACGAAAAAAGTAAATTCGGAAAATTCTGGATGTACTTCATGTTCGTCTTCTGGGCCGGTTACCTGATATTCTTCGGTACGACCTTTGCATTCGCCTTTGACGGTGGTGCCACAGAAGCCTATCACGTAATGAACTCCGGATTGATATTTGTCCTTGTGCTGGATTTCCTGATACGCCTGCCTTTCCAAAAAACACCCACCCAGGAAGTGAAGCCCTACCTACTGCTTCCCATCAAACGGAATCGTCTTATAGACTTCCTGCTGATCCGTTCCGGACTGGATGGCTTCAATCTGTTCTGGCTGTTTCTGTTTGTTCCGTTTTCCATCATCACCGTCACCAAATTCTATGGAATCAGTGGTGTGCTGACCTATTGCATTGGCATCTGGCTGCTGATGGTATTCAATAACTACTGGTTCTTGTTGTGCCGCACACTGATGGGTGAGCGCATCTGGTGGCTGGCATTACCGGTAGTAGTATATGGTGGCATTGCCGCCGCACTATTCATTCCGGACAACAGTCCGCTTTTCGACTGTTTTGTCAATCTGGGAGAAGGGTTCATCACCGGTAATATACTGTCATTCATCGGTGTACTGACTGCCATCGCCCTCATGTGGTTCATCAACCGCACCCTGATGCAGAAACTCATCTACAATGAACTGAACAAAGTGGAAGATACACGGATAAAACATGTATCCGAATACAAATTCCTCGACCGCTACGGCGAAATAGGCGAATACATGAGACTGGAACTCAAGTTATTGCTACGCAACAAGATTTGTAAGCGTTCGCTCTATTCCATCACCGGTGTAGTGATAATGTTCAGTAGTATCATTAGCTTTTCCGATGTGTATGACGGAGGTCTGAGAGATTTCTTCGTCCTTTATAATTACATTATCTTCGGCATCATGTTCCTCAGCACACTGATGGGTTACGAAGGCAATTACATTGACGGACTGATGAGCCGCAAGGAATCTATCTACTCGCTGCTGCGTGCCAAATACATACTGTACAGCATTGCATTGCTCATTCCTACGATTCTGATGATTCCCGGTATGGTTACCGGGAAGGTATCCGTACTCGGTTGCATTGCATGGCTGATATTCATTCCGGGAGCCGTATACTGCTGTCTGTTCCAACTGGCAGTCTACAACAATAAGACTACCGACCTGAATTCAAAGATGACCAGCCGGCAGAATATAGGCACCGGTCTGCAGAATCTGATTTCAGGAGGTGCTTTCGGCATACCTTTACTGCTGCTTTTTGCACTGAATGCCATCTTTGGCAAAGAGGTCACCCCCTGGATACTTATCGGCATCGGCGTGGCATTCATCGCCACTTCCAAATTCTGGCTGATGAATGTATATCACCGACTCATGAAACGCCGCTACAAGAATATGGAAGGCTTCAGGGACAGTAGACAGAAATAGAAATCATTAAACATCAATCACTAACATGATACGCATCAACAATTTACAAAAGAATTTCGGCACAAAAAAAGCCGTAGATATAGAGAACTACACCATCGGGCAAGGCGATATGCTGGGACTGGTAGGCAACAACGGTGCAGGCAAGACCACCCTCTTCCGGCTTATTCTTGACTTACTGCAGGCAGACCGGGGCAATGTAACCATCAATGACATTGACGTCAGCAAAAGCGAGGACTGGAAGAACTTCACGGGAGCCTTTATAGACGACGGTTTCCTGATAGACTACCTCACCCCCGAAGAATACTTCTACTTCATCGGTAAGATGTACGGTCTGAAGAAAGAGGAGGTAGACGAACGCCTGCTTCCCTTCGAACGCTTCATGAACGGCGAAGTGATGGGGCAGAAAAAATTCATCCGCAACTATTCTGCCGGAAACAAGCAGAAAATCGGCATCATCTCCGCTATGCTACATCACCCGCAACTGTTGATTCTGGATGAACCGTTCAACTTCCTTGACCCCAGTTCACAGTCTGTAATCAAACACTTGCTGAAAAGATACAATGAAGAGCACGGAGCCACCGTCATCATTTCCAGCCATAACCTGAATCACACAGTGGACGTTTGTCCACGTATTGCATTGTTAGAAAACGGTGTTATTATCCGCGATATACGAAATGAGAACAACTCTGCCGAGCAGGAATTGGAAGCTTACTTCAACGTCGGTGTGGAGGAAGAAGCCGTGGTAGAAGAAACGGTAGTAGAAGCAGCCGTAGAAGAAATAACGGAAAAAGAAGATAAAACGGTAGAAGAAAAAAATTCGGAAGCATGAAAAAATATCTTTCTTATATAGTAGCTCTTACCATTATATTGATAGGCTTAAGTTCCTGCCATACTTCCGCGCCACGCCTGGACTACAAAGCCCTGGCGCAGGCATCCGTCCGTTTGGGAGTGGATATTGAACTGCAGGACAACCACAAGCTATACATCCATGCCTCCGAATGGATAGGCACCCCCTATCGCGCAGGTGGCGACAGCAAACGTGGAACGGACTGCTCCGGACTGGTATCGCAACTGTATAAAAAAGTTTACCACACCCGTCTGTCGAGAAGCACAGACGGGCAACTGAAAGAGAGCAGTAAAATCTCCCGCCGCAACTTGCGTGAGGGAGATTTGGTGTTCTTCACCAGCCGTGCTTCCCGCAAAAAAGTGGCACACGTAGGCATCTACCTCAAGGACGGCAAGTTTATACATGCCAGCACCAGCCAGGGAGTCATAGTCAGCAACCTCCGGGAAAAATATTACACCCAACACTGGCTCTGCGGAGGAAGAATAAAATAATACTAATTTTTCCCTTCTTGTGATTTTCTTTACTCTGTCCCGACTGATAGTCCAGAAACTATTAAAAGAAGAAAACAATGAAGAAACTTTTAGGCATCCTCTTATTCATCAGCATTGCGCTGAGCGCCAATGCACAACTTTTATGGAAAGTATCCGGTAAAGGATTAGAGAAACCATCCTATATTTTCGGTACTTACCATCTCTCTCCACTCAGCATCAAGGACAGCATCGCCGCCATGCCGCAGGCCATGAACGAAACCACCCAAGTCTACGGGGAAGTTGTGATGAGCGAAATGGCGACTCCCGCCTTCATGCAAAGCATGCAACAGCAGATGATGATGCCCAAAGACACCACGCTGCAAAACCTCTTTACTCCCGAGCAATACGAAGAAGTGGGTAAAGTTGTAAAAGAGAATATGATGGTAGACATCGCCATGCTTGCTCAACTGAAACCGGCTGCCATCAACCAGCAGCTTGTCGTCCTGCTCTACATGAAACATACTCCGGGCTTCAACCCGCAAGAACAGCTCGACACTTACTTCCAGCAGCAGGCCGGACAGCAAGGCAAGAAAGTTGGCGGTCTGGAAACAGCCCAGTCACAAATAGACATTCTGTTCAACAGCCAGACGCTGCAACGCCAGGCAAACCTCCTCTACTGCGCTATCAGTGACATCGAGAAAGGTATCGAGCAAAGCAAGCGCCTGATTGCCGCTTATGAAAAGCAAGACCTGGACGCCATGTTGCAACTGATGGAAGAGCGCGACGGCAATTCATGCGACCCGCTGCCCGGTGAGATGGAAGCCATGCTGGATAACCGCAACAAGGCATGGGTTGAAAAGATGCCTGCCATCATGACGGAAGCCCCCACCCTTTTCGTAGTCGGTGCCGGACACCTGCCCGGAGACAATGGAGTGTTGAACCTTCTGAAACAACAAGGATATACCATAGAAGCCATGAAATAAATCCTCTAACAATTCTCTCTAACAACAACTTTTAATGGCAGACTATACAAAGCGTGACGGTCAAATACCATCACGCTTTGTTTGCATATACACTTTATTCTCCTCATCATATCGTACATCCAAAAAAAATATACTACTTTTGCACCAAAGTCTTGGCAGTTATAGTGATAACGGCCATTTTTGACTTGATTCGATAAGAACGCAAGAAGCGAAAGTTATTATTCCTGCCTATTCGGAATCTGGAAAATTCAATAAACGTCATGGGATGATAGCAACAGTTTCTTCACGTCTATGTTATTATATACTTAGGCGTGGGGACTGTTGTCTATTTATGACGTGGGCATTTTCCAGAGCCTCGAATGCAGATAGACAATAACAGTCCTCGCGCTTTTTATATAATAACCTTCGTCAATGGGGACAGACGAAATGAAAGACACCGCGTATGCATCTTACATTATTTGGAGAAGTACAGTTATTTCTGTTAATTGCCGTTACATCTGCAAGCTTTCTATACTGGATAAATCATAAATACAAAAGTCTGAACAGACAGATTATCCGGGCAATAGACATTCCAGTATATCTGCTGAACAGACAAGGTATTGTCGTAAAACTACTTAATACACCTACCGAAAAGGCAAACAGACTTCCGTTCCTGAATCCGGGAGTTCTAAATATCAATAATTTAGTGACAGACGCCGATGAATGCCGGAAATACATGACGTCGCTGTTACGCGTACTGAATACCCGCACTTCGGACAGCCTGACCCTAAAGATAAGAATAGAAAGTGGTGAGAAACTATATATCGCAGTGCGCATGGTCTACCTCAACAGAAATAATGTCATGGCCTTCATACGCGACATTACGGAAGATGAAGTCCAACGCCGGGAAAACGAAAAATACCGTTTCTTCCTTGAAAGTATTCTGGAGAACCTTCCCATCGCCACGACAGTAAAAGACAAAAACGATGAAGGACGCTACCTGATATGGAACAAAAAAGCGGCAGAGATGATGGAAGTCCCCGCTGAGGATATTGTGGGACACTATGAAGAGGAGTTCAAACCCCTAATGCAAGATAATTTCATCCAAGAGACAGACAAAGAAGTTGAAGAGTCGAAAACTCCCCAGTCCTACATCAAACACTTTGTCAATCCCAAAGGCAGAGAGTATATTCTGTCGTTTCACAAAACGCTGGTGTCCTACAACAAAGGGAAAGAGAGGTGGATTGTCAGTTCTGCACTGGACATCACCGAACTGCTGGCAGCCAAAGAGAAAGCAGAAGAAGCCAACCGCCTGAAATCGGCTTTTCTTGCCAATATGAGCCACGAGATACGCACTCCGCTAAACGCCATTGTCGGCTTCTCCTCCATACTTTCCGATGCAATACAAGACGAAGATACAAAGGAATACATACATATCATCGAAGAAAACACCCAGCTGCTGCTGCAACTGATTAACGATATTCTCGACCTGTCACGCATCGAAGCTGGCATTCTCGAATTCACAGAAGGAGATATGGATGTAAACAAGACGCTTGATGAAATGCAGACGATGGCAAAACTGAAACTTCCGTCCGAAGTCAGTATACGTCTCCTGCCCGGTGCGGATTACTGTATTATTCACACAGTCCCCAAACGGGTAAGACAAGTACTGAACAATTATCTGTCAAACGCCCTCAAGCATACGGAAGAAGGTTTCATCGACATTGGTTATCACCTGCCGCAAGAAGACAGGATTCGCTTCTTTGTCCGTGATACCGGTTGCGGCATTCCTCCTGAAAAGCAAAAGGATGTATTCGAACGCTTTGTCAAGCTAAACAGTTTTAAACAAGGCACGGGTCTCGGACTCTCCATCTGCACCATGATTGCCGAGAAAATGAACGGAAAAGTGGGCGTCAGCTCTATTCCGGGGAAAGGTTCCGAATTCTGGTTCGAAATACCCTATCAACCTACCGGAAGCCAACCTGCATAGAAAAGCCCGCCACTGACATGAACTCTGTCAACGACGGGCAACCTAAACCATCACCGATGCTATCCTGACTCACAATACCTATCGAAGCCTAAATCGCAGTTTTCCACTCTGCACCAGTTCTTCATGAGTGATACGATATCGGGACAGTTTTTTTCCTCCCAGTTCCATTTCACGGATATAAAGCGACTCTGCCGACGGGCGTTCCGTCTCTATCACCAGTTGGTCGCGTCCCCAATACTTAGGGTCGAGCTTTATGGTCACCTTATCAAATACCGGAGTAGACAGCGTATAAGCCGGTTCTCCGGGACAATCCGGATAAAAGCCCATCATATTGAAGATAGCCCAAGCGGACATCGTTCCGGTATCATCATTGCCGGGAATTCCGTCGGGGGCATTCTTGAAATACTTCTGCAAAAGGCGGTGCAGCTCTTTCTGCGTGCGCCACTCCTCACCCTTGAAATAAGAAAAAAGATGGGCGTATGCAATGTCCGGTTCGTTGGCAGGGTCGTACAGTCCTTCGTCGAACACACGCTGAAGCTTGTCTACGAACGGCTTCTTTCCACCCATGAGCCGGGCAAGCCCTTTCACATCGTGGGGAACATAGAAAGTATAGTTCCAGGCACAACCTTCGTGAAATCCGGGGTTCGGCTCAAAGTTCTCTCCCTGCCTCGGGTCGAAAGGAGCATAGAATTCACCGTTAGGCAAGATAGGACGGAAAGTACCGTACTCCTTACAGTAATAATGCTTGTAGCCCAGCGAACGTTCGTGGAACAGACGGGCATCCTCCTTCTTGCCAAGCGCAGCGGCTATGCGCGACAAAGCATTGTCGGCAATATAGTATTCCAGGGCATGCGAAACGGAATTGTCATACTGCTCCCGCAGGGGCACATATCCCAATGACACGTAGTCGTCATTGTCCGGTCGGAGCAGATTCTCCGCTCCCGGCAGGGTGGCTCCCTTGCGCATGGCTTCGTAGGCCAGTTCTATATCAAAGTCGCGCAGACCTTTCAGCCAGGTGTCGACGATGACGGGAATGGAAGGGTCACCTTCCATGGTCAGCGTCTCACGTCCGTAGAGTTCCCATTTGGGAAGCCAGCCGTGTTCGCGGTACATGTCGAGCATGGAGCGCACCATCTGCAATTGCCGTTCGGGATATACCAGCGTAAGAAGCTGGTGCACATTGCGGTAAGTGTCCCACAAAGAAAAGACGGTATAACGGTCGCCTTGGGTAGTCAAAATCTTATCACTCTCCATAGCGGGATATTCCCCGTTCACATCCTGCAGGATATTGGGATGTATCAGCGTATGATAGAGTGCCGTATAAAAAACGATTTTCTGTTCCTCCGTACCTCCTTCTACAAGGATGCGCGAAAGGTCATCGTTCCAGCGGCGACGGGCTTCTTCCAGCACTTGACCGAAGTTCTTTCCCTGCTGCTCGGTATCCAGATTGAGGCGGGCATTCTCCATGCTCACAAAAGAGACTCCCATCTGTACTTCCACCTGCTCGCCTTCTTCGGTATCGAATGTAAGATAGGCGCCGATATCATCTCCCGCCAGTTCCTTCTGGTAGCGGGTGTAAAGTTTGTAGCGTCCGTTATCGGGGTCCCATTCGGCCTCTACACCGGTCATGGGGCGCTGCTTCTTCCAGTAGCCCGAAGCGGCGGGCTGCTTGTTGACACGCATCACAAAGTAGATGGGAAAAACGGCTTGTGGGTTGTAGCAGAAAGTACCCAGCAGCTTCATACCTTCAAACTCGCATTTACCCGTCTGGCGCAGAAAAGCTCCCGATTCATTGGTCAGGCCTTCGCCCAGGTTCAGCAGCACATGGCTCTGCCCGGCAGGAAAGGTGAAACGCGCCACACCCGTGCGAGGAGTTGCCGTCACTTCCGTCTTCACATTGTAGCGGGTCAGGAAGTTGCTGTAATATCCGGGGGATGCCTGCTCGTCCTTATAGCGGCTTCCATATTCCTTATAATCTACGGACAGCTCTCCCGTAGTGGGCATCAGCAGCAGAGAACCCAATTCCGGACAGCCCACACCGCTCAAATTGACATGCGAGTATCCGGTGAAGAAACAATTGTGATACTCATAGGGAGTAGACCACCAGCGGGCATCTTTATCGTATTTGTTGTCCTCCGAACCCATCACGTTGAAGGGCACTACGGACATCATTCCATTGGGACAGACGGCTCCCGGATTCGTGGTACCGAAGTTAGTGGTACCGACAAAAGGATTCACATAGTCCGCAGGATGCTTCTCCGCAGCCATAGATGCCGTGAGCATTCCAAAGGAGATGATACAGAAAGTAATCAGTCGTTTCATAATATAGTAAGGATTTGTTCTTTATTAGTTAGTGAGCACGCTACCCATGCCGGTGTCATTGCATGCACTCTGCAAAGTTATTGCAAACGGTCTGCAGTGACACTGCAAACTACTTTGCAGTAGCGCTGCAACAGTTTTGCAGTGACGCTGCATCAGCTTTGCAGTGGCGCTGCAACGGCTTTGCAGTAGCACTGCAAAAAGCATGCAGTATCTTTGCAGTGATATTAAACTAAGTATAAAGCAGTTACGGCAGGCGCTTTTCAGCAATACCGAGCGCCTGCCAACTGCTTGGTACTTACAAAATACTTGTGCGCTTCGTGAACTCCAGAATCTCACGGATATACCCAAAGGCAAGCCCCACTACCGTATCGGCTGCACCGTAGTATACAGCTACACGTTCTCCATCTTGCAACGCTGCGCAAGGGAACACCACGTTGGGAACATCACCTTGCAACTCATAAGGAGCAGCAGGCGCAAGCAGATACTCACGGGTGCGGTAGAGCAACTTGGCAGGATTGTCCTTATCCAGAATAGCTGCTCCCATGGAGTAACGGAAACCGTTACAAGTGGTTATCACGCCATGATAGAACATCAGCCAACCCTCGTCCGTGAGGAACGGTACCGAACCTGCCCCTATCTTGGTACACTGCCAGGCACTTTCGGGGAAAGGCGTAGGAGCCATCACATGGCGGTGTTCGCCCCAGAATTTCATGTCAGGGCTGAAGCTAATGTAGATGTCGCCAAAAGGAGTATGTCCGCTATCGCTGGGACGGCTCAAGAGCGCATATTTGCCATCGAACTTCTGAGGCAACAACACACCGTTGCGGTTGAAAGGCAAGAAAGCATTCTCGCACTGGAAGAACTCCTTGAAATCGAAAGTATAGCCGATGCCGATGGTGGGGCCGTAGTAGCCGTTACACCACGTAATCCAGTAGCGGTCCTCAATCCATGTCACGCGCGGATCGTATTTATATTCGGACTCTATCATGTCCGTATTCCCGGCCTTGAACTTGATTGGCTCATGCTCTATTTCCCAGTGGATGCCGTCCTTGCTGAAACCGGCAAAGATATTCATCTGCACCGCCCGGTTGTCACAACGGAACACACCGGCATAACCATCCTTAAACGGAACCACCGCACTGTTGAAAATGCTGTTCGACGACGGAATATGGTAGCGGTCTATTACGGGATTCTCCGAATAACGCCACATTACATCTTTACAGCCTGCCGGCCGTTCTTCCCAAGGCATTGTGATTTTGTTGCTCATAATTGCTCTATATTATTAATTGGTTATTGTTGTTTCTTCTCATCGGCATACGTAAATGGTATGAAGTACGTAATGAGGAACGCCGGAATGGTGGCAAACAGCGTGAAGGTAAAGAACGCCTCGTACCCCAACCAGTCGCTGACAAAACCGCTGATTGTGCCCGGCAACATCACACCCAGATTCATGATGCCCGAAGCAAAGGCATAATGTGCCATCTGGTGCTTTCCCGGCGCCACCTGCTGCATCATGAACAAAGTCAGTCCCACAAAACCAAAACCATAACCGAAGTACTCGAGCACGATGGCACTACCTATCAGCAACCCGCTTTCCGGCTGGTACATGGCAAGCAGGGTATACGCTACAAAAGGCAGATTGAAGATGCAGCACAGAGAGAACAGCGTCCGCCGCAATCCCCGGTGCGAAATGTAATAGCCTGCCAACAGTGACCCCAGCACAAAGGCTGCCGCCCCATAAGTGCCGTAGTACAAACCTATCTGCTGCTCATTCAGTCCCAAGCCACCTGCCGAACGCTCCGCCTTCAAGAAAAGAGGGACAATCTTCATGACAAAACCCTCGGCAAGGCGATAAAGGATAATGAACGCTATATAGTACCAGATGTGCTTCTTCAAGAAGAAATCCTTGATTACCGCCACCAACTGCTCCCACGTCTCTCTTGCCGACTTGGCGCCGGATGCGGCAGCACCGCCCGATGGCAGCATGCGCATGTGGTAGAAGCCAAGCAGCAGCATCACCGCCGCCAATATCAGCATCACCGTCATCCATGCATGCCGGGTAGCCTCGTGGCGGACTGCCTCTGTGGCACCCTCCACCCCACCGAAACCTACCAGCAAGGCACCTGCCAGCCAGACCAACCCGCCGGACGCCACAATCTTCGCTATATTGTAGAAGGCTCCCTGCCAACCGATATACTTGGCCTGGTCCTGCTTGTTCAGTTCCGACATGTAGACACCATCCGTAGCCACATCGTGCGTGGCTCCGCTGAAAGCAATCACTGCCAGCAGCGCAATGCATATCGCAAAAAAGAACGGTAACTGCAACGCCAAAGCCACCAGAGCAAAACCTGCTCCGGTAACCATCTGCGTCAGTACCACGAAAAACTTCTTCGTCTTGAACATTTCAAGGAACGGACTCCAAAGGAACTTCAGCGTCCAGGGCATCATGATGAGCGACGTCCACAGAGCAATCTGCGCGTCACCGATACCCAGCCCCTTGAACATCAACACAGAAACCATGTTCAGCACCACAAACGGCAATCCCATGGCAAAATATACGGTGGGGACCCACGATATAGGATTATGATTTTTTCGGCTCATCCCTTCTGTATATTATCTGTGTCACTTCAACGGTTCACTGCCCATAGTCAGCTCCAGCGTACCGCCGTCCACTATATCCTGATGCGTGAAGAATGGAGTCTCCAACTTATTGCCGTTCAGCACAATGCTCCGCACATACTTGTTGTCGCGGCTGTTGTTGTGGGCTATCACCTTGAACGACTTGCCGTCTTTCAGATGAACGGTCGCCTCGTTGAACAGCGGGCGTCCGATGGAATATACCGGCTTGCCGGGGCATACCTGATAGAAGCCCATCGCATTCAGAATGTACCATGCAGACATCTGTCCACAGTCTTCATTGCCCGAAAGTCCGTCGGGGTTGTTGAAGTAAAGCGTATGCAGCACCTCATCCACAATCTCCTGCGTACGCCAGGGCTGGCCTACGTAGTTGTAGAGATGGGCAATGTGATGGCTTGGCTCATTGCCGTGGGCATACTGGCCTATCAGACCGGAAATATCCACCGAGGTCGATTCACCTTCCAGCTTGGAATCGGCCGTGAACAGAGAATCCAACTTGCCGATGAAGGCGTCGCGTCCTCCCATCAGTTCCACCAGTCCGTCCACATCGTGGGGAACGAACCAAGTCCACTGCCATGCCGTACCTTCGCAATAGTCATCATTACGGTGATTGGAAGCGCGGGGGTTGAAAGGCGTACGCCAGTTGCCCTCACTGTCCAGTCCGCGCATGAAGCGGGTACTCGGATCGAAATAAACTTTATATCCCTCGGCAAAAGCCGCATACTTATCGCGGTTGGCTTCGTCGTCCAAAGCACCTGCCAGTACGGAGATACACCAGTCATCGTAAGCATATTCCAAAGCTTTAGCCACAGATTCATTGTCTTTATCGCAAGGCACGTAGCCAATCTTGTTCTTCCAGTACTTGGCCTGCGGCATCAGATGCGGCACAACCAAAGGATGGGTGATAATACCCGTCGTATCGTATTCTGCCGTACGGAGGCAAGCCTTGTAAGCCTCCTGCACGTCGAAGTTACGGTATCCCTTTACATAAGAATCCGCTATGAGGGAGGCTGCATGATAACCAATCATGGTACCCGTATAGTTTCCGGCCAGTTCCCACATAGGCAGGACGCCGCCCTCGCGGGACTTCTGGATGAGCGAACGGATGAAAGCCTCGTTCAGTTCAGGATCAATAATCGTCATCAGCGGATGATAGGCACGGAAAGTGTCCCATAAAGAGAAAATGGTGTAGATAGGCTCGTCCACCCTGCCTTGATGGGGCTTCAAGTCCATACCAAAGTAACGTCCGTCAGCATCGGTAAACAAGTTGGGCTGCATACCCGTGTGGTAAAGTGCCGTGTAGAACATGGTACGCTGGTCGTTGTCCTTCGTATCGATGTCAATCTTGGAAAGATAAGTGTTCCACTGCTGGCGGGCAGCACGGCGCACACCGTCAAAATCCCATCCGGAGATTTCGGCTTCCACATTCTTGCGGGCACCGTCCATATCCACGGCAGACACACCTACCTTTACCAATACCTCCTCATTGGGCTCCGTCTGGAATTGCAGTAAAGCTTTAGCTGTAGGCAGAAGCGGACCGCCTTCGTCCAATGCCATGGAGTCCGTGACCAGCGTATAGGTGAATGGTTTGGAGAACTTGGCATAGAAGTTGATATACTGGTCGAAAGCCCAATATACAGTCTTCTTGCGTCCACGGATTTCAGTATCGCTGATTACTTCCAGCTCCATCTGTTCATTCTTCTGGCGCTGGATACTGTAATCCAGGTCGAGGATAAAACCTGCATCTTCCGCTTTCGGGAAGGTATAGCGATGAATCGCCGCACGTTTGGTAGAGGTCAGTTCGGCTTTCACCCCGTAGCGGTCCAAAAATACGGAATAATATCCCGGTTCGGCTGTTTCATTCTCGTGGGAAAAGGCAGAGGCGTACGCCATCTGCTGGCTCTTCGAGCCCATGGAGTGGTAATCCTGCCGACCTACAGTGGGCATCAGCAGCACATCCCCGTAATCGGCACAACCCGTACCGCTGACGTGGGTATGTGAAAATCCGTTGATAGTAGTATCTGCATAGTAATATCCGGAGCAGGCATCCCACTCGTAGATACGCGTGTCGGGGCTGGGCTGAATCATCCCGTTGGGAACTACCGCTCCGGGATAGGTATGCCCATGTCCACCCGTACCGATGAACGGATTGACGTAAGACGCATAGTCCGGTGCCGTCTGGGTACAGCTGCAAACCGCCCCCAGCAGAAAAAGTCCGCCCAACAGTATGGAACTAGATTTCATGTTTTTCTTCATATTGTTTATTGTATAAGTAGGTGTATAGCTTCATAATAGAATCTTGTTATATGAGAATGCTTGAGGAGGGCCGCCCTATTACTTTGAGCAAAGCCCTCCTTTGTTTCATGTATGAAAAGGTTCAAGCATCCGTTTTCCGAAACCTCAGTTTACGGAAAACACGGCATCAGCGTACCTTCTTCATCGTATAGTTCTCACTCACGAAGTAAGGAACATCGGGGAAGATGTCGGTCTCAATCTCACCGCCTACATACTTATAGGGATTGATAGCCCATCTGTTGCCTAAGCCATAGATATGCATATCACCATTAGGAGCAATAGCACCATCCATATAGTAATCATCATAGTTAGGATATGCTTTCCACTGGAAATTCTTGCTGTAAGTACCGAAATGCATCTTGTAGGTAGCAGGGTCTTCAGCATCGCCCTCATGAATGGTTTGCGGATAGATGAGCAGTGCACCGTTATAGTAATCGCAATGCATCGGATACTTACCGGTGATTTCGGGGAAAGTACCCCAGTTGTAAACCACATATCCGGTACCTTCTTCATCCTTCTCTATAATTACATTCTTCTCAAACTCCTGACTGCCTTTCCAATCCCACCAGCGAGGATTGCCTTCTTCATCCACATAGGTAAAGAGAGAATTGCTGGAAGTTACCTTCCACTCGCCGACCAAATCTTCATAACCCAACATTTTGCCCTGATAAGCTTCACCGATACGGCTCCAGTACTTGCCGCTCCACTCCACTTCATCATCAAAAAGTACTTTACTTATTTCCGAAAGCAACGTATAATACTGATACACCAGCGGTTTGGGATTGTAGAACATCTGAATGCCATAACCTTCATCTTTCACTTTCTGGAATTTGCTCTTGTCAAATCCACTCCAACCTCCGTTCAACTCATCATTAATCTTCCAAGGCAGCGGAGCATACTTGGATTTGGGCAGGTTCTCAAAATGAGACTCTTCACGGCCAAAGGCTCCCTCGGGATTCTGATTCTGGTAGTAACCGTAGGTCATATAGTCCACAATGTCACCTACCTTCATACCCTCTACCTCACCGTCTGGAGAGTCGAGCGAACCATATTCATACACACCAATCAACTTGTTGCCAAATACCTGGCGGCACTCATAAACCAAACGCGCGAAGTTGGCACGTGAGCGTGTTTCGAAGCCGGGGCTGGGATTGGAGTTGTTGTAGCTGGTGTACTCATCATCAAAGTCAATACCATCCAAGCCATAGATATCCAAGTAAGCTTTCAGTTCCTTGGCAAAGTCTTTGGCGGCAGCTTCCGAAAGGTTACCCATACCAGCCTCGTCATGGTTGCCAAGAATAGTCATAGCCACCTTAATGCCCTTAGCCTGCAAAGGACGGATGAACTTATCCGCATTTCTCAGCAAGAAGGAAACCTGGTCATTGCAGAAAACATGTACGCGACCGGTCTTGCTATCCACATTGATGTTGGCAGCAAAAATGCTGACTACATCAAAGAAAGGCTTTCCGTCGCTCTTCATGGTATATTCACCCATATTCAAGATGTTCTCGTCATTTACTTCCACAAAGCAATGTGTAAGTATATCACCCTTACTGATACTCTCAGGAATAGCAGCCAAAGGCTTTACCAAGTAAATATATTCCTGATTGTTTGTAGAAACTTCCACACCGTTATTGGCAGATGCAGAAACGGCAACAGCATAAGTCTGTCCGATTGTGCCTCCGGCATTGATATTCAGTTCCACAGAAGCCGACTTCTGTTCGCCCGCCTTGATAGTGGCAGTTCCACCGTTCGCCAGGCTCAGCTTATCGGCGGGATACATTTTATAGCTTGTTCCATTCTTCTTATTGTAAGCCTCCAAAACGTCTTCGTCCACTTTGAAGGTCACCGTAACATCCTGCTCTGCAGCTTTGCTCAGTTCAAAATAGAGATGTCCGGTAGCAACCTTGTCGCCAAAAACAGAAATCGGAGTAAGTTCACGTGCACCGGCGGCAGACTTTACATAGCCATACACGCCATCCACAGTATCCAGCTTGTCACTGTTGCCGGTGTTGATGACAACATCATCTTCACAACCGGTGAAGCATATTCCTGCACATGCAAAAGCCATTGCCAGCAAGCCTGATTTTACATGATTCATATATTTCATAATCAATATCTTTTTATTTGAATTAAGGTATAACTAAATTATTTAGCGGGCAGTTCCACAGCAGTCCAAGTCAATGATTCCACTGCAGTAGCATTGTTCTCATTTCCGCTATAATCGTGAATGGCAGTACCGGCGCCCTCATCGAACTTCCAGTAAGAAACCAGTCCGTCAGCATCCGGCTCTACCTGGTAGAAGTGGTCCTTTGCATTGATTTCTGCTGATGTCAACACCTTGTTCCAGATACGCACCTCTGAGATATTACCTTCCAACCAACGGTCACGATTGTATGAATGGCCAATCCAGAATCCGTTACCTTCATCGGTCATGGTCTGGCCCCAGTTCACGACTCCGCAGTCCAAAGTAGTCTCCAGCATATTCTTACCATTGATGTAGATTATAACTGTTTTTGCATCCGCATCGTAGGTCACAGCGATATGTGTCCATTCGTTTGTCGGAATAACCAGACTCTCATCGGTCACATTGCCGCTACTTGTAGCCACCTGCAACTGGTTTTGAGGAATTCCGGCATCACCGATGCGGAGCAGGAACTTACCTTCGATACCCATAATGGAAGTCAGCATCTTGTCGAACTTGCTTACGCGAATCAACGCTTCTGCCGTCAGTTTATTCATATTATTGGCAACATCCGGATTGGTCCAAGTTACGTAAACCAGATTCTTGGTAATATCAGGAACCGTATTAATCAATGCGGCACCCTTCAGCACGTAGTACATGGTACCGGAGCTCTTCAAGACTCCGATGCTTGCCTGGTCTACCGTAACCGGCAATACATATACCTTCTCACGGTCCAGCTCCGTCAAGTTCTTGAAGCTGACAGTGATGTCGTCTGAAATGACAGCACCGGCCAAAATGGTAGCCTGCGGAGTTTCTACCGTATAATAGTTTTCCGGCAGAGCCTCGGCTGTGTCATAATAGGTAGCGTTATAAGTAGCTACCAGTGAAGGGTCCGCCTTCAAGGCAATAGTTATATCCTGCGATTCAGGACGGGCCATTGAAATCCGGAATGAACCTTCCGTATCGGAAACAGTGTTTTTCAACAACACAGTACTGGTCATCGCCGAGCCGTTGATATACACCTGATTATCGAAATTCTCAACGTCATTATCATTACAAGCAGCAAATACACCTGCCAATAATGCCATCGATACTAAATATATACTTTTCAGTTTCATGATATTCTTTTATTTTTTAGGAGCAGGATTCATAATATTGATAGCTTCTCTCACGTATTGATAGGTATTGGTAGCATTGTAATAATCATTCTGCATGTTCTCAATAGCCAGACCAGCTTTTGTAAACTCTGCAGACGGTTCTGTCACCCAATAAGCAGCTTCCGACAGAGCTCTCAAAGCATTGTAATATCCGGTAGTCTTATCTGTTGTATCCAGAGAGACGGTAGATGCCGATACAATGAAGCGGTCAGCCGGAACACCGTCTGCCATCAAGGCCTGAAGCGCTTCTATCCCCAGTTGGGCAACATCCGTGACATCATTTGTAATCAAGATGATATGGTCACAAGAAGAGAGCACAGACTGGCCTATCAGGTTGGCAGGATACCCCTGGAACACCAGTTGCTTACCTGAATTGGCACTCTTCCAGTTGGATATCACACCGAAGAAAGTATCCTGATTTGCCTTTGCTTCAGCCTTGTCGGCTTCGGACATGTAGATAGGATTGCTACCACGATACTCGGCTACAATACCGTCGAAAGGTGCTTCAAGAGCTATCAGTCTGTTCAGCTCAGCCGACAGATAAGCCGAGAATGCAGATGTTTCTGTTCCTTCTTTCACCTTGTCGGTATGTTCCTTCAAGATATTGTCATAGCTGATGGAATAGAATACTTTCGTTCCCTTCTCATGTACATTTGCAATATCTTCCAATTCGAATTCCGCCAAATCGGGAGTAGTTGCGATAATTACGTCCAGGCTGTCGGGAACATCCGACATGTGCTGCCCGCGGCTGAAAGGAACTTTCTCACTATTATCAAACCAGCCGTATACAATCTTATGGTCAGAATTCTTGTATTCCTGCAAGTTCTTCAGATACTTGGCATACAGTTCGGGAGACTGTTCGTCGATTCCGGGTTCTTTCAGTTTAATACTCTCTGAATCCGTCCAGTCGGAGCAGGCAGACAATGCCAATACGGAAAAAGCTGCCAGCGCGATTCCTTTGAATGATTTCTTATATAATTTCATAATTATTCAGCATTTATTGTTATTATTTGCGTGCCCACCATACGTCAGTAGCCATGTTGTCCGGTCCACCCAGATAGCTGTTTACTGCCTCTTGCACGTTTTCAGTATTACTTGTATATTCTTCAGAAGGATAAGGCATACGGCGTGCACCTTTCTCGCTATCAACAATTCCACCACTCAAGTTACCTTCACTGGTTGCAGGCAACAGTTTGGGATAGCCTGTACGGCGATAGTCAGCCCAAGCTTCGTTACCTAACGGCCAATTCGCAATCCACTTCTGGGTAATGATACGTTCCTGTTTTTCTTCCTTGGATGCCCCTTCATTCCACTTGACAGTAATGGCTGAAAGGTTCTTTTCATAAGTATTAAGACCGGCGGGATCTTTGTAAAGAGCAGGTACACTGCTTTCATCAGCCAGATAGCTGTCTACACCGGTAGCTCCCCACTGTTCGAAAGAGAGACGGACACCTTGTTCATAAAAATCAGCAGCGGTTCCTTTCATGTTGAAACCATAGATTGCAGTGGCTTCAGCACGCAAAAAAGCAACTTCTGCCGCATTCATCCAAAGCACGGGATCAGAAGAGGAAATCTTCACACGTGAATAATTGATGAAATACTCCTTCATCTTACTGAGGTTGATACCGCGACGTAATCCTACATAAGTCTCTCCAGGCCATTTTGATTCCTCAAAATAGCTGGCACGACGATTGTCGTTGTAACCGTTCATGTAGCAGATGATGTCGGCAGCAGGATGGGTATCACCACCTGAAGCTTCTTCATTGTAACGTACTGCCACAAACAACGGATTGCTAATTGTACCGAAATACTTCCATGTAGCATTGTCTGCATTTGTTTCAATCAGACCCAACTCGTGATTCACTGCACTTTCAGCCATTTCTTTAGCCTTAGCAGGGCTTACATTGGCAATACGGATAGCCAAACGCAGTTTCAATGAATTGGCAAACTTCACCCACTTCTGTACATTACCACTGTACACGAAATCTGCAGAAGCAACCAACGCCGCATTTCTGTTTTCAGTCAGCACCTCGATGGATTCGTCCAGTTCCTTGAAGAATGCGTTATATACTTCTTCCTGCGTATCATAAGGAATGGTAATCTTGCCATCCTGACCGATTTTAGAATAAGGAATAGGACCATACGCATCAGTCACGCGACTCATGGCAGCAACCTTTATGATTTGAGCAATGGCATAAGGAACCGGATTATTGGTATTCTCCGATACTTGTTTCACTGTGCTCAAGTTACCGTAAAGTGTTGAAATGATACGGTCACTTATCAAGAACACACGCGTCCAGTCATTTGTAGCATTAAAATTGGATATTGTATTGGACCAGCCGGCATTTGAATCGGCAAAATAACCTCCCAACGGTCCACCCAACAAACAATCAGTAAACTGTGCCGTATTGACATCTGATGAGATAACCGTACTTGCCAAGTTACTCATGGCAGAACCCAGTGCATAATCATCCGGAGTCAAATCACCCGGTTGATAAGGATTGGAGTTGATATCCATATAATTGCCGGTACAGGACATAAAGCCCATAACCAACGGAGCAACAATCAATTTATTTATAATATTTTTCTTTTTCATATCGTTTGGTATTAAAATTTAAAGCTCAAGCTAAAGCCGATGTTACGCAAAGCCGGCATCATGAAATAGTCTATTCCCTGATAAAAGTTATCGGTAGAAGCTACACTTTCGGGATCGAAAGGAGCCTTGCTGTAAATCATCCACAAGTTGCGGCCTACCAACGAAACCTTGATATCGCACACATCATTCAACAACTTTCTGGGGATGGTGTAACCCAAAGATACTTCCTGCAGACGAACATTGGTAGCAGAATAAGTGTAGTATTGGGGAACAGACGTGCCGCTACCTACTACACCGTACCATGTTTCGGGGTTTACCTTATCTCTACCATTCACCAACACGTAACCTAAATCACGTGCATCGGCAGAAGCCTCGGACACACCGTAATAGTCCAACATAGCTTGTGTACGTGAGTAAACCACACCACCCAAACGGGCTGAAATCAAGAAACCTGCTGTGAAATTCTTCCAAATGAAGTTATTACGCCAAGCCAAATTACCTTTAGGAAGTACGCTTCCCAACTTGATATATTTATCCGGGTCCGTTATGGCTTCCGTAGCAACCGTTCCATTTTGGTCCACAAAAATCTGTCCGTTGGCATCACGTTTCATATCCCGCAGGGAGTAAAGGTCACCCATGCTCCCACCTTCTTTCAGTAAGAAGCGGGCATCACCTAAACCACCCATGTTCAACGTACTCAAAGAGAACAGCTCACCGGTAACGGGATTGATGGCATTATCTGCCAAAGTCAGGATTTTATTCTTGTTGCTGGAGAAGGTTATACCTGTATCCCATGTAAAATCTTTCCAAGTATTCTTGTAATTCAGTGACAACTCAATACCGGAGTTACGTACGGCGCCGGTCTGGATATACATGGCCGACCAACCGCTGACGGGCAACTGCGGATTGAATGTCTGATTCATAGTCTTGGCATTGTAATATGTCACGTCCAATTCAAAGTTCTTGAGGAAACGCATGTTCAAACCGATTTCCCAAGAATTGGTACGCTCAGGTTTCAGATTGTACAACGGATATTGGGTCGTGATACTCCACTGGCCGGAACTTGAATTCCATTCATAGTGAGGATTAGCCAAATATCTGGAGAAAGCACTACCAACAGATGCCCATGAACCACGAACCTTTATAAAAGAAAGATAATCTTTGTTCAAGTTAGGCATTAGCTCAGACAGTACAACAGAACCACCGACTGAAGGATAGAAGAATGATTTGCTGTTGGAGTTGGGACCTGCCAGCTGTGAAGGCCAGTCGTTACGTCCGGTCAGCGTCAAGAAGTAAGTGTTCTTGTAACCAAGCTCAGCCGAAGCGAAGAGAGACTGGGTCTGTTCACGCCATCCTTCCTGCAAACGCTGTGTCTTGCTGGCACTCAGGTTCTGGATGGCAAAGTAGTTGGTCAAACCTACCGGTTCGCCGCTGAAGGCATCGCCACCATCAGCAATCGGACCACGTGTTTTCATTGCATCCGAACGTATATCGGAGAATGAACCACCGACGTTGGCCTGGAGTGACCAATCTTCACCGAAATATTTGTTGATACTCACCAGGAAGTCTGCATACAACTGTTTGTCCTGCGTCTTGGTAATACCATAAAGACCTCGTGAAGAGCTCTCGGTGAGCTGTGTATTGGTAGAAGCATAGAACTTTTCTGTATAATCATTGTTGGAGTTATCCAAACGTACACGTCCTGAAACAGTCAGCCAGTCCAGAATCTTATAGCTCAAACCGGCATTCAGCATATAGCGGTCCTTCTTGTTCTGGCGCAGATTGCGGTAGTTAATCCAATAAGGATTCTGCATTACCATACCTTCGTCACCTACCGGCCAGTATTGCGTATAAATCTTACGGGCAGCGTCATAGCGCTCATACATGCTGATATCAGACCAGTCGTTGCTGCGCGGGAACAAATAAGCACCCACCAACGGGTTGTTGTAAGTACCCTGGTTCGTCATGTTCTGGTCATTCTGCAGAATATAGCTTGCACCGAAGTCCAGAGTCATCTTGTCGTCCAGGAAAGTAGTGGTGTTACGTACCGTGAAGTTGTAACGGTTGTATTTGTTGTTGGGAACAATCCCCTTGGAGTTTACTGCAGCAGCCGATGCATACGTCTGATTTTTCTCTGTACCGGTTGACAAAGAAATACTTTCCGTACCTATAATACCCGTCTGGAAATAATCATCTTTCGGGCTGTAATTGTAATTATTGGCAGCAGACAAAGGTGCTCCCCAGCTCATGGCTCCTGAAGTACTCATCACACCACCGGTTCCCGTACCGTAACGGTTTTGGAAGCTCGGCACCACAAACGGATTGGTGAATTCGGTATTGCTGCTGACAGTAAGGCTCACCTTACCTTCTTTACCTTTCTTTGTAGTAATGACAATGGCACCGTTGGCAGCTTCCGAACCATACAAGGCGGCAGCGGCAGCACCGGTCAAGACTGACATTGACTCGATGTCTTCCGGGTTGATGTCGGCAATCGGTTCTGAAGAACCCTGAGAGTCGAACTCCTTACCTCCGGCAGTACCACGTCCGGAGAAAATAGGCACACCGTCAATAACATAAAGTGCATTGGAAGACTGCATGATGGATTTCGTACCACGCATCACTACCTTTGATACGCCACCCACACCGGATGAAGAAGCATTGATATTCACACCCGCTACCTTGCCACTCAATGAATTTACAAAGTTGGCGTCTTTATTGGAAGTAATGGCATCCGTATTCACCTGCTGTACATTGTAGGACAATGCCTTTTCCGATCGCTTGATACCGAGGGCAGTGACCACCACTTCTTCAATCATCTGCGTGTCATTCTGCATCAGTACATTAATGGAAGCTGAACCGGTCGCCGAAATTTCCTGCGACTTATAACCGATATAAGAGAATACAAGTACCGGATTCGCTTCTGTAGTGGTCAACGTAAAGTTACCGTCCAGGTCTGTAATACAACCATTGCTGGTACCTTTTACCAATACGTTCACACCAATCAGAGGCCCCATATCATCTGATACGACTCCGGTAATAGTCCTCTCTTTCCCCTGTTGCTTACCTTCTTGTGAAGTAGCGGTCTTTTCTGAAAGATAAACGATGTTGTCCTCCACTTTATACGAAATGTTCTTCCCCTTGAGAATAACATTCAAAGCATCTTCAATGGATACATTGTTCACTTTAACGTTTTCTACTGACAGCGCAGCCAGCTTGTCGTCATAAAAAAATTGATACTTGGATTGAGACTTGATTTGTTCAATGACTGTCCCCAATGTGCCACGAGACACATTCAGGTTTAACTGGGCAAAGCCCCACTGGATAGAAACTGCCATGAACAACAAAACTAATAAAGCCCGCATGAACGTCGAACTCCGAAAAGCATAATTGTCTTTCATAAACACAATTTATAGGTTATACAATAAATTACTTCGAGAGATTCATTCTCTCGCATTCCTATATAAAACAACAGACAATGAAAATACACTTACTGAAAAAGTATCTTTTTTATCATTAATCCTAAAAAAAAGAGTTACCCCGAAAACAAGTTGATATATCATTTTGCTCAATATTACTAACGAAGTAAATAATTATTTCCACCTGATTCAAGAAAAACACCTATAATACAGATAGTAAATAACAAAATGATATATCAACTTATTTTCGAGGCAACCCTTTTCTTACTATATTATTACTATTCTTTACTTCTTCAGTTCATTCGAGAAAGAATAAGGATAATCTTCCGGCTGCGTACCTCTCTTCATATTAGGCTGGCTGCCCATATCAAACCTCAAGGTACCGCCATTCAGCAAATCGCCATGCGTCAGATAATTCCTGGAATAATCCACGCCGTTCACCTTGAGAGACTCGATATACATGTTCTCCGGTGAGTTATCCGGAGCGTCAATTGTCAGGGACTTACCGTTCTCGAAATGGAGGGTAGCCTTACGGAACAGAGGGGCGCCCAATACATACTCGTCCGTACCAGGGCAAACCGGATAGAAACCAAGTGCAGAGAAGACATACCACGCGGAAGTCTGACCGTTGTCCTCGTCACCGCAATAACCGTCGGGACCGGCAGTATACATGCGGTTCATTACCTGACGAAGCCAATATTGGGCCTTCCAAGGTTCCCCGGCGTAGTTATAAAGGTAAATCATGTGCTGGATGGGCTGGTTGCCATGGGCATAGTTACCCATATTCATCACTGTCATCTCACGGATTTCATGGATTACCTGGCCGTAGTAGCTGTCATCGAACAAGGGCGGGACAATAAATACAGAGTCAAGCATCTCTACGAAAGACTCTTTTCCACCCATCAGGTCTATCAGACCTTGAGGGTCGTGGAATACAGACCAGGAATAGTGCCAGCTGTTACCTTCAGTAAAGGCGTCACCCCACTTCAAAGGAGAGAAAGGAGACTGGAACTGGCCGTCTTGATTACGACCACGCATCAGCTTGCTTTCCTTATCAAATACATTCCTATAGTTCATGGCACGTTCCGCAAAGAGTTTCTGCTCCTTCTTCGGACGGTTCAGTTCTTTTGCCATGCGGTAGATGCACCAGTCATTATAAGCATACTCCAAAGTACGGGCAGTGTTCTCGTTGATTTTCACATCGTAGGGAACATAACCAAGCTTGTTGTAATACTCATAGCCGAGGCGACCCGTAGAAGAGACCTCGGGATGGACATTCTTTGTACCGTTGATGAGACCTTCGTACAACGTCTGCACATCCTCCACCTTCACACCTTTCAGATAGGCATCTGCCAGTACGGAAGCAGAGTTGTTGCCAATCATACAGCCACGGTGACCCGGACTTGCCCATTCGGGGAAGAAACCGCTTTCCTTATAGGTGTTGACAAGACCTTCCTGAATCTGCCTGTTCACCGACGGATACATCAGGTTGAGGAATGGGAAAAGACAGCGGAAAGTGTCCCAGAAACCGGTATCCGTATACATATAGCCGGGCAACACTTGCCCATTGTAGGGACTGTAATGAATCGGATTTCCCGCCTCATCCAGTTCATAGAATGCACGCGGGAACAACAAGGAACGATACAAACATGAGTAGAAAGTACGGTACTGGTCAAGGGTTCCGCCTTCCACATCAATACGGCCCAGCACCTTGTTCCAGGCATCCTGACCTTTCTGAACCAGTGTTTCCAAATTGTCATTGCCAAGCTCCTTCAAGTTACGGTCAGCCTGCTCAAAACCGATGAAAGAAGAGGCTACACGGGCATGTACCACTTCACCCTTACGGGTTTTGAAACCGATAACAGCACCGGCATGTCCGGCTTCCTGCTCAACCTTATTCTCGGTCAAGACGCCATCGGCTACAGACGCCTTATAAGTAAAAGGCTTGTCGAACTCTATCACGAAATAGTTCTTGAAGTTCTCGGGAACACCGCCGCTGTTACGGGTAGTATAACCGATAATACGATTCTGTTCCGGAAGTATCTTCACATAAGAGCCCTTGTCAAAGGCATCGACAACAATGTATGAATGATCATTTTCAGGGAAAGTGAAACGGAACAATACGGCACGGTCGGTAGGGGTGAACTCGGTAACCACATCGTGTTCGGCAAGATATACCTTATAATAATGAGGAAGTGCTACTTCGCCCTTGTGGGAGAACCAGCTTGCACGCTTCTCTTCATCAAACTCGGGTTTGCCAACCACCGGCATAATGGAGAACTGCCCGTAGTCGTTAATCCAGGGACTGGGCTGGTGTGTCTGCTTGAAACCACGGATCTTGTTCGCGGTATAGACGTATTGCCAGCCGTCACCCATCTTACCTGTCTGAGGAGTCCAGAAGTTCATACCCCAGGGACGTGCGATCGCAGGATAGGTATTACCGGTGGAAAGCTCGAAAGTAGACTGCGTGCCGACAAGAGGACTGACATACCGGGTAAAGTCTTTGGCATGCAGCCATAAAGCACTGCTCACAAAAAAAAACAATAGGATTAATTTTCGCATAATATTAGAAAGTTGTTAGTATTAAATAAATTCTTCTCGTCATATCTCGAATTTGTGCGGCCTTCCTACTTCATTGAGGAGAGGAAAACACTGTTCCCCACAATTTTATACTCCAATGGAATGGCATTCTTTATCAGATTCAGCACAGCCCCTACACTCTCTTTTTTCTTCAGTGTACCCGAGTAAGTCTTGCTTACATCTATGTTCGGTGCCAGAATTACCCTCACCCCATACGAATTCTCCAATGTACGCGCAATGGTGTATAGGTCAGCCTTCTCAAAGACAAACTCATTATTGTGCCAGTTTTCGATTCCCGTATCCACCTGCTTCACCACCAGACGCCTAGTCATTCCGTTCAGCTCGGCTTTCTGTCCGGGGGCAAGGATAATCATACCCTCGCCATGATTACCTTTCACCTCTACTTCGCCTTTCAAAAGGGTAGCTACTGCAGACATCTTAGCCTTGTCAGACTTGAGGTTGAAAACAGTTCCCAATACTCTGACCTGCATGACCTCACTCTGTACGACAAACGGTTTTTCCGGATTCCTCATCACCTCAAAATATCCTTCTCCTTCCAGATAAACCTTTCTTCCCTTCCCTGCAAACTCATGTGGATATTTCAGGGTAGTGTTTTTATTCAGCCAGACTTTGGTTCCATCCGGCAGTTTCAGTTCCTTAATCTTATCATGAGTGGTGACAGCCAGTAATGTTTCCGGCTGGCTATAAGTCTGATAAAAAAGATAGCCGAAAGTACCCAAAAGGAAGAAGCCCACAAATACGGCCGCATACCGTATCCACCCAACCATCCTCCGTACCTTGTATTGTTTCGTCTTCTCTTGTTCCAGCCTTTTAAACAATCGCTTTTCGGCCTTTTCTATGTCTTGTGTATTCGAAGTATCCCCCAGTCTCCCCAAGTGGTAAATCTCCTCCAGCCTGAACAATTCGCGTGCATTCTCACCCGACTCTTCCAGCCAGGCGTTCACCTCACGAAGTTCATCTTCCGTACATTCACCCATAAGGAACTTGGCCAATATCTCCTCATTCAACTTATTCATTCTTTCCTTCATTATGATAATAAAACAACGCTGCTCGCAAAAACACTTACTTTCCCGATGAAAAACAGAGCCAACATCAGGTTCAGATACCCCAGTTTATCACGCAGCAACTTCAAAGCTTTGTACATGTGGGCCTCCACCGTACGCAATGACACTCCCATTGTATCAGCTATCTCCTTATTCTTCATATCATGCAGATAGCTGAGCTTGAATACCATCCGGCACTTGTCCGGCAATTCATTGATGGCATCGGACAGCTTCCTCCTGAGTTCGGCATCCTCTATCCGTTTCACCACATCATTGCTGTCAGGTTGATAGAACTCAACCCTCTTTTTATGGATTTCGAGCATGACAGCCTCATAGCCACTCACAATGTCCCGATGCTTCAGAACGTTCAAGGCACGGGTATACACCGCCCTATACAGAAAAGCCTGAATCTGCTCTCCCACCTTCATGGTATCTTTCCGCTTCCACAGCTCCACGAAAACATCCTGTACCACATCTTCCGCATCTTCTTCCCCCACAATGCGTGTGGCATAGAACAGCAGGTTGGTATAATACCTGCGGAAAAGGGATTTATATGTCAAGTCGAAATGTTCATTCATATGTTAGCCGGTTATCGGGGACTGTACCATGCCTGACCTGGCTTATCCCCCATTTCAAATTCGAAAACACTTCCATCCATTATCTGTTCATGCGTAATATAACTTTTGTCATAGTTCTTACCGTTGAGTTTGACAGATTGAATGTAGCAATTTTCCTTGCTCACCGCCGGCGCCAGTACCGTAAAGGTCTTTCCACCGGGCAGGTGCATCTTCATTTCCGGATATAGGGGGGTACCGATTTCATATTTTCCACCAACCGGGTCTACCGGATAAAAGCCCATCGCACTGAACACATACCAGGCGGACATCTGTCCGCAATCCTCGTTGCCGCACAAACCGGCAGGAGTGTTCAGGTAGAGTTCACGCATCACCCGGGCTGCATATTTCTGGGTTTTCCAAGGTTGATCCACAGCATTGAACAGATAGATGACGTGATGGCTAGGCTCATTTCCATGCGCATACTGGCCAATCATCCCGGTGCTGAAAATAGGCAACTCATCATCTGCAGAAGGATTGTAAGTAAACATACTGTCCAGCTTCTGGGCAAACCGTTCCTTACCTCCGGTCAAAACTATCAAACCGTCAATATCCTGCTGCACAGACCAGAAGTATTGCCAGCCGTTGCTCTCGCAGATGTGCGGAGTATAGTCGTCCGGCGAGAAGTTCCGGATAAACTCTCCCTTGTCATCACGGGGCTGCATGAAAGAACTTACCGGATTGTAGACATTCCGGTAATTACGGGAACGCTTATAAAACTCGTCCGCAACCTCCTTATCGCCCAGCTTCTCTGCCATACGGGCTATACAATAGTCATCATATGCATATTCCAGTGTTTTAGAAAGTGACCAGTTTTCCGAATTATACTGATCTGTCACATTATAAGGAACATAGCCATATTTCTTATATAACCCAATGCCACGATAGGAATCGATATTGGCAGTAGCTACACAAGCCTCCAAGGCCTTTTTCGCATCGAAGTCCCCAATACCTTTCAGATAGGCATCTACAATAACCGGCACAGAGTGGTAACCTATCATCATATCTGTCTCGCCCCCCTGAAAATTCCATACGGGAAGGCGGCCGTTCTGTTCGAAGAAGGCGAGGAAGGACTTCACCATATCATTCACCCGTTCCGGCTCAATAAAAGTATAGAGAGGATGAGCCGCACGGTAAGTGTCCCACAAGGAGAAAGTACTGTAATTTGTCCAGCCCTCTACCCGGTGCACTTGCTTGTCGGGACCGTAATAGGCGCCGTCCACATCACTGTAAATGGTAGGAGCAATCATCGAATGATATAAAGCTGTATAGAACTTGACTTTCTCATCGCGGTCATCGCATTTTATTTCTATCCGGGACAATTGTTCGTTCCAATCATCCTGCACAGCAGCCAGGTATTTGTCGAAATCATCATCAGGTACTTCTGCTGCTAGATTACGTGCCGCCCCTTCCATACTTACACCGGAGATGGCAGTACTGACAAGAATCTGTTCTCCTTCCTTAGTCTGAAAGTCGAATCGTGCAATGACAGATGTCCCTATCCGCTTGCCTTCTTTCTCTATGGCAGCTGTATCGAGCTGCATCGCAGCAAACGGTTTGGAGAAACGTGTACGGAAGTAGAGGCGCTGGTCGCGTGCCCAACCGTCAGAGTAACGGTAACCTTGCACCGTTACCGAATCGACGGCTTCTATGTGAGAATCATTGGTAAAATCCCAATTCATGGCTTTCCGCAAATTCAGGAAAACGGCAGCATCGGCTTTTGGGAAAGTATACCGCTGAATGCCACAACGCTCGGTGGCCGTCAACTCTACATTGATATTATAATCTTTCAGACGCACCTGATAATATCCAGCGCTTGCCGACTCTTCCGAATGAGAGAACAAAGAGTGAATGCCGAGCGGAGCTTCCGCCTCCTTATAAGGCAATGTCACCGGCATAAAAGAGATGTCATACAAGTCACCAGCGCCGGTTCCGGAGAGATGGGTATGACTGAAGCCTGCAATGGTACTGTCCGGATAAAAATATCCGGAAATACGGTCCCAGCCCGGCAGTCCGTTGTCAGGACTGAGCTGCACCATGCCAAACGGCGCCTGGGCACCCGGATAGGTGTTTCCAGTAAAATCTGTACCGATAAAGGGATTCACAAACTCTGTATAAGACACACTCTTCACATCCGACACCTGCGAGGTGCATGCCAGAAAGGATGAAAAGACCACAAACAAACAACAAGATTTTATCAAATTCATAACATTATAGGGTTAACGTGTATAGTATAACAACCTAACCGGATAAAACACTTACACATCTTGTCACTTTTCTACAGAATTCATGCAAACAAAAGTAATACAAAATTCCGATTAATCCTCTTTTTTATTTTGTAAAAATATACTTTACACTATCTTTGTCACAAAAAGTCACAATGAATTACACGACCTATCTTTTCGACTTTGATTATACGCTTGCTGATTCTTCCCGCGGAATCGTCACTTGTTTCCGCAACGTACTGACCCGTCACGGATATACAGAGGTGACGGATGACGACATCAAACGTACTATCGGCAAGACTCTGGAAGACTCTTTTTCCATCCTCACCGGCGTGACAGATGCCGGACAACTGGCAGGATTCAAGGCAGAATACCGAAAAGAGGCCGATACGCATATGACTGTCAACACGGTGCTTTTTCTGGAAACCAAGTCCGTACTGACTGCACTGAAGGACTCCGGCGCTCGCATCGGAATCATCTCGACCAAATATCGATTCCGCATCAAGGAACTCCTCGACCAGCATTTTCCTGAAGATTTTATGGACATCATCGTGGGTGGTGAAGACGTGAAAGCCGCCAAGCCATCTCCCGAAGGGCTACTCCTTGCCATTAAGCGGCTACATGTCAGCAAAGCCGAGACCCTCTATATAGGCGACAGCACGGTAGATGCGGAAACAGCCCAAGCAGCCGGAGTAGACTTTGCCGGAGTCACCCACGGAGTAACCACTGCCAAAGAATTGGAGAAGTACCCACACCGGAAAATAATGAACACTTTAGAAGAACTGCTGGCAGTTCAGGAGGAGCATCCTTCCATATTCAAGATTGAAAATCCCATCCGGCCGGAAAACATGCATGCCACTTCTCTCCGGAAACAGAAAAGGATAAGTGTCTGGCAAATCCTCCTTCTAGTGACACTCTTCTGGTTGGCTATTGAAGAGCTGGACATGACCGACGACAGCAACTTCTTCCCGGTTGTCTTCATACTGACATTGTGGGGCATCCTCCAAAAAAGAAGGATACTACCCAACAAAGCAAGAACTTTCATCGACTCATGGTGGCACCCCTGCGCAGTACGCTTACGCGCATTTCACATCAAGCTGATACAAGGGAGAAAAACTCCTCCCGCTGGCAACGAAACCTGCACCTGCCTGAATTGCGGCACCACCTATACCGGCAACTACTGTAACCGTTGCGGACAAAGCCGTAACACTCCACGCTATCGGTTGAGTAACGCGCTTAAAAACATTGCCGGAGGCTTCTTCAATATAGATAATGGCTTTGGACGTACCCTTCTGGAACTCCTCTACCGTCCGGGGTACATGATTAGAGACTTCATCGGTGGTAAGCGTGTAGAGTATTTTCGCCCGTTCCAGACACTCTTCATTCTTGCAGCCCTTTATATCATGGCTGTGCAACTGGTAGACCCGGAAGCCCTAAGCAAAAAAGAAAAGACGGAAAAGACAGAGCAGACAGACAAAGAAGAAATCATTGCCGCTAAAGAGAAGCTTACCAAAAAGATGGAGAAAACCTATAGCAAAGAGGAAAAGCGAGCCCTCGCCATCACTATAAAAAGCCTGGAGAAAAGCTTGAACAAACTGGAAGAGAAGAACGACTCCACTTCTGCCACACAGGTGTCCGAACAGAACAGCGATGATGGCGACCTCATCGATGAATTTGTAAACGACACCTCGGAAGTGGGAGACAGACTGGAAAAAGTCTTACAGAACTCTCCTTTCCTAATGAAAGTATGGAATCTGATGAAGAGCTGGGGACACGGAAACAAGGCATTCCGCATCATTGCCACACTGCCTTTGTTTGCACTTGCCACCCAACTTGCCTTCCGACGCCGGAAATATAAGTTAAACTACAATACCACGGAGCATGTGTTCATACAAGCCTACATAGCTTGCCAGATACTCCTGCTGAGCATCATCGTGCTGCCTTTCAACGGGTACGCAAAGGTAGACGATTTGTATGAGCTGCCTTTATGGCTTATTTTCGTCCTATTCTGTTGGGATTACAAACAATTGTACCGCTGCACCTGGTGGAGAAGCTTTTGGCGCACTATCCTCATGCTGACTTACAGTCTTGTGCTACTCGTCATATTCGCGTGTCTTGTAATGGCGCTGATGCTGGCCGGTATCTATGTTCTGAAATTCATTTTGTAACAGAAACCATCCCTACACGGACTGTTTCTCCTTGATGAAACAGTTTTTCTCCAATAATCTAAAAGTACAATCTGCATTAAAAGAACAAAAAAGCAAAAGAACATTTGTCCATTTAGAATAAAAAGAGTACTTTTGTGCCCGATTATTCCGCACCGGGTTCGACCAAGTGCTTTCTAAGTGATTAGAGACCACCCGACGGAGCTAACTTATACATTATATATAAGAAATGTACGCAATTGTAGAAATCAACGGTCAGCAATTCAAAGCAGAAGCTGGCAAAAAGCTGTTTGTACACCACATCCAGAATGCAGAAAACGGTGCAACAGTAGAGTTTGACAAGGTTCTTTTGGTAGACAAAGACGGCAACATCACCGTAGGTGCTCCCACAGTAGAGGGTGCAAAGGTTGTTTGCCAGGTCGTATCAAACATGGTAAAAGGCGATAAAGTTCTTGTTTTCCACAAGAAAAGAAGAAAAGGTTATCGTAAGTTGAACGGTCACCGTCAACAATTCACAGAGTTAACAATTACAGAAGTAGTAGCTTAATCAATTAAAACAGTAAGAAGAAATGGCACATAAAAAAGGTGTCGGTAGTTCTAAGAACGGCCGCGAATCACAGAGCAAGAGATTAGGCGTTAAGATATTTGGTGGCGAAGCTTGCAAAGCAGGTAACATCATCGTTCGTCAAAGAGGTACTGAATTCCACCCGGGTAATAACATCGGTATGGGAAAAGACCACACTCTTTTCGCTTTAGTAGACGGAACTGTACAATTCAAAGTGGGCAAGGAAGACAGACGTTCAGTTTCTGTTATCCCTGCAGAAAATGCAGAAGCATAAGTTTCCGAACAAGAAATAAGGAAAAGGGATGCAACCTATTCGGATTGCATCCCTTTCTTTTATGTCAAAAGCAACACTTTATTTGTTTTTTCCATATCTTTGCACTCACAAAACCGAATAACATAAAAACAAGTATAAGATATGCTTACCATCAAACAAATTACAGAAAACACCGACGCGGTTCTCCGCGGACTGGAAAAGAAGCACTTCAAGAATGCAAAAGAAACCATTGCACAAGTGCTGGACTTCAATGACAAAAGAAAAGCCAATCAAACCATCCTAGATAAAAACCTGGCAGAAGCCAACTCACTCTCCAAATCCATCGGACAACTGATGAAGGAGGGCAAGAAAGAAGAAGCAGAAGCCGCCAAAAGCCGCGTGGCCGAGCTGAAAGAAGTCAACAAGGACTTGCAAGCCAATATGGACCAGGCTGCCAACGATTTGCAGACTTTGCTTTATACCATCCCCAACGTTCCCTACGACAGCGTGCCTGAAGGCGTAGGTGCCGACGACAATGTAGTAGAGAAAATAGGTGGTATGGAAACCGAGCTGCCCAAAGACGCCCTGCCCCACTGGGAACTGGCCAAGAAATATGACTTGATAGACTTTGACCTGGGTGTCAAGATTACCGGTGCCGGCTTCCCCGTATACAAAGGCAAAGGCGCACAACTGCAACGCGCACTCATCAACTTCTTCCTGGACGAAGCACGCAAATCCGGCTATACGGAAATAATGCCGCCCACAGTGGTGAACGCCGCTTCCGGCTACGGCACGGGACAGCTGCCTGACAAGGAAGGGCAAATGTATCATTGCGAAGTGGACGACCTCTACTTGATTCCTACCGCCGAAGTCCCCGTAACCAACATCTACCGTGATGTGATTCTGGACGAAAAGCAGTTGCCCATCAAGAACTGTGCATACACACAATGTTTCCGCCGTGAAGCCGGTTCATACGGGAAAGACGTACGTGGCTTGAACCGCCTGCACGAATTCTCCAAAGTGGAACTGGTACGCATCGACAAACCGGAACACAGCAAACAATCCCACCAGGAGATGTTGGACCACGTAGAAGGTTTGCTTCAAAAGCTGGAACTCCCCTACCGCATCCTGCGCCTTTGCGGTGGCGATATGAGCTTCACGGCTGCCCTCTGTTTTGACTTTGAGGTGTATTCCGAAGCACAGAAACGCTGGCTGGAAGTAAGTTCCGTCTCTAATTTTGACACTTATCAAGCCAACCGTCTGAAATGCCGCTACCGTACGGCAGAAAAGAAAACAGAGCTTTGCCATACGCTGAACGGTTCCGCACTCGCTCTGCCACGCATCGTTGCCGCCTTGCTGGAAAACAACCAGACTCCAGAAGGAATCCGCATACCAAAGGCATTGGTTCCGTATACGGGATTTGAAATAATAGACTAAGGCCATAATAGTCACGTGCAGCAATACGCCTTTGACACTTTCTTTCGGGCACGAATTACATGAATTTCACAGTTGCGGTTAGCAAAAAACGTGAAATCCATGTAATTCGTGCCCGGAGTTTTATCATGACAAGCTTCTCCTGCGCAACTACAAAGTATTCTTCAAAATACGTGCAAACACCTCCTCGCGGAAATTACGTGCCACCGGAACAGTATGCCTCCCAACTATAATCCGATTGCCATCTATCATCTCAATCTTTTCCAAATTTATCAGATATGATTTATGGACTTGCTGAAATACTCCACCAGGAAGAGCCTCTATCATACGCTTCATGGTAGAACGTACAAGCAGCTTTGTGCTTTCCGTATAAATACAGACGTAATTTTCCAGCCCCTCCACCACCAGAATATCCTTAAACAACACCTTATGCATCTGACGGTCTGAACGGACAAATATAAAATTATTAGCTTCATCCGGCCATTTCTCCTGCTGCAAAAGACCATGTACTTTATTCACCGCTTTCAGGAACCGGTCAAACGAAATCGGTTTCAACAGATAGTCCGTAACATCAAGTTCATAACCTTTCAATGCATACTGCTCATAAGCGGAAGTGATAATCACATGAGGCGGATGGGCAAGAGATGCCAAGAGTTCAAGCCCCGAAAGATAAGGCATTTCAATATCCAGAAACAACAAGTCCGGCTGCTCAGTCTGCAAAAGAGTGTTCAACTGCATAGTATCTTCACATACACCCATTAAAGAAAGGAAATCCACCTTTTCCACATAGCGTTGCAATCCTTCACATGCAGTAGGCTCGTCATCGGTTATTACACATTTTACCTGTTTCATCCTATAATTCTATCACAAGTTTTACTCTAAACAAAGTATCTCCTCTATTTATGTCCAGCGTATGACGCTCCGGATATAGCAGCTCCAGCCTGCGCCTCAGATTTTCTATGCCGATTCCATGTTTTCCTTTCTGGTGCACTAATGGTTCCGGTATAGAATTTTCAATACTAAAACACAACTTGCCTTCTTTCAGACACATATCCATAGCTATAAAATAGTTCCCTCCCACATATTTGAAAGCATTCTCCACCAACGGTACAAACAACAATGGATAAATCTCAACCTGCGCCTCCATTTCATCGAAATGCACCTGCAACTGCAGCCGCTTCGTAGCACGAAGTTTACATAGGCTGATGTATTGTTTCAGATATTCCACTTCCACACGGACTTGCACTTTCTCCCCATCATTGTATAATTGGTAACGAAGCAAATCGGACAATTGCTCAAGAGTATGCCGCGGAGCCTCATTATTCTCATCTATCTGAAAATAAACCGTATTGAGTACATTAAAAAGAAAGTGTGGATGATATTGCGCTTTAAGGAATTTCAGTTCTGTCTGGAGCTGGTCATTTTTTATCTTCTCCAACTGCAGGCGTTGAGCTTCATTTTCCTTCTGTATCATCTGATTACGCAAGAATATATAAAAGAAGCCGCCAAGCAACATACTGACTATGGCCGGAACAGGCACATCGTATAAATCAAGACTTACCCCCATCAAAAAGCGGATGACCCACATCGTCAGAAGACACCAGACGGGAACCGTCAGGACAACTACCCCGTATTCCTGCCACCATACCAACTTCCGCTTCCGGCACAAACGAAGCCAATACTTCAATAGAAAAAAGATAGGATAAGACATGAAGAGTACCACAAGCATATCCTTCAGCATGAAATTCCACTCATTACTTTCCCAATAGTATTCATGTTTCGGAATATCATTCGCCACACGAATACACAGAAAAAGAATCACGGCAAATAATGCCGGCACCAGCCACTTGTTCCACAGTCTGCCCATAACAGTTACAAATTTACTCTTTTTGTTTCATCTATTTCTTTTTTCCTTCTGCTTTCTTTTGTCTCGCTGCCTTTTTGAAAACGCCAGGCGAAAGCAATACCCAGCACACGTTTGTTGTGCCGTTCGTCAACAAACGCCTGCACACCGGGAGATTGAATATCTACTTTTTGATAATTGGTGTTGAATACATCCTTGGCAAACAAGGTAACGGTGCATCTGTTACGGAACATCTTCTTTTGGATGCCGACATTCACTTCCAGCGCCGGATGTACTGTGGCTTGTCCGTAGGCCATTCGTCCATTATAATTTGCCGAAAGTTCGGCCGACCATACGGAAGTGAAAGCAAACTGGTTCATGCAGCCGAATATCGGGGTAAACATACGGTTTTTCATTTTCTGCCCTTGCTCCGTCCAACCATAATTATTATAAATACCGATAGCGGTCAGATTCACCTTCCAAAAAGAAACAGGTGAGAGGTTGGCGGCATGTACACGCATACCCGTCTGTACATAGGAAGACAGATTCTGGGGCATTACATAGATACGCCGCCCCTCCTGTTCGCGATAGCTCTTCATGATAGCATCATCTGTATGCGAGAAAAAGAGCACTGTCTGAAACCAGTCACGATACACATACCCCAACTCTATATTATCAGAGAAAGAAGGATGCAGCTTCGTATTTCCCCCTTCATGGGTATAGTCATCAAATATATAGGTAAAAGGATTCAAATCACCATAATTGGGGCGGGTAATACGCCTGCCATACGAAAGCTGAAACAGATGTTCCGAAGTCAAACCGTATTGCAAAGCAATAGTAGGAAACAAATGGAAGTAATTCGTTGTAAACGAAGAGTCTTTCTGTTGTGTATTTCCTCCAAAATCCCCGTGTACATGGGTATGTTCCAACCTTAGACCCGCTGAGATTTTCAAGCGGTCTTTCTCATAGCCGACTTGTAGATAAGAGGCATTGATATTCTCATCATATACGAATCGGGAACCAAGTGCCCCGTCCGGCAGCCAGCCGGAAACCGACGGACGCATATAACCTGCCGTATTGTCTATCGTAACAAATGAGGTTTTGACTCCGGCCTGTAACTTCCAAACCTCACTCAATGGATAAACCGCATCTATCTGTCCGACATATAAGTCGGTATTTCCCTTCATATCCCCTTTCAATGTATCGGGCTTAAAACTATCCATCAACTGGTTTCCAACACGGTAGTAATGGAAATAATCAAAAGAAGCGCTGAGTTCTCCCCCTTCTCTTTTCAGCTTGTGCACCATACTGGTTCCGGCAGAAACATTATTCCGGTTTTGCTCCGCATGGCTGTAAGTATTTCCCGCAACTCCGGTTTCTCGGATTTCCGTAAACATGCCTGCATTTTCCCTTTGCCGGGAAAAGTTTCCACCCAATGAGACTCCCCAAACTGTCCGCTCATTGAGATAATAATCACATCCGGTACGAAAATAGTGCGAATAATTCCTACGCTTCCGGTAAGAGTCCTGCATCATCCTTCCTCCATCCCGTTCGAACGCACGGTCGATAAACAAGTCTATGACATCCTTCCCCTGATAATACGAATAGTTCAAATAAAGATTGAACTTATTCTCCCGGATATTCATGGAGGCACCTCCATAACCGCTACCCGTCCGTCCAAGACTGCCATTGCCGTTCAAGGCCAGATTCACACCGCGCAGTCTGATTTTTCTTGTACGGATATCAATCAACCCGGAGCTTCCCGCCGCATCGTGGCGTGCGGAAGGCTGGGTTATCAAGTCTATCTTATCAGCATTAGTTGCAGGAGTAGATTTCAACAGACTCATCAATTCATCTCCCGAAAGATAAGTAGGCTTGCCATCCATCAGAATCGTCGCACCGCTTTGTCCGTTCAGCAAGATATTACCATTGGAATCTATCACGACTCCCGGCAGGGAAGCAAGAACATCATAAAGACTTCCCGTACTTTGAGTGACTGACGCATCCATCCGGTAACTTGTTTTACCGGCAGATATTTCTACCAACGGGAGTTTAGCAGTTACCATAATTTCTTCCAAACGCTGGTCGGCAATCGTATCCTGCTGCGACCAAACCACCAAAGGCATACTCAATAAAATTGCCCCTAAAAAAACATTTCGATACATACTCTTCCTCATTTTTTATTTCAAAAGTAGGCAGGCTGTAGAAAGTGAACAAATTATAGTGACAAAGGAATGTTATCCAGTGACAACATGCAGTTTTACCCTATTCTTCTTTTGATATTACCAAATAACCCCTATCTTTGCAAAATCTATCAATCTGACAGTAATTGCGTAATTACACCAACAAAATTATTAGATAATGAATAAAATCATTAGCAAAGAACACTTTTCTGAAAAGGTCTTTAAGTTAGTCATTGAAGCACCATTGATTGCCAAATCACGTAAGGCAGGGCACTTTGTCATTGTACGTGTGGGCGAAAAAGGCGAACGTATGCCGCTTACCATTGCGGAAGCCGACCCGGTAAAGGGAACCATCACACTGGTGGTTCAGGAAGTCGGGCTCTCCTCTACCCGTCTTTGCGAACTGAACGAAGGCGATTATATTACGGATGTTGTCGGCCCGTTGGGACAAGCTACGCACATTGACAACTTCGGTACTGTGGTCTGTGCCGGAGGTGGTGTAGGCGTAGCTCCCATGCTCCCTATCGTGCAAGCGCTGAAAGCTGCCGGCAACCGCGTCATCACCGTACTGGCAGGACGTACCAAAGAACTGATCATCCTTGAAAAGGAGATGCGCGAAAGCTCCGACGAAGTCATTATCATGACCGACGACGGTTCCTACGGACGAAAAGGTCTGGTGACGGAAGGCGTAGAAGAAGTCATCAAGCGCGAGAAGGTGAACAAGTGTTTCGCCATCGGCCCCGCCATCATGATGAAATTTGTTTGTTTGCTGACAAAGAAATACGAAATCCCCACGGATGTATCCCTGAATACGATTATGGTTGACGGTACCGGCATGTGTGGCGCCTGCCGAATCACCATCGGAGGAAAGACCAAATTTGTATGTGTGGACGGCCCTGAGTTCGACGGACATCAAGTGGACTTCGACGAGATGCTGAAGCGTATGGGCGCTTTTAAAAACATCGAACGCGAGGAGATGCACAAGCTGGAAGAACCTCAGACCTGCCAAGCTACCGGTGAAAACATGGAAGATGAGAAAAGCCGTAATGCTGCATGGCGTCAGGAGTTACGCAAATCCATGAAAGCCAAAGAACGGACTGCCATTCCACGCGTGGAGATGAACGAGCTCGATGCAGAATACCGCTCGCACAGCCGCAAGGAGGAAGTCAACCAAGGGTTAACGAAAGAACAAGCGCTGACAGAGGCCAAACGTTGCTTGGACTGCGCCAACCCCGGATGTACGGAAGGTTGTCCGGTAGGTATCGACATCCCCCGCTTCATCAAGAACATTGAGCGCGGTGAATTCCTCGAAGCAGCCAAGACACTGAAAGAAACCAGTGCACTGCCTGCCGTCTGCGGTCGCGTCTGCCCGCAGGAGAAACAGTGCGAATCCAAATGTATCCATCTGAAAATGAACGAAAAGCCGGTAGCCATCGGCTATCTGGAACGTTTTGCCGCTGACTACGAACGGGAGAGCGGACAAATCTCCATACCTGAAATCAAGGAAAAGAACGGTATCAAAGTAGCTGTCATCGGTTCGGGTCCCGCCGGTCTGTCATTTGCCGGAGATATGGCGAAGTATGGCTATGACGTGACTGTTTTCGAAGCACTGCACGAGATTGGTGGTGTATTGAAATATGGCATTCCTGAGTTCCGCCTGCCCAACAAAGTGGTGGATGTGGAAATTGACAACCTTGCCAAAATGGGAGTAGAATTCGTCAAGGACTGTATCATCGGCAAGACGCTCAGCGTGGAACAACTGGAAGAGGAAGGCTTCAAAGGCATATTCGTAGCTTCCGGTGCAGGACTGCCCAACTTTATGAACATCCCCGGCGAGAACTCCATCAATATCCTCTCGTCCAATGAATACCTGACCCGTGTCAACCTGATGGATGCGGCAAGTGAAGATTCCGATACACCGGTTCCCTTCGGCAAATGTGTAGCCGTGATAGGCGGCGGTAATACTGCCATGGACTCCGTGCGTACTGCACGCCGCCTCGGTGCAGCGCGCGCCCTAATTATCTACCGTCGTTCGGAAGAAGAAATGCCGGCACGTATCGAGGAGGTGAAACATGCCAAGGAAGAAGGTGTAGAATTCCTGACCCTCCACAACCCAATCGAATACATTGCCGACGAACAAGGAAAAGTGAAACAAGTGGTGCTTCAGAAAATGGAACTGGGTGAGCCGGATGCCAGCGGACGCCGCAGTCCCGTACCCATCCCCGGAGCCACGGAAACCATCGACATTGACCTTGCCATCGTCAGCGTAGGTGTATCTCCCAACCCGATTGTCCCAAGCTCCATCAAGGGACTGGAATTGGGCCGGAAAGGAACGATTGCCGTCAACGATAACATGCAGTCGTCCATCCCGACCATCTTTGCCGGAGGAGACATTGTCCGCGGAGGTGCTACCGTAATCCTTGCCATGGGAGACGGACGAAAGGCAGCAGCAGCGATGAACGAACAGCTAAAAAAATAAGAATCTGTCATGAAAGGTGGAGACATACGAACTCCACCTTTTTTATTCTACTACAACCTCTTCCTCTACTTTCCCCTTCTAGCATACAATTTAAATATTTCAAGAATATGAAACGTATTTATCTATCCCTCCTTCCCTGTCTGGCTTCCCTATTGGCAAGCGCCCAAGAGCCCCTAAACGGGGATTCCCTTGCCTCAGACTTTCGGTATCTGGTAAAAGAACTGGCAGCAACCCATCCCGACCCTTACAGCGGCTTCGGAGGAAAAGTATTCTTCTACGAACAAGCTTTCCATCTGGAGAACGAGTTACGCCGGACTCCCGGTACGAAACAGACCTTTTTTGATAAGGTAAGCATTTTCCTATCCAATCTGCAAGACGGACATACCTACCTTTTACCTCCCACAGCCAATCAACAAGCAAATCAGCGTTACCTGGCACTGGAAGTACGCACCATCCCCGACGGCATTATACTTCAAGGAATCCCTGAAACGTACAAAGACTTGTTAGGTAGCCGTATCACAACCATCAACGGAGATTCTTTAGAAGAGGTACTGGCCCGCACTGCCGCTATCCAAGCCAGTGAAAACCTATATGACCGTTATGCCAATCTATGCAGGTCCATGCCTACGGAACATTTCTTGAGACAGCTTTTCCCTGAAATGAAAGACAACCTTCACCTCTCACTTCTTACTCCCGACGGCAAATCAAGAGGATTAACCCTTCCCTTATTGTCAAGGCAGGAAGTGCAAAACACACCCATGCAACACAATAACAGTTGGAAAGCTTATACAGACAAACAACTGGCCTATCAGTTCATAGACAACGACAAGCAAATAATGCTCATCAATATCAACAGTATCATGGCACGGGATAATTTTGAGTATATGCAAAAACAAGGGCTGAAAGATTTATACCGGCAAATAGGATTCTATTATCGGGATATCCTGAAACAAGATATGCCCGCCGATACCCTGCAAGCCATTCGGCAACTCCCGTCCCTTTCCGAAGTTTTCGCCCATATGCTGAAAGAGATGAAGAAGGAAGCCTCCTCCACCCTCATCATAGATTTGCGCAACAATAGCGGCGGCTGGACTCCAATTGTCCTACCCACACTTTACCAACTGTTCGGCGACCACTTCCTGCAAACGGATATGGATATAGAATTCTATCGTATCATCTCTCCCCTCTACATGCAAAAACTACAGACAAACTTACAGGATTTCAACCAAGCATACGGAACAGACTATGCCTACGGTGACTACACTTTCAGTACGGACGAAGCAGACACCACAAACATAGAACAGCGACGGACCGACTTCATTGAGAACTGTATGTCCAGTGTGCCGGAAGAATTGAGAAAGCAACAAGGAAAGGCGCTCTATACTCCGGAACACATTTACGTCATTACCAACGAACATACCTTCAGTGCAGCTTTCCACTACACTTTCTATCTGTGGAAAATGGGTGCTACCCTTGTAGGAATACCCAGCGGACAAGCCCCCAATACCTACATGGAACAAACCTTATTCCGGCTACCCTATACCGGTATGCAAGGCTCTATCTCCAACTCCATACAAATATGCTTTCCGGGCAAAGACCGGTGTGCCCACACACTTTATCCAGACTTGATGCCCACCTATCAGGATTACCAAAGATATAATTTCGATGTCCAAACTGAGATTCTGTATTTACTCGACAAGATTAAATCGGCTCCTCATTCTCATACGAACCCTGCGGGAAAGAATCAGAAGTAAAAACAAAGCCCCGTTTACAGATAAATTGCAAACGGGGCTCTATTTCCATATTTCAATAAAAAGACTACTTCACCACCTTGTTCGTTGCCGGGTCGGGGAAAATCACCGTCGGCTTGAACGACTTGGCTTCTTCAAAGTCCATCAGCGCGTAGGACATGATAATAACGATGTCATCAGGTTGCACCTTGCGGGCTGCCGCACCGTTCAGGCAAATTTTGCCAGAGCCACGCTCGCCCTTAATAATGTAGGTTTCAAAACGTTCACCGTTATTATTGTCGGCGATATACACCTTCTCGCCGGCAATCATGTTGGCGGCATCCATCAAATCTTCATCAATCGTAATGCTTCCCATATAATTCAGGTTCGCTTCCGTGACGCGGGCACAATGGATTTTCGACTTCAACACTTCAATCATCATATCTTTATAAATTACGAATTACTAATTATAAATTACAAATTACAAGGCAACAGGCTCTTTGTACTTGATATTATCAATCAGACGTACTTCCCCACAGAATACTGTGATGCAGCCCACAGCATAAGAAGTTTCCTCCCAATCGGCAATCTTCTGTAAGGTACTGCCATCTACCAGTTCAAAGTATTCCAAACGCAATCCGGGGGCGGCTGCGATGGTGTCTTCCACAAACTTCTGTGTCTCAGCTACCGTATGTGAAGCTCCAAAGGTACGACTTTCAAATAAAGTCTGCGAAATTTTCAGTGCATTTTTACGTTCTTCGGCAGATAAACGGGCATTGCGACTGCTCAGAGCCAACCCGTCTTCCTCACGCACAATCGGACACCCTACAATTTCCAAAGGATACTTCATCTGGCAGACCATCTCGCGAATAATTGCCAGCTGCTGGAAATCTTTCTCGCCGAAGTAGGCACGATCCGGCTGCACAGCATCAAACAGTTTGCTCACAATCTGGCAGACACCGTTAAAATGTCCCGGACGGAATGCCCCTTCCATCACTGTGTCCAGCGGCGCATAGCTGAAACGGCGGGTATCCGGTTCCGGATACATCTCTTCCACTGAAGGTGCAAAGACAAATGCCGCTCCACACTCCTCCAGCAAACGGCAATCAGCCTCCGGCGTACGGGGATATTTCACTAAATCATTCTTGTCATTAAACTGGGTCGGATTTACAAAAACGCTTACTACGGCAGCGTCGTTTTCTGCCACACAACGTTTCACCAATGAGGCATGACCGGCATGCAAGGCACCCATCGTTGGCACCAGACCTACCTTCTTTCCTTGGGCTCTCAAAGCCGAAAGTCCGGCCTGCAAGTCCTTGATAGTATGTACTATTTCCATTTTAATTGGTTATATAATAACTTGGTTGTTCGCAAAAGCGGTGCAAAATAAACCATTATTTAGCATATAAAGAAGAAATATCGCAAATTAATGCAAAACTCAGTACACTTTCCGGCAATTCCAGAAGCAGCTGTCTCACTGAATAACAAGCAGTTAACAATTCATAAGGAATTATAGACGGGCTCCGTTTGCTTTATTGCCCGATTTTTTTTATATCTTTGCAGAATAATTGAGAACATTGTTATTATGACAAAGGCGAACAAGGTTTTATTTATAACCCAAGAAATTACCCCTTACGTTTCAGAATCCGAAATGTCCCTCGTAGGCAGAAACCTACCTCAGGCTATTCAAGAAAAAGGCAGAGAAATCAGAACGTTTATGCCCAAATGGGGAAATATCAACGAACGCAGAAACCAGCTGCATGAGGTGATACGACTCTCCGGCATGAACCTCATCATTGACGATACCGATCACCCGCTCATCATCAAGGTTGCCTCTATCCAGTCTGCACGTATGCAAGTATACTTCATCGACAACGATGACTACTTCCAGAACCGCTTGCAGGTAACAGACGAAAATGGTGAAGAGTATGAAGACAATGATGCCCGTGCCATCTTCTATGCCCGCGGCGTACTGGAAACGGTGAAGAAACTGCGTTGGTGTCCCGACATCATCCACTGCCACGGCTGGATGACCGCTTTAGCGCCTCTGTACATCAAAAAAGTCTATAAAGACGAACCTTCCTTCAGAGATGCCAAGGTCATATTTTCCCTTTATGAAGATGACTTCAAACAACCTTTCCACGCAGACTTCTCTAACAAGCTATTGTTGAAAGGCATCGCCAAGAAAGATATTGCAGGATTGAAGGAACCCATTGACTACACAGCACTTTGCAAACTGGCTGCTGACTTCTCCGACGGCATTATCCAGCAAAGCGAACACGTCAATGAGGAAGTACTGAACTATGCCCGCGAATCCGGAAAACCGGTATTGGAATATCAATCTCCCGAGAACTTTGCTGAAGCCTGCAATGACTTCTACGACAAGGTATGGGAAACAGAACAAAAATAAAATCGATTTAGACAGTTAAAACTATGAAAGTAAGATACCTGGGAACATTGCTTTTGGCAGTCCTGACTTTCTTTGGATGCGATGACAACACCGGAACATTAGGTCTGGGTATGTTGCCCGATTCTGACGGCATGTCAGCGCATACTACTACTTTTAATGTAACAACACGTTCATTTGCCGTTGATTCTGTATTTGCCAAAACGAGTACCGGCTATATAGGCAAGTTTTCCGACCCGGAATTCGGTTATTACGAAACAAGTTTCCTTACGGAGCTGAACTGTACGGAAAACTTCTCCCTTCCGGAAGTGTATAAAGTGACCGAACGGGACAGTGAAGGAAATCCAATCAAGGCAACTGGTACAATGACTGCCGACTCGGTAGTTTCAGTGCAACTTGCAGTCTATTATTCCAGTTGGTTCGGCGACTCCCTGAATGCATGCCGGATGAGTATCTATGAATTGGACAAGAAGCTGGACAAAAATCGCTATACCAATATCAATCCGGAAGAGTACTACAACAAGTACGACCCCAAGTCCCTGCTCGGACGTAAGGCTTATTCAGCTTTCGATACGTCTGTTCCGGACTCTGTGAGATTTGAAAAGGACAATAACGGTTATTACACTTTCTATCCCAATGTGACGTTCCCATTGGACAAGAAAACTTTCGGCGAAGACAGAATATTGAAGGTTTATCGCGAGCATCCCGAATACTTTAAAGACGCCGCAACTTTCATAGACAAGATTTTCAAAGGAGTATATGTAAAGAGCGATTACGGAGATGGAACCATCCTCTATGTGGATTATGTGGCTTTAAATATGCAATTCCGTTTCCACCACGTAAATGATACTACCGGTGTAGCACTGAAGAAAAAAGATGGTACAGACTCTTTGTTCTATAGCATGCAGACTGTATTTGCCTCTACCAAAGAGGTTATCCAGGCAAACCAGTTCATGAATTCTGATTTGATAAAGGAAAAGGCTGCCGAACCCCAACACACTTATATCAAATCTCCTGCCGGTATCTTCACCGAAGCTATCATGCCATACGATTCAATATACAACAAACTGACCAATGACACCCTGAATGCCGTGAAGCTGACTTTCACGAATTACAATATAAACAGTGACTACGAATATAGCATGAGTGCTCCCAATGACGTGCTGTTGATACGTAAACAGGACTTGAAGAGCTTCTTTGAAGAGAACAAAGTCAGGGATAATATTACCTCATTTACAACCACCCACAATGCATTTGCTACTAATCAATATGTATTCAGCAACATAGCCCGTTTGGTTACCACTTGCATCAACGAAAAACAAGCTGCCAAGAAAGCCGCCAAAGACAAAGCCGGCAGTTCTTGGAATGAGACAGAGTGGGAGAAAACTTGGAACAAAGAAAATGAAGACTGGGATAAGGTATTGCTGATTCCGGTTTCCATTACCTATGACAACAGTACAAGTAGTAGCGGTAACAAAACCATGACCGGTATCCAAAACGACCTTAAGCCGGGATATGCCAAACTAAAAGGCGGCCCGAAAGAGAATGCAAAAGGTGAAGTGGAATCTCCGCTGAAAATAGAAGTTACATACACCAGTTTCAACAAGTAACTGACAGATATTCCATAAAAAAGCCTTCCACTCATTGTTGAGCGGAAGGCTTTTTTGATTGATGGGACAAGCTGCCGATATTATTCAGCAGCCTTTTTAGTTGTTTTCTTTGCGGCAGGCTTTTTGGCAGGAGCCTTGGTCTTTGCCGGTTTTTCTGCGGCAGATTTAGCTGTAGCCTTGCTCTCTTTCTTTTCTGCAGCCTTTATCTTCTCTAACTTGGCCTGTGCTTTCTCCAATTCCTTATGCAGTTCCTCTATCTCGGCACCTTGGTTCTGGATAGTGGTCAGCAATGCATTCAGCTCTTCATTATCTATATCCACCGGATAGAGAGAATCGACACGTTTGATAAAGTCACCAAGAATATTCATATAATTGGTAAAAGCATCAAAAGGAGATTCATAAATGCCACGGTTCAAACCGACACCGCTTTGCTTGGTAGTCATGAAACGGAAGTTGTTACTTGCCTGCAGATAATCCCAGTCTTGCTTGATACGGCGGTCATCACAGAGATGGACACGTTCGGCAACACTATACAGCTTGTTGAATGCTTCACGCTGCATCACATTACCCAGCCAACAGCTGGTATCTCTTTCTTCGTCCACCCAAGACATCGGGTATGGAACATCCAACTGGGAAACAGATTTCAGTTTGGTAACGATTTCCGTCGGTGTGGAGAAAGTAATCCCCTTTTCCTTGGCACAGTATGGAAGAGCCTTCAGGAATTCCAGAATATTGGAAGACAACGGCTGTGCCATACCCAGAGCAGAGAGTTCCATAAAGACATTGATGACCTGCTCTTCCTGCGGCAGAGCGTCAATCCAGTTGATGTACTTGTCGGCAAACAAAGGATACTCGTTCCACTCGGAGTTGGAGAAGCGCAGGCTGATGTCGTCAGACAGCTTAAAATCACGCAACAGTAACTTCAAGTTAGGATTCATAGAGCAATGGTATACATAGTGCGGACTCTTCCAACCCAGAACATGCTTGGCTCCTTCCGTCAGCATACCCTTGAATCCCAAAGCTGCCACCATCGCACCAATCTCATCATTATAAATCAGGCTGGAATTACGGAACACCTTCGGCGCCTTACCGAACATTTGCTTCATCTTAGCGCTCTGACGCATCACCTCTTCCTTGAAGCAATCCTCGTTGGCCAGAGAAGAAAGGCCATGGGAATAAGGCTCGGCAAGGAACTCACAGCAACCGGTATCATTCAGCTGGTGCAACAAGTCGATGACAGCCGGTGCATATATTTCCAACTGCTCCAGCGCAACCCCCGAGATGGAGAAAGCCACTTTAAACGCACCTCCGGAATTCTTCACCATTTCAATCAAGGTGTTCAATGCCGGGATATAAGAGCGTTCGGCTACATCATTGATACTGGTTTCATTGGCATAATCATCGTAGTAATAATGATCGGTACCTATATCAAAGAAACGGTAACGTTTCAGATGAATGATTTGATGTATTTCAAAATAAAGACAGATAGTTCTCATTTCTATTATTGTTTTTGTTATTTACCATAGTTTCTTAACACATCCTCGTAGAGGGCGCGGATTCTCAAGCCTACTTTTTCCCACGTGATTCCATCCACTTCTTTCCTGCCTTCCTCCTGCAGATATTGGAAGAGAGCGGGATTAGTGCAGAGGGAATAAATGGCATCGGCCATTGCATGAATGTCCCAATAATCGGTCTTAATGACCTTATCAAGAATTTCACCGCATCCCGACTGCTTGGAAATGATGGAAGGAGTCCCACACTGCATGGCTTCCAGCGGAGCGATACCGAAAGGCTCGGAAACGGAAGGCATAACGAATACATCACTGTTCTTGTAAACCTCATATACCTGCTTTCCCTTCATGAAGCCCGGGAAGTGGAACCGGTCGGCGATGCCCCGCTCGGCTGCCAGATTAATCATGGCATCCATCATATCTCCCGAACCGGCCATAACAAAGCGGATGTTGCGGGCACGCTGCAATACCAGCGAAGCTGCTTCCACAAAGTATTCCGGTCCCTTCTGCATGGTGATACGGCCCAGGAATGTCACAATCTTCTCTTTGGAATGGTCGGGACGTGGAATGTCCTGGTATTCCTGCGAGAGAGGATAGACGGCATTGTGCATGGCAAACACCTTCTTGGGGTTCTGATGGTACTGCTCAATAACCGTGCGGCGGGTCAGTTCGGACACGCACATGATGCAGTCGGCATAATCCATACCGTTCTTCTCCATAGAATAGACGGTAGGATTGACTTTTCCACGTGAACGGTCAAAGTCAGTAGCATGGACATGGATGCAGAGCGGCTTTCCGCTCACCATCTTGGCATGCACTCCGGCGGGATACGTCAGCCAGTCGTGGGCATGAATAATATCAAATTCCTGCTGGCGAGCCACTACTCCGGCAATCACCGAGAAGTTGTTTATCTCTTCGTGCAGGTTGCCGGGATAACCGCCGGCAAAGTCCATGCAGCCTATGTCATTGACGTGCATATAAGAGAAATCCGAATAGATATGGTCACGAAAAGAATAATAATCTTCCGGCGTCATGTTGCGCGTCAGCCTCGACTTCAAATAATTGTAATCGACATCACGCCACACGATAGGCACCTGGTTCATGCCCACTATCTTCAAGAAGTCCTCTTCTTCGCCCGTCGGCTTGGGCATGCAGAAAGTAGTTTCCACATCACCCTGCAAACTTAATCCCTTAGTTATTCCATAAGAAGCAACCGCAAGACCACCATATATTTTGGGAGGAAATTCCCATCCAAACATTAAAACTTTCATCTTCGTTCCTCCTATTATAAATTATACTTAGACAATAACTTCAAGATACGCAGGATTTCCGCCGTATTCATGGCAAATGACACCGCCCCTCTTCCAACAAACGGAGGATTACCATCGAAGAGTTCGGGCAATGCGCCAATACAGTGGGAAGTCATTTCATCTTCCATACCGATGAGGTATCTCTCTACAAACGACACGCCACTCACTTTATAGATACGCAGATATGCTTCCATGTAGAAACCCATCAGCCACGGCCATGCCGTACCCTGATGATAGGCATAATCTCTTTGAATCTGAGGACCTACATAATTCGGATTGTATCCGCCACTCTTGGGGCTCAGTGTACGCAAGCCCTTCGGAGTCAACAGTTCTTTCGTCACAATATCAAGCACCTGTTTCTTCTGGGCCCTATCCAACGGAGAATAGTCAAAGGCAACGGTAAATATCATGTTGGGACGTACGCTCCAGTCCATCATATAACCATCCACATAGTCGAACAGATAGCCATACTCATTGCGGAAGACGTCTACGAAAGACTTTCCGGTGATTTCTGCCTGAGCGTCCAGTGTATCGGCAAGAATTTCATTGCCCCCCTCCCGAACCATATCGGCTACAAAACGCAGGGCATTGTACCACAGTGCATTCACTTCTACAATGTAGCCCGTACGTGGAATAACCGGGCGGCCATTGGCGGTAGAGTTCATCCAGGTAACCGCTTTCTCGGTGCCATTGGTATACAACAGTCCGTTTTCGTGCAGGAAGAGATTGTCATGCCTGCGTTCATGGATATAGTCAACAATCTCCTCGAGAAGATTACCGTACATCTGCCGGCAATTTTCACGCGAAGTCTCCTTGGCATACTGCTGTAAAGCCCAGACAGCCCACAGCAGCACATCCGGATGCTCCATCTCGTATATCTTATAGGAGGAAGGTTCTCCATTGATAAACTCACGGATAGCCTTTTCGGCTGTTTTCATCACGTCTTCAAATTCATCTTGCTCGCCTAAGGCCAAAGTAAGACCCGGCAGGGAGATGAACAAGTCACGGGCGCGACACTTGAACCAGGGATAGCCTGCAAGCACATAATGCTCCTCGCCCTGCTTGTTGTGGAACTGGTGCGCCGAGTTTTTCAGACAGTGGTAGAAACTGTCACGCGGAGTGCGGTCGGCCACCTCGGACTCAAAAGTCTGCTTCAGCTTGCGGGGAGAAATCTCGGAGATACCGGCGGAGAAGACAACGCTTTCCCCTTTCTTTATATCCACTTCAAAATATCCCGGCACATAAAGGTCTTCGTTGAAGTCATATCCGCGTTCCTGTTCTTTGGGATACTCGATACCACGATACCAGTCAGGCTGGAAGTGGAACTCATTCTTTTTGTTGAGCTGCATGAATAACTCCGGATAACCGGGATACATGCAGGTTTTAATGCCATTCTCTACCAACTGGTAGTCGCGGCTTGCCTGCGCATTTTCGTGCGTGTACTCGCGCACACTGCGGAATGCCAGGAAAGGGCGGAAACGAAGTGTGGTTGCCGAATGGGCATCGACCAAGGTATAACGAATCAGAATCCGATTTTCATGGTGTACGAAAATCTTTTCCTTACGAAGGATGACGCCTCCTACACGATAGGTAGTTGTGGGGATATTTTCACAGTCAAACTCTCGGATATACTTGTGCCCGTTAGGACTGAAGTGGTTTCCTTGATACTTATGCAACCCCAGGTTGAACTCCGCACCGTGCTGAATTACAGTTTCATCCAAAGAAGACAGCAGCACATGGTTTTCATCATCGAGGTTGGGGACCGGTATCACCAACAGACCGTGATATTTGCGTGTGTTACAATCTACAATTGTTGTACAATGATAGGCTCCCGACCTATTCGTCCGCAATATCTCCCTTGGCAAAGATTCTTGCAGATTAATCATCAGGGTCTTGTCAAATCGTAAATAACTCATAGTTGTGCATTATTTAAAGGTTAATTATTTCGGTATATGCGCTACAAGCCATGTAGCGATGCCCAAAAATACGAATTAAAGCTTATAGGCAAAATAAAAAGTCAGTTTTTTTTCGGTTTTCGTCAAATATTCCGTAGTATTGTACAAAAATAGCAATCACTGTACGAAATATGAAGCATGATATACGCAGAATGGCATTGGCGGCGGTTATACCCCTATTCCTGCTATTCATTTTATACATTTTAAAGTTTTTGGAGACAGGCATGGATTGGAACTTCACACGACTGGGAGTATATCCGATGGAACAGCGGGGCGTGTTCGGAATTTTCGCACATCCACTGGTACACAGCAGTTTCAAGCATCTGTTCGCCAATACGATTCCACTCTTTTTCCTGATGTGGTGTCTGTTCTATTTCTACCGGCATATAGCCCCCTACATCTTCTTTGCCATTTGGATAGGATGCGGTGCGCTTACCTTTCTTATAGGGAAACCGGGATGGCATATCGGAGCCAGCGGCATCATATACGGACTGGCTTTTTTTCTGTTCTTCAGCGGCATTCTGCGCAAACATGTACCGCTTATCGCCATTTCACTGTTGATAACGTTCCTATATGGCGGCCTGGTATGGAATATGTTCCCACAATTTGCCAAAGCCACCACTTCCTGGGAAGGACACCTTAGCGGAGCCATAGCAGGCACGCTATGCGCCATAGGCTTTATGGAATACGGTCCCCAACGGCCCGATCCGTTTGCCGGAGAGGAAGACGAAGAGGAAGACGAAGATGAGGAAAACAATGAGGATGAGGACGATAAGAAGGAAGAGGAGAAGGATGAGGATTCGTCTACAAGGATTGAATAGCACGTTTAAGAAACAATAAAAAAAACAAAAAGAGGGGCAAAGAGTTTACAGTACACCTTGATAATATCTACTTTTGTTTCAAAACAAGAAGAAAAAGCATTATGAATACAATGTTTGATACATTACTGCAACTGCCACTCTTTCAAGGACTCGCACAAGAAGACTTTACCAATATCCTGGGGAAAGTCAAGCTGAGCTTTACAAAGCATAAAGCCGGCGAAGTTATCGTGAAAGCCGGTGACACATGCAGTAAACTGATATTCGTATTGAAAGGTGAAATCTCCTCATGTACTTCATCTGCGAATACATCATACAGCTCCACGGAATATTTTCAGGCACCTTATGTCATCGAGCCACAATCTCTGTTCGGGATGAGCACCTCCTACGTCTCGGCCTATACCGCCCAAACCGAGACCCACACAGTGAGCATCAGCAAGGCTTTCGTCATGAGCGAATTGTTCAAATATGACATATTCCGCCTGAATTACATGAATATCATCAGCAACCGCGCCCAAAGCCTAAACAGCCGTCTTTGGGCAGAAAGCACCGACAACCTTGAGAAACGTATCGGCAACTTTATCCTGACACATATCGAACGTCCGTCAGGCAGGAAAATACTGAAAATAAAAATGGAAGAATTGGCTCAGGTGGTCAATGATACCCGTATGGGAGTATCAAGAGCGTTGAACAGCATGCAGGAGAAAGGCCTGCTCGAACTGCACAGAGGCGAGATGATGATTCCCGACGCAGAAAAGCTCTTATAGGCCACCTGAACCGGGATTTCCTACAACACCTTGTCTATCGCTTTCTTTATCAAGGCTTCCATCACTTTATACCCTTCTAGAGTGGGGTGTACCCCATCCCGGGTATACGAGGAGTTCAGAGCCTTATTGTCGCCTTCCACCATCTCACTGTAATAGTCGACATAAGGAATCTTGTTTTCCTGGGCATACTTCCGGATTCTGGCATTCAGCTGCATTATCTTTTGCGGAGCATCCTTCACCGAAGGATTCCAGCCAAAGGCAGCGGCAGGCAACACAGACGTCAAAATCACCTTTATCTTATTGGCCCGTGCCAGCTCTACCATAGACACTATATTTCCAAAAGTGTATTCTTCATTATAAGCGCCTGCATTTTCCGCAATGTCATTGGTACCTGCATTTATCACGACCAGCGCCGGAGCAAGCTTGATGACATCTTCGCGAAAACGGAGCAGGAAATGGGAAGAAGTCTGCCCGCCTATACCACGGCCCACATAACCGTTGTCTTCAAAGAAAGCGGCATCGTTTGCCACCCATCCTTCCGTGATGGAGTTGCCCATAAAAACCACCCGGTCCTTCTGTTTTCCCTTCCGTACCAGTTCCTTGTTTGCCTCTGCATAGCGTTTCAAATTTCCCCAGTCCTGCTTCTGTGCGTCAGAGGCTACCCAGGGGATGCACAAAAAGACAGCAATCATACATAAAAGTTTCATTGTTCTATTCTTTGTTGTTTTGTTATAAAAAAAACAGCCCCACCGTTTTTAAGGTGAGGCTATCATTATCATTGGTCAATCTCACTCCCACTCGATAGTCGCATTGGGTTTCGGAGACATATCATAACAAACGCGATTGACGGTTTTCACTTCCTTGAGAATACGGTCGGTAATCTTCATTAGGATGGGCCAGTCCACCGGCTCAATGGTAGCGGTCATGGCATCCACTGTGTTGACGGCACGGATAATGACGGGCCAGTCGAACGAACGTGCATTGTCGCGTACACCCACAGATTTGAAATCGGGCACCACAGTGAAATACTGCCATACCTTCTTATCCAGGCCTGCCAGTTGGAATTCCTCACGCAGAATGGCATCCGACTCGCGTACAGCCTCCAAGCGGTCACGGGTAATGGCTCCCAGACAACGTACTCCCAATCCGGGACCGGGGAACGGCTGACGGTAAACCATCTCGTACGGCAATCCAAGCTCTACACCGCATGCACGTACTTCGTCCTTGAACAGCTGGCGCAACGGCTCCACCAATTCAAACTGCAAATCCTCGGGCAGACCGCCTACGTTGTGATGAGACTTCACCATCTTGGCTGTTTTTGTGCCACTCTCTACAATATCGGGATAGATGGTACCTTGTCCCAAGAAGTCGATACCGTCCAGCTTGCGGGCTTCTTCCTCAAAGACACGGATAAACTCTCCGCCGATAATCTTGCGCTTTTCTTCCGGGTCAGCCACGTTTTCCAGCTTGGAGAGGAAACGGTCTGTAGCATCCACGTATATCAAGTTAGCTTTCAGCTCCTTGCCAAAGATTTCCACCACGGCTTCCGATTCGCCCTTACGCATCAGTCCGTGGTTCACGTGTACGCAAACCAGCTTGTCTCCGATGGCTTTCAGCAGCAAAGCGGCCACCACGGAGCTATCCACACCACCGGACAGTGCCAGCAGCACCTTACGGTCGCCCACCTGACGACGTATCAACTCCACCTGGTCGTTGACGAAATTCGTCATGTTCCAGTTCGCCTCAGCCTTGCAAGTATCGAATACGAAAGATTTCACAGCCTCCTTGATGGCTTCCACATCATCCGTAAACTGCGGCAGCTTCACTTCGCACAGCGCCTTGTCGTGTCCGGCAGCCATTACGGGGAATCCCGCTTCGTAAATCTCGGGCAACACGTCGATGGACACCCCGTCAACCACATTGTTGGGGCCGCCGTTGATGATGATGCCTTTCACATTCGGCAAGGCCTTCAGTTCGGCGGCAGTAATGTCGTGCGGGTAGATTTCGCTATATACTCCCAACGCACGAATCGCCCGGGCAAGCACTGTGTTCTCATGGCTTCCCAAATCCAGAATCACAATCATATCCTGCTTCATTCTTCTATATTGTTTTTAAGTTAATAATTTCAGTAGGTCTTATTCCCATTCTATTGTGCTGGGTGGTTTTGAAGAGATGTCATAGGTCACGCGGTTCACACCTTTCACCTTATTTATAATGTCGTTGGACACCTTACCCAGGAATTCGTAGGGCAGATGCGCCCAGTCGGCTGTCATGGCATCGGTGGAAGTGACGGCACGCAAGGCCACTGCACGTTCATAGGTGCGTTCGTCGCCCATCACGCCCACACTCTGTACGGGCAGAAGAATGACGCCCGCCTGCCAGACCTGATGGTAGAGCGATGTCTCGTTGCCGTCGGCATCCTGCACTTTCCAGTCACGCAAGCCCTGAATGAAAATATCGTCGGCTTCCTGCAAAGTATGCACCTTCTCCGGTGTTATATCCCCCAGGATGCGGACAGCCAGTCCCGGACCGGGGAAAGGATGACGGGTAATCAAATGTTCGGGCATTCCCAATTCGCGTCCCACGCGGCGTACTTCGTCCTTGAACAGCCACTGCAACGGTTCGCACAGACGGAGGTTCATCTCCTCGGGCAGACCGCCCACGTTGTGATGGCTCTTGATGGTCTTGCCCGTAATGTTTAGGCTCTCGATGCGGTCGGGATAAATGGTGCCTTGTGCCAACCAACGGGCATCGGTTATCTTGTGCGCTTCGGCATCGAAGACCTCGATAAAATCGCGGCCGATGATTTTACGCTTTTGCTCAGGCTCGGTCACTCCCTCCAAATCCTTGAAGAACTTCTCGCTGGCATCCACGCCAATCACGTTCAGTCCCAGGCATTCGTAGTCGTGCATCACATTCTTGAACTCATTCTTGCGAAGCAGTCCGTGGTCCACAAAGATACAGGTCAAGTTCTTGCCAATGGCACGATGCAGCAACACGGCGGCTACCGAAGAATCCACACCGCCACTCAGTCCCAGGATAACTCGGTCGTTGCCAAGCTGCTCCTTCAGTTCGGCCACAGTAGTATCTACAAACGATGCGGCGCTCCAGCTCTGGCTGCAACCGCATACGTCCACCACGAAGTTGCGCAGCATCTGCGTACCGTCCTCGCTATGAAATACTTCCGGATGGAACTGCACTCCCCACATCTCCTCGCCGGACACCTGGTAAGCAGCAATCGCTACCTTGTCCGTAGAAGCTATAATCTTGAAGTTGTCGGGAATGGCTGTAATCGTGTCTCCATGGCTCATCCATACTTGGGTATTCTTCCTTACCCCTTTGAAAAGGACATTCTCCGAATCGAAAGAACCGAGATGGGCACGTCCGTACTCGCGGGTTCCTGCCGGCTCCACCCGTCCACCGTTGCTGTAGGAGATAAACTGCGCACCGTAGCAGATACCCAGAATGGGGTATTTCCCACGAATCCCGCTCAAATCTACCTTGAATGCACTCTTATCATAAACAGAAAAGGGGCTACCCGAAAGGATAACTCCTTTTACACTCTCATCTCCGTATGGAAATTTGTTGTAAGGTACAATCTCGCAATAGACATTCAATTCGCGCAGCCGGCGGCCGATGAGCTGCGTGGTTTGCGAACCGAAATCAAGAATAATAATCTTCTCTTGCATATAAATCCGTATAGACTTTAATAAATGATTTGCAAAAGTAGAAAAAGTAAAGGAATTATCAGGGATAATGTGACAGAAAAACGTTTTTTTACTAAAAACAGCTTTAATTTCAGGCTAGAACTATCCACAAGGATACTAAAAGCTATTCTTACTACAACCGTGCTGTTTTCTTACCACAGCTATGCAACTTGCTTACCACAGCAATGTTATTTTCTTACTACGGCTGTGGTAAGATTACTGCTTAGTATAAAAAGGGACAGTTTCCGGCGGTACCGGGGAGAGTTAAATGCATTAGGGAATGTATCAAAAGCCATGAACGCTTTCATCATGTTATAATATTAGGCGCGGAATTCTAAGACCTACGCAAGTTTCCTGTGCAAAAACTTGTGTAGGTCTTAGAATTCCGCGCCTAAAAAAAGCGTCAAGAGGGTTTTGACATCCCTATGAAGTTCCGCTTCGATATTACTTTTCTTTCAGCAAATCACGGATTTCGGTCAGCAGCACCTCTTCCTTGCTCGGGGCAGGGGGAGCCGGAGGAGCGGCAGGCGCCTCTTCTTTCTTCTTTTCAGTCAGCTTGGTCAACAACTTTATGAACATGAAGATAGAGAATGCTATAATCAGGAAGTCGAAGGTGACCTGCAAGAAATTACCGTAATTCAGGGTCACGGCAGCAATTTCTTTTCCGTCCACCATTTCGGCAGGTTTCAGCACCCACTTCAAGTCTGTAAAGTTGACACCGCCCACCAGCAGCCCGATAGGAGGCATAATCACATCTGCCACAATGGAGGAGACGATTTTTCCGAATGCCCCACCGATAATCACACCGACGGCCATGTCTATCACATTGCCCTTCATGGCAAAAGCCTTAAATTCCTGTAAAAATGAACTTTTTCCCATCTTTTCAATTATTTAATTATGATTTTGGTTACGAATATAAAAACATTTTCTTACTTTTGCACCGCAAATCAGAAAGAATTGCAATTAGTAAGCGAAAGTTTATTTTTAAACATTATAAAACCCTTAAAAGTTTAAACAAAATGATTAAAGTAGGTATTAATGGATTCGGACGTATCGGACGTTTCGTATTCCGCGCTGCAATGAAGAGAAACGATATTCAGATCGTAGGTATCAACGACCTTTGCCCGGTAGATTACTTGGCTTACATGCTGAAGTATGACACTATGCACGGCCAGTTCGACGGTACTATCGAAGCTGATGTTGAAAACAGCAAGTTGATCGTTAACGGTCAGGCTATCCGCATCACTGCAGAAAGAAACCCGGCTGACTTGAAATGGAACGAAGTAGAGGCAGAATACGTTGTTGAATCTACTGGCTTGTTCTTGAGCAAAGACAAAGCTCAAGCTCACATCGAAGCCGGCGCAAAATATGTTGTAATGTCTGCTCCTTCTAAGGACGACACTCCGATGTTCGTTTGCGGTGTTAACGAAAAGACTTACGTTAAGGGTACTCAATTCGTATCTAACGCTTCTTGTACTACCAACTGCTTGGCTCCTATCGCTAAGGTATTGAACGACAAATGGGGTATCACTGACGGTTTGATGACTACTGTTCACTCTACAACTGCTACTCAGAAGACAGTTGACGGTCCTTCTATGAAAGACTGGAGAGGTGGTCGTGCTGCTTCCGGCAACATTATCCCGTCTTCTACCGGTGCTGCTAAGGCTGTAGGTAAAGTTATCCCGGCATTGAACGGCAAACTGACTGGTATGTCTATGCGTGTTCCGACTTTGGACGTATCTGTAGTTGACTTGACAGTTAACTTGGCTAAGCCCGCTACTTACGCTGAAATCTGCGCTGCCATGAAGGAAGCTTCTGAAGGCGAATTGAAGGGTGTTCTGGGTTACACTGAAGATGCAGTTGTTTCTTCTGACTTCTTGGGTGACACTCGCACTTCTATCTTCGACGCTAAGGCTGGTATCGCTTTGACTGATACTTTCGTTAAGGTTGTATCTTGGTATGATAACGAAATCGGTTATTCTAACAAGGTTCTTGACTTGATTGCTCACATGGCATCAGTTAACTGCTAATATACAGTTAGAAAATAATAAAAAATAGGTGACTTCTGCAGAAGTCGCCTATTTTTTTTGCAATTTTGCAGCTAGTTCGTTTTTTATCAGACCCTTTAAACATGATGAAGATTATACTAACTCTAATATTGCTTTGCTTTATGAACACTATATCGTCTCAAAATCCTTTTTTTGAAACATACTCCACGCTGCACGGCACTGTCCCGTTCGACAAGATTAAGACCGGAGATTACGTACCCGCCATCCGCGAAGGCATCCGCCGCCAAAATGCGGAAATAGAGGCCATCATCCGCAATCCGGAAGTCCCGACATTTGCCAACACAGTGTTGGCCTACGAGAAGTCCGGTGAGATGCTCCACCGTGTCAGCACTGTATTCGGCAATCTGCTCAGTGCCGAAACGGACGATGACCTGCAGGAACTGGCCAAGGAAATCATGCCGATGATGAGCGAGCATGAAAACAACATCAGCCTGAACGAAGAGCTGTTTGCACGCATCAAAGCGGTTTACGAGCAGCAAGACAAAGAGACGCTGAACCCGGAACAGCACAAGCTGCTGGAAGATATTTACAATGGTTTTGTACGCAACGGCGCCAACCTCCAGGGAGAAGCCAAGGAGAAATACCGGGCTTTATGCAAAGAGCTCAGCCTGCTGACGCTGCAGTTCAGCGAAAACAACCTGAAAGAAACGAACGACTACAAGCTTGTCATCACCGACAAGTCACAACTGGCCGGGCTACCCGAGAGCGCGGTAGAAGCCGCTGCAGAGACAGCCGGGGAAAAAGGCGTCGAAGGCTGGGTATTCACCCTGCAGGCTCCCAGCTATGGCCCTTTTCTGACCTACGCAGACAGCCGTGACCTGCGCCGTGAGCTATATATGGCCTACAATACGAAGTGTACGCATGACAACGCCAGCAATAATCTGGAAATCGTAAAGAAACTGGCCAATGTCCGTATGGAGATTGCCCAACTCCTAGGCTATGACAACTTCGCCGAATACAACCTCCAGGAGCGCATGGCACAAAACAGTGAGTCCGTGTATAAGCTGCTGGACCAACTGCTGGAGGCTTACACGCCTACCGCCAAACAAGAATATGCAGAAGTGCAAGCCCTGGCACGCCAAGCGGAAGGAGAAGACTTCGTCCTGATGCCGTGGGACTGGGCGTACTATTCCCATAAACTGAAAGACCGGAAGTTCAATATCGACGATGAGCTGCTCCGCCCTTACTTTGAGCTGAACAACGTGAAGCAAGGCGTATTCGGCCTGGCAACCAGGCTGTATGGCATCACCTTCAAGAAGAATCCGGATATTCCCGTTTATCATAAGGATGTGGATGCCTACGAAGTCTTCGACAAAGACGGGAAATTCCTTGCCGTGTTCTATACCGACTTCCACCCCAGAGCAGGCAAGCGCTCGGGAGCCTGGATGACCAGCTACAAGGAACAGTGGATTGACGAAAAGACCGGTGAGAACAGCCGTCCCCACATATCCATTGTGATGAACTTCACCAAACCGACACAGGACAAACCTGCTTTGTTGACCTTCGGCGAGGTAGAAACCTTCCTGCACGAATTCGGACACAGCCTGCATGGTATGTTTGCCAATTCCACCTACGGAAGCCTAAGCGGGACCAATGTGTATTGGGACTTTGTGGAACTCCCCTCCCAATTCATGGAGAACTTTGCCATCGAAAAGGAATTCCTGCATACGTTTGCCCGCCATTACCAAACCGGAGAACTGATACCGGACGAACTGGTACAGCGCATTGTGGATTCCTCCAACTTCAACGCGGCATACGCCTGCCTCCGCCAGGTTAGCTTCGGCCTGCTCGATATGGCTTGGTACACACGTAACGCCCCGTTTGAAGGTGACGTGAAAGCCTATGAAAAGAAGGCTTGGGAAAAAGCACAGATTCTGCCTTCTGTGGCAGAAACCTGCATGAGCACACAATTCTCCCATATCTTTGCCGGAGGATATTCTGCCGGATACTATAGTTATAAATGGGCAGAGGTGCTGGATGCAGATGCTTTCTCGCTATTCAAGCAGACGGGCATCTTCAACCCGGAGACTGCCGCCTCCTTCCGAGAGAATATCCTTTCCAAAGGCGGAACGGAACATCCGATGACGCTCTATAAACGCTTCCGCGGACAAGAGCCTACAATCGACGCATTATTAATCAGAAATGGAATAAAGAAATGAAGAGACTTATAAGGAACATCTTTTGCATGTTGCTCATGTTTTCGCTGCTCCCCCTGCTAAGCGGTTGCGACAACGAGGACGATGTTATCGGAATATTCACCGGGAAGACATGGAAGCTCAGCCGACTCACCAATAAAGGCAGCAATGCCCAATTCTATCCAAACCTTTGGAACAACAATGAGGAAGAGATGAAGAAGAGTCTGGACAAGCTATATAATCAGAAAAGCACCTTCACCCTCAATTTTGAAGGTACTGAACTGGATGGAGAACTGATGGGCACCACCGTCAACGGACAAGGCATCAACTCAAGCGTCAACGGCACTTGGAAAGCCGACGGAGCTTCAGGCTCGCTCAGCATCAGTGTGAAGGTTACGGGGGCTGCAGAAAGCGATGCACTGGCCAAGGCATTCATCTCCGGATTGCAAAACGTGTACAAGTATGAAGGGGATGCCAATTCACTGACCCTCTATTTTAAAGACGGACCGACAACCAGAGTCATGGGATTCACCCCGCAACGATAAAGCATAAATATGATGGACGATTCTACAAAAGACAAACAAGAAGCATTGGATAGGCGTTATATACGTATGGCAAGCATTTGGGCCGAAAATTCGTATTGCCAACGCCGCCAGGTCGGTGCACTGATTGTAAAAGACAAGATGATTATCTCTGACGGCTACAACGGTACCCCTTCCGGTTTTGAGAATGTATGCGAAGATGAGAATAACGTCACCAAACCATACGTGCTCCATGCCGAAGCAAACGCCATTACCAAAATAGCCCGTTCAAACAACAGCAGTAACGGTGCCACCATGTACGTCACTGCCTCCCCCTGCATAGAATGCTCCAAACTGATTATCCAGGCAGGCATCAAACGGGTAGTCTACTCCGAGAAATACCGCCTGGAAGATGGTATCGAACTTTTGAAACGGGCAGGCATCGAGGTAGTGTTTATTTCAATGGATAATGAAAAGTTGAAAATGGAAAGTTGAAAGTTGCATGCGCAGCCAAATAGTAAATTGTAAATAGTCTAATAGTAAATAAACATCATGAGTACAAAAAATACTTCCCGCTTTATGCCGCTCATCATCGCAATCAGCGTAGTCGCGGGAATCCTTATCGGAACGTTTTATGCCAGGCATTTTGCCGGTAATAAACTGGGAATCATCAATAGCTCGTCCAACAAGCTGAATGCCTTGCTGCGTGTTATTGATGACCAGTATGTGGATACCGTCAACATGACCGATTTGGTAGAGAAGGCCATGCCACAGATATTGGCGGAACTCGACCCCCACTCCACCTACATCCCCGCACAGAAGCTGGAAGAGGTAAACTCCGAACTTGAAGGCAGCTTCAGCGGTATAGGTATCCAGTTCACCATTCAAGAAGACACGATACACGTAAACAGCGTGATTCCCGGCGGACCGTCCGAGAAAGTGGGCCTGATGGCAGGCGACCGCATTGTAATGGTCAACGACAGTCTGTTTGCAGGCAAAGGCCTGACAAACGAAAAGGCCATGCGCAACCTGAAAGGTCCGAAAGGAAGCCAAGTGAAGTTAGGCGTCAAGCGTGCCACGGAAAAGGAGTTGCTCGACTTCACCATCACACGCGGTGACATCCCGCAAAACACCATTGACGCAGCCTATATGCTCGACGATGACTACGGATATATACAAATCAGCAAATTCGGACGTACCACACACGTGGAGCTGCTGAATGCGATTGCCCAACTGAGCCACGAGAAGTGCAAAGGCCTGATTATCGACCTGCGCGACAATACCGGAGGATACATGGAAGCCGCCACACGCATGGTGAACGAATTCCTGCCGGAAGGGAAGTTGATTGTATATACCCACGGCCGCAAATATCCCCGCATGGAGGAATATGCCAACGGTACCGGCAGTTGCCAGAAGCTGCCGCTAGTGGTATTGGTAAACGAGAGTTCCGCTTCGGCCAGCGAAATCTTTGCGGGCGCCATTCAGGACAATGACCGCGGAACCATTGTAGGACGCCGTTCCTTCGGCAAGGGACTCGTACAGCAACCCATCGACTTCAGTGACGGTTCCGCCATCCGCCTGACCATTGCCCGTTATTACACCCCATCGGGCCGTTGCATCCAGCGCCCCTACGAGAACGGCAAGGACAGCAAATACGAAATGGACTGGATTACCCGTTACGAACACGGCGAGTTCTTCTCCAAAGACAGCATCAAACTGGACGAAAACCTGCGTTACTCTACCGGTTTGGGCAGACCCGTATACGGCGGCGGTGGCATTATGCCGGACGTATTCGTTCCGCAAGACACCACCGGAGTATCTTCTTACCTGATAGAAGTAAGCAACAAGGGACTGATTCTGCAATTCAGCTTCCAGTATACCGACCGCAACCGTGCGAAATTGAGTGAATACGACAATGAAGAAGATTTGTTGAAGTACCTTCGCCACCAGAGTATTGTGGAGCAGTTTGTACGTTTTGCAGACTCCAAGGGAGTAAAGCGGCGCAACCTGCTTATCCACAAGTCCTACAAGCTACTGGAAAGAAGTCTTTACGGCAACATTATCTATAACATACTGGGAAGGGAGCAATACATCCGCTACATCAACCAGAGCGATGCTACCGTCAAGAAAGCATTGGATATTCTGGAACGTGGCGAGGCATTCCCCAAAGCTCCGGAAGCAACACCAATCATAGAGGATAAAAAAGATGATGGAAAGGAAAAAAGAACTGCGCAGGCAGGTAGCTTTGTTGAAGACCCGACACAGCTCTTCCGCTACGCGTCAGTCTGCTGAAATACTTGCCGCCCTCGAGGCACACCCCGCTTTCAGGGCGGCAACAACCGTACTGCTCTACCACTCTCTCAAAGACGAAGTGGACACACACGAATTTATCCGGAAGTGGAGCCGCGAAAAGCGGATACTGCTTCCGGTAGTTGTAGGTGACGACCTGGAACTGCGGCTGTACACCGGACCCGAAGACTTGAAACCTGGCGCATACGGCATCGAAGAACCAACCGGCGAGCTATTTACCGACTATGCAGACATAGACTTCATAGTGGTTCCCGGCGTGGCATTCGACCGTAACGGCAACCGCCTGGGGCGCGGTAAAGGTTACTATGACCGGCTTCTGCCCCGCATCCCATCAGCCCACAAAGCCGGCATCTGCTTCCCGTTTCAACTCGTAGAAGAAGTTCCTGCAGAACCGTTTGATATACGCATGGATGAAATCATAACGCAATGAAAACTAATTATCATACACACACCACACGCTGCATGCATGCCACCGGAGATGATGAAGACTATGTGCTCAGTGCCATCAAAGGCGGTTACCGGATACTCGGGTTTTCGGACCACACTCCCTGGAAATACCGTACCGACTACGTAGCCGACATGCGGATGCTCCCCGAAGAGCTTCCCGGCTACGTGGAGAGTCTCAAGACGCTCCGTGAGAAATACCACGACCAGATAGACATCAGAATAGGACTTGAATGTGAATACTTCCCCCAATATATCCATTGGCTGAAAGAACAAATCAAGAAGTACCAACTGGACTATATCATCTTCGGAAACCATCATTACCACACCGATGAAAAGTTTCCCTACTTCGGCCATCATACGAACAGCCGCGACATGCTCGACCTTTACGAAGAGAGCGCCATCGAAGGTATGGAAAGCGGATTATTCTCTTGCCTTGCCCATCCGGACTTGTTCATGCGCTCCTATCCGAAGTTCGACCACCATTGCACTACCATCAGCCGGCACATCTGCCGTACTGCTGCACGCCTGAATGTCCCGTTGGAATACAATATAGGCTATGTAGCCTACAATGAAGCGCACGGTTTATCCACCTACCCATGCCCGGAGTTCTGGCGAATCGCTGCCAATGAAGGCTGTACAGCTATCATCGGACTGGATGCGCATGACAACAAGGATTTGGAAACTCCGATGTATTATGACCGGGCAGTCCGGGAATTGAAGGAACTGAAGATTGAAAGAATAGATGAGCTGAGGATGCTCATCTGAATATGATATTCGTTATGACCTGGGCCCCCACATGACGGTTCAAGTTGCGCACCAGCAACTCGCGCCCCATCATCAGTTCCTGGCGCAAAGCAGCAGAAGTGAGGTGCACATAAAGCACCTGGTTCTTTATATAAAGTTCACGGGTGTAGGAGGCAATGGTAGGCCCCAGCACTTCGGGCCACGCACTGATAAGCCGCCGTTCATTCAGCGGAGACTCCAGACTTTCCTGCCTGAGGTAATGACGGATAAGTTCACCTATCTGTTCGGCATTATTGCGCTTCATGCCTCTTCCTCCTTCATTTCGGCAACCGTTCCCTGCTCCACACGGAACATCTTATAATCACTGCCCACTTTATGCAGAATACGGTCCAGGTGTTCGCGGTTGGTATCGGTTATAAAAATCTGCCCAAAACTGTCGCCTGCCACCAACTTGATGATTTGCTCCACACGCGAGGCATCCAGCTTGTCAAAGATATCGTCCAACAACAACAAGGGAACAGTGGTCCCGGTACGTTTCAGGAAATCAAACTGTGCCAGCTTCAACGCTACCAGATAAGTCTTGTTCTGCCCCTGCGACCCTTCACGCTTGATGGGGAAATCTCCCAAAAGCATATTCAGCTCGTCCTTGTGCACACCGCGCAACGAATAGCCCATAATCTGGTCGCGAGCACGGCTTTCCTTCAGCACTTCCAGCAAAGAGGCATCGCGGGCATGGGAGTCATAGCTTAATCCCACCTTCTCCCTATCTTGCGAAATGAATGAATAGAAAGACTGGAAAATAGGAATAAACTCACGGATAAAGGCCTCACGTTTACGGAACACCACTTCACCGGCTTGTGCCATCATCTCCTCCCAGACCAGAAAGAGCTCTTCCTCCACCGGCTGTTCACTCTTCAGTAAGGTATTCCGCTGCACCAAAGCTTTATTGTATCGTATCAAAGCATCCAGATACTCTTTGTCGTACTGCGAGATAACCACATCCATAAAACGTCGGCGTTCATCACTGCCTCCTGCTATCAACTCCGAATCGGCAGGCGAGACCATGACCAAAGGCAGGAAGCCGATATGGTCCGACAAACGCGTATACTCCTTCTTGTTTCGCTTGAACTGTTTCTTCTGGCGCCTCTTCATACCACAGTAGATTTCCTCAGGAGTCCCATCGGCAGCCTCATAAAACCCTTGAATAACAAAGAAGTCGGCATCATGGCAGATATTCTGGGAATCAATGGGATTACCGGCACTTTTACAGAAAGACAAAAAATACACCGCATCCAGCAGGTTCGTTTTCCCCATGCCGTTCTGTCCGAAAAAGCAGTTTAACTTGGGCGAGAATGAAAGCTCCACCTGCTCCAAGTTCTTATAATTGAGTATAGATATACGTTTCAGTATCATTATAGTAACGATGAGTTCGGTTACAAAGATAATGCAAAACCGAAAGCAGTACAAAATAAGCCTGCTTATTTTTAATACAGAGGTGAAGCCCGGCTTATTGAAAAGTAGAAATAATTTCGGTGTTTTCTGATACAAAACAAAAAAAGATGCCGCTAAATTTCGTTGATAGCTATAAAAAACTTACTTTTGCGGGTCGAAATAGATAAATAAGAATAATAACAAAAAGATTATATAAAAATGGCAGAACAAAAAAAGACGAATGAAGCCTTAAACGTGGAGGATGCACTGACACAATCGGAGGCCTTTTTCATTAAGAACAAAAAAGCAATCATCGGCGCTGTAGTAGCAGTAATCATCATCATTGCCGGTGTAGTGATGTACAAGAACCTTTATGCAGACCCCCGTGAAGAAAAAGCACAAGCTGCCTTATTCAAAGGGCAAGAATACTTCGAAGCAGACGCTTATGCACAAGCACTGAACGGTGATAGCATCGGTTTTGCCGGATTTGTAAAAGTGGCAGACGAATACAGCGGCACAAAAGCAGCCAATCTTGCAAAAGCCTATATGGGTCTCTGCTATGCACACCTCGGTAAATATGACGAAGCAGTGAAAGCATTGGACAGCTTTGACGGAGACGACCAAATGGTAGCTCCTGCCATGAAAGGTGCTATGGGTAACTGCTATGCGCAGCTCGGCCAACTGGACAAAGCCGCTTCCATGCTGCTGAAAGCCGCCAACGAAGCCGACAACAACTCCCTCAGCCCCATCTACCTGCTGCAAGCTGGAGAAATCCTGGTAAAGCAAGGTAAGTATGACGATGCAATCCAGGCGTATACCACTATCAAGGATAAATACTTCCGTTCATACCAGGCAATGGATATCGATAAGTATATCGAACAAGCCAAACTATTGAAGAAGTAATATACCTTATTATAAAAATATCTCAGGCACGGATTACACGGAAAACACGGAAAGACACAATAGCCGTGAATCCGTGTAGTCCGTGCCTCTTTTATCTCTCCTCTCCCTTTAATTTTCAATTATTAATTCTTAATTCCTTATTTATGGCAACAGCTTATCACAATCTTTCAGACTACGATTTCAGTTCTGTACCCAGCGCGGAAAAAATGAAATTCGGCATCGTTGTATCTGAGTGGAATTATAATATTACCGGCGCTCTCCTAAAAGGTGCCATAGACACCTTAAAAAAACATGGAGCCAAAGATGAAAATATTCTGGTAAAAACAGTACCCGGCAGTTTTGAACTGACTTTCGGCGCCAACCAACTTATCGAATACAGCGAAGTCGATGCAGTTATTGCAATTGGTTGTGTAGTCAGAGGAGATACTCCACATTTTGACTATGTTTGCATGGGTGCTACCCAAGGAATTACCCAATTAAACGCAAGTGGCGATGTACCAGTAATTTACGGATTAATTACTACCAATACTATGGAGCAAGCAGAAGACCGCGCCGGTGGCAAGCTGGGTAATAAAGGAGACGAATGTGCAATTACTGCAATAAAAATGATAGATTTTGCTTGGAGTTTACAAAAATAGTCGTATCTTTGCACCGCAATTGAGAAACAAACCTACTCAATGAGAGAATTGAGATAGAATCTTAAGTGCAAAAGGGCAAATACCAGAGTGGCCAAATGGGGCAGACTGTAAATCTGCTGGCTTACGCCTTCGGTGGTTCGAATCCATCTTTGCCCACAAAAAATTGCGGAAGTAGCTCAGTTGATAGAGCATTAGCCTTCCAAGCTGAGGGTCGCGGGTTTGAGCCCCGTCTTCCGCTCTTCTGAAAATCAGATAGTTATCGTAAGATTTCTATCTGATTTTTGTTTTTAAAAGGTGCTGAATTTAGCGTGGTTTAACCGAGTGAGTTAAACCGAGAGTTAAACCAAAAATCAGTATGAACGCTACAATTTCAGTGGTATGTTACAAGTCAAAGACACTATCAAACGGTGAACACCCTTTAATGCTACGCATCTGTAAAGACGGCAAGAAAAAGTATCAGAGTTTAGGTCTATCCATCAAAGCTACCCTTTGGGACTTCATTAAAGAAAAGCCTAAGCCTAACTGCCCTAACAAAGAGTATATTCAAAAAATTATCTTGGATAAACAACGAGAACTTCAACAGCGAATGTTAGAGTTGAATGTCGAACAGAAAGAATATACCACTACTACCCTACTCAATAATGAGAATACCAAGTTTGAACTGAAAACCGTTAGTGAGTTCTACCACGAATTGATAGAGCAGTACACACGTGAAGACAAATGCGGCAACCGCCTTATCTATAAAAGTTCTTTCAATTCTCTTAAAGTGTTCACAAAAGGTAGGTTAGATATACCTTTCAGTGATATAGATACTTCTTGGCTTAACAAATATGAGAAGTGGCTACGTTCCAAAGACAACAAAGAAACTACTATAAGCCTAATGTTTCGCACGCTCCGGAGTACATATAATAAAGCCATCAAAGCTAAGTGCGCCCGGAAGTCCGATTATCCGTTTGACGAATATAAAATCAACAAGTTCGACACCACTACTCAAAAGAGAGCCATTGCCAAAGCAGACGTACTGAAATTCACAACAGAGGTGCAGCCTATTGGAAAGCAACAGTATATGGAGTTGAGCAAAGACATATTCGTGTTCAGTTATCTATGCGGTGGAATCAATTTCACAGACATAGCCAATCTAACAAACGAGAATATTCAAAATGGCAGGTTACACTACATTCGTCAAAAGACAAAAAAGCAAATCAAAATAGGAATACCGCAAGAAGCCATACCGATAATCGAAAAATATTCAAAAGAGAGTAAAGGCTATCTGTTTCCGATTTTAGACAGTAAGATACATAAGACCGCCCTACAAAAACAAAATAGAATACATAAGATATTAGGAAAGGTCAATAAGAATCTAAAACTACTTGCCGCACAGCTTGGAGTTGAAGCCAACTTGACAACCTATGTCGCCCGGCACTCATTCGCAAGCGTCCTAAAGAAATCGGGGGTAAACATCGCATTGATAAGTGAAGCATTGGGACATTCAGACTTAGCCACCACTCAAATATACTTAGATAGTTTCGATAATGAGCAAGTGGACGAAGCTATGAAGAATCTTCTTTAAATTAAATAATCCCACTCATAATAATTATGAGTGGGATTATTTTTATACCTTTATGGAAAATTTAAGAACTAATATATGGACACATCTAATCAAATATCTTATTTCAGTCTAATGGTAATAATTATCATTGGACTTCTTTTCTTATATTTAAAAACATATATAAGTCAAAAAGCCAAAAACAAAGCTTTAAGGAATGAGAACCTTACATTAACACAACAAATAGAAGATATAAAAAAGAGACACGAATTAGATATAGCAAAAAGAAAATACCAATACGAAAGCAAGAAAGAACAATACTTAAAGTTCTTTCAATTAATTGATTCCTTTACAGGAAAACAAAACCTTTCATGTATCAACAAAATGACTCCAATAATAACAGAGTTTTATGCTGGGTTTCTTGCTACAATAGATGATAAGACTGAACAAAATAAAGTATGTACAGTATATATGGAAAAAATACAAAATCTAATGAATGAGAATAATACAGAGCTAATGAAGGTAAAACAGGAAACCAATACTATAAGGTTAATCGCAAGTCAAGAGGTTATTGAATTGTTAAACTTAATGGAAAGGACTTACGATTATATGTTTGATACTTCCGCCCAAATTATAAACATGCTACCCAATAATATAATGAAAAACAATCAAATAGTTCTACAAAAGCATGTGGAAATTCTTACTGAAATATCACATTCTGCACTCAATATTAAAGAACATTTAATTGAGCAAATGCGCAACGACTTAAATAAAATATAGCATGGAAGAATATAAGTTTGAATCAATATACCAATTCATTAACATTGTTTATAAATCAGTAAAAAACGAAGTGGAATTATGGGGATATGATAAGGAGGAATTTATAAATAGTGTAAGCAAGTTTTCCAAAAAATCTCTATTACATATTTATGCAGAATGCACATTATTTTATTATTACATGGAATATTTCAAGAAAAATGGAGATTGTATAGAAGAAGATTATATGCAAGACTGGTTACATTTATTTAAATGCTACAATGTTTATTGTAAAAATGAAAAATACAATTTAGATGATGATGACTCTGCTTATAAATGGTTCGAATCCAATAAAGAATGCCTATGGGAATTATTTAGTGTAATTGCCAATGAAATAGTACACATTCTTTTTACTAATAAGAATTTTTTAATTGATTTCAATAAACTTGTCGTTAAGACTCTCGAAGAGACAGAAATCCCAAAACAGTACTTAACCCCGAAGAAAACAATTAAGAGACAGAATATTCCACAATGGGTAAAACGAGCTGTTTTTCATAGAGACAAAGGAAGATGTGTATTTTGTAATAAAGACTTAACAGGCATTATCACCACTTTAAATAGCTCAAACTTTGACCATATATTACCTTTGGATAAAATGGGAGCAAATGACCCATGCAATATACAACTTTCTTGCGAAACATGCAATAAAAGTAAAGGTGCTAATGAACACACCCCTATTTATAAATACGAAGAATTATGGTAAAGTCAAATATATATATGGAATTACATATTTTAAGAATATCTTATTTATGAAAATATGCTTAGAATCATCTTTCTATTGTTGCGACAACTATAAATAAGAACCAATGGAAATAAAGGAACTGCCCGATTTAAAAGTGGCTTGGCATGAAAGCTACAAATGTCTAAATGAACCACTTTTAGAATACGTGTGGGAAGTAACCAACCACTTCCTGCCCGATTATGCGGAAACAGATACGGGAATGATACCCGTAGAATCTTCCGCGCCTGCCATATTCGCCAACAGATATTTTGAGAGAAACTTATCCGTTGAAGAAAGATACGAGAGAAGCAAAGAAATGAAAACTTTCAAAGGAACTTTGGAAGAATACAAGAAACGAGAATACAGAAAGCTGGATGATTCTTTCAAAGAGAAGTTCCTGACTAATGAAGATTTACAGAATACCATTGAAGCGTATAAGTTGGATGTTAGCAAGTTTTGGTATCTACTTCTGTTCGTATATGACTTTATAGAAGATATTGGTACAAACGCACCTACATTGAACAAGTCCGTATTGGAGGACTTTAGCTATTTTCATGCTAATCTATTGGAAGCTACAAGTATCACCTTAAGGAAGAGCAACAAGAAAAGCTATGTTGTTGAAAGAGAGGACACAATCAGAATCATTCAAGCAGCCTTGCAGCATTTTGTCAATACATACAGCGATATTATACATAGTGAGCAAGATAGAGAAACTATAATTAAACAATTAAAGGGCATAGGCTTGGAGGGCTTTATCAGAAATGACTTATCGTCAAAAATCAGCTTTACAGACAAGTCCAGTCTTGACATATCCTATAAGAAGTGGAAGTTTACGGATATGTTTCTGTTCTTCATTGAGAGAAGAAAGGCTACCACCATACCCAATAAAAAGGTAAAGGTATCTAAAGACAAGATGATGCTTGTTTCAAGGCTTATCTATACAGTGGGCTATGATGGCAAGAGATATAATGAAGAATACGATTCGGAGGGCAACAAGAACAGAATGTTATCCAATCTCCTTAGGAGATACAAGAACGAGAAATTTCCGTCTGTTATAGCTAATAACTACATGGTAGTTTCATAAACGACATACATAAAAACAATAGCAGAAATGCGTACTGAAAGGCTTATTCTTTTCGGTACGCATTTTTTTTGCGTACTGGAATGGGCACGTTTTCTACACACATGGGCATTCGGTAGATTCCTTTGCCACCCCTAAATTCCTGCCTAATTTTGCATCATCAAAAGGACGAGAGGACATTGAAAAGTTAAACGGAAATGATTCATTCCATTCAGCATATTAAGGAAGTTCACTCCGAAGAATAGTAAGGGAGAATTAAGGTCATTACCGATAACCAAGTAAACAAATCTCTGAATTTTGAAAACAACAATCAAAGACAGTAAGGCGCCAAAGTCAATGATTGCATTAATCAACATGTTTTATATTTAAAGTCATTAGTGTCCCGTTAAAATGGGACGAGTTAAACAATTAATCAAATAGCCCCGGAATAAGGGGATTATTTAGATCTTTGACATCATTGAAATTAGTCTTATCGAACAGGTCACGCAAGTGGGTTTTGTCAGTCAATGATATGCTGAGAATTTGCAAAACTTCATAGGTTGAGCGTTTCAACTTCATATCATGTTGGACAATAGCCACAAGGCAGTATGTGATAATAGCCACACTGATTTGTATGCGAACAGCGTTCTCTGTTGTGCCCCAAAATTTCTTTATCTTGAGATGCTGCTTGAGCCATTTGAAGAACAGCTCGATTAACCATCTTTTCTTATAAAGATT
>NZ_OBMS01000004.1:0-250926 GCF_900217715.1 Bacteroides sp. AR29
AAACCCCTTCGAGTTTCCACTTGCGGAAATAGTAGTAAACAGTTTGCCAAGGGGCGAAGTCGGAAGGCAACATTCGCCATTGACAGCCACTTTTGCTGATATAGAATATGGCGTTCAGAATTTCTCTGAGACACTTTTTTCTAGTTCTTTCTTGTGGTTCTACAATATTTTTGATAACTTGCCACTGTTTTTCAGTTAGGTTAGTTGAATAATTGCTCATAACTATTTGTTTTGCAACCATAAAGTTACGAAAATTATTTCAATTAACCAACTGATTAACAGATAAATATAAATAATTTAATCATTTCAAAACAGCTTCTAAGAATATGAAAATAACAATAACAAAGAATGAAAAGGAGTTTGACTGCACGGCTGCATGGCGCATCATCGGGCAGATGTTGAATGAACCGGAGAGTGTGATAGGACTTTCGACGGGACGTACTACCGGCAATCTTCATCGGTTGGTGGGAGAAATCTATACTAAATATCCGTTTAAGGTGGATACCGTTACTTTCTTCGGATTGGATGAGGTAACGAATGTGCCGCGCGAATATGCCGGAGCATGCTACACGATGCTGAAAACGGAGTTGATGGATACATTGGGCATCAAGGAAGAGAATTTTTTGATGCTGCCTACCATTTCTGGTGATTTTGAACAGTCATGCAGGGATTTCCAGCAGGAAATTGCGAACCGTGGCGGCATTGATTTGCTGATTTTAGGGTTGGGTGAGAACGGACATCTGGGATTCAACCAGCCGGAATCTCCCTTTGGCGGTGAAGCATGGGTGACCCGGATGAATGTGGAACTGGAAGAACGCATCCGTAGAGAAACGGGTACTCCTCCCGATAAAGAGTTGGGAGGGGCTACTTTGGGAATAAAGAACATTATGCAGGCACGCCGGATTGTACTGGTTGCCAAAGGGACTAATAAAGCGGATATTGTCAAGCGGATGCTTGAAGGGCCTGTGACAACAGATGTTCCTGCTTCCATCCTTCAGCTTCATCCCAACTGTGAATTTCTGCTGGATGAGGCGGCGGCAAGCATGCTTAACTGCTAAGTCGCCTTGCAGGCGGCTGATAACTAATTATTTGAATTAATAATCAAAATACTATGACACAACAAGAAAAACAAATAAACTATATGGGGCCATTCATCACGATGGTGTTCTTGTTCTTTATTGTAGGTTTCCTTACGACTGCCAATACTCAGTTTCAGGGTCCTCTGAAAGAAACTTTTCTTTCGGAAGTGGGCGGGTTGAAAAATACTTTTGCTACTTTGATTACTTTCTCCTGGTTCCTTGCTTATCCGGTTTGTGGAGGGGTAGGCTCGTCGTGGATTAGTAAATACGGATATAAAGGAACATTGATGCGTGGATTGCTGGTGATGATTGTGGGGCTTGGTTTGTTCTTTGCCTCTTCCTATTTCACAGTACACTTTCCTGAAGCGAATTGGCATGCAGGAAATAATGTTATCCCTGGAGGGTTCTTGATTTTCTTACTGGGTTCTTTCGTGGTAGGGGCTTCGGCTACCATTCTGCAAGTGGTTATAAATCCTTATCTGACGGCTTGCCATGTCAAGGGTACCCAGTCCATTCAGCGTTTGGCTATAGGCGGTTCCGCCAATTCTGTGGGAACTACGCTTGCTCCTTATTTCGTGACCGGTGTCGTGTTCGGTGGTCTGTCTATGGAGGACATTCAGATTGACCAGCTGATGGTTCCGTTCCTGGCATTGATGGCTGTTATTTCTTTGATTGTATTGTTGTTGATGAAATTGTCTTTGCCCGATATCCAAGGAACCAGGGTAGAGAAGGGAGAAAAGCTGGAAAAAAGTGTATGGTCCTTCCGTCATCTGACATTGGGCGTGGTGGCTATCTTCTTTTATGTAGGAGTGGAAGTCTGTATCGGGGCCAATATCAATCTGTACGCCATCGAGATGGATTATGCTTCTCCGGCACTGATGGCTACGCTCTATTGGGGTGGTATGCTTGTGGGCCGCCTGGTGGGGAGTAGCCTGAGCAGGATTTCTCCCCGCGTGCAGTTGACGGTTACTACGGTATCGGCAGGACTACTCGCCCTACTGGCCATTCTTCTGAATAATCCGTGGCTGCTCACGGCAGTAGGTCTGTTCCATTCCATCATGTGGGGAGCTATCTTTACTTTGTCCGTTGCCCATTTGGGAAAATACACTTCGGTGGCTTCGGGTGTGTTCATGATTGGAGTGGTAGGCGGTGCCATATTGCCCTTGTTGCAAGGAGTGCTTGCCGATGTTCTTGGAGGCTGGAGATGGTCATGGCTCATCGTTCTTTTTGGAGAAGCGTTTATGCTGTATTATGCATTGATAGGTTCACGGGTCCGTCAGACCTGCGATAATTTGTAATTAAAGATAGTACTTATGAAAAAAATTAGAATGATGATGGCTGCCGCTTTGGGCGTATTGGTTTCATGCGGTAGCGTTAAGTCGGGAGAAGAGGTCGTTGCGGCTTCCCGCGATTCAAAGGTTGTGGTTGCTTATGTCACTTCGTGGAGTGAGGTGATGCCCGACCCGCAGTACATGACGCATATCAACTATGCGTTCGGTCATGTAAACGAGAGCTTTAACGGTGTCAAGATTGATAATGAGGAACGTTTGAGACAGATTGTTGATTTGAGGAAACAGAAGCCGGAGCTGAAAGTGCTGCTTTCCATCGGCGGCTGGGGAAGCGGACGTTTCAGTGAGATGGCTGCCAATGATGAATATCGCCGTGCTTTTGCCGCGGACTGTGACCGTGTGGTGAAGGAGTTCGCTTTGGATGGCATTGACATCGATTGGGAATATCCCACCAGCTCTATGGCAAATATATCCTCGTCACCGGACGATACGGAGAATTTTACACTTCTGATGCAGGATATCAGAGCTGCCATCGGCAATGAAAAGGAACTGACACTTGCCACCGTAGCTTCTGCCCGTTACATTGACTTCAAGGCTATCTTGCCTTCCGTCGATTTTGTGAATATCATGGCTTATGACATGGCTTCTGCTCCCAAGCACCATTCGGCGCTTTATCCGTCAGGACATAGCGGTGACATTACTTCGGACGGTGCCGTTACTGCACACTTGAAAGCGGGCGTACCGCCTTCCAAGCTGGTGATGGGTATGCCCTTCTATGGTCGTGGAGGTGACGGTTATCCCAGCTTCCAAGACTATAATAAGGTAGGGAATACGGATACCCAATATACTGAAAAGTGGGATGAGGTGGCTCAAGTGCCTTATCTGGCCGATAAGAATGATACGTTGGTATTTGGTTTTGAGAATCCCCGTTCACTTGCCATCAAGTGTCAGTATATTCTGGATAAAGATTTGCTGGGAGGCATGTATTGGGATTATAGCGGAGACAATGAGCAGGGTGATTTGCGCCGTACGGTAGCAGAAAACCTATTGGGCAAGCCGCACAAGGCGAAGGTACTGGTGTTGACGGAACGTGGTGGACAGCACGGAGGATTTACAGATGCCGGCTTGAAGTGGTTGGCGGCCGAAGGTGTAAAGGGGAATTTCAGTATTACCGAGATAAACAATGCCAGGAACATAACGGAGGCTTACTTGTCGCAGTTCAGCTTGGTTATTCAATTGGATTTCCCGCCTTATACTTGGCCGAAGGAAGCGGAAGATGCATTCGTCAAGTATATAGAAGAAGGCCGTGGCGGCTGGATCGGTTTCCATCATGCTACTTTGCTGGGCGAGTTTGACGGTTATCCCATGTGGCAATGGTTCTCTGATTTCATGGGTGGTGTACGTTTCAAGAACTACATAGCTCCGCTGGCCGACGGTACGCTGATTGTGGAAGATAAACAGCATCCGGTAATGAAGGATGTTCCGGCCTCTTTCGTGGTGCCCGATGACGAGTGGTATACTTATGACAAGAGTCCGCGCCCTAATGTACATGTATTAGCCAATGTAGACGAATCGAGCTACACGCCTGCATCGGACATCAAGATGGGCGATCATCCGGTGGTTTGGGTCAATGAAAGCAAAAAGGCACGCAATGTTTATTTCCAGATAGGGCATAGTAGTAAGTTGTACGAAACGGAAGGGTTTACGACCATGTTCAGAAATGCCATTAACTGGACTTTAGAAAGGTAATACTTTTTATAATCAATGGATTTGGAAGAAAACGGGTACGTTACAGAAACGTATCCGTTTTTTTATGGGTTTAAACTTTATCACTTTAAGTTTAAAATAAAACGTTTTTTATGGATGTGTTAGTAAATGAACTCCTTATGAGAAATATTCAACTTCCATTTCTTGTTTAGTACGTAATTTCGCTTATCGAAGTATTGGAATTTGTATCAATACAATATGAATAACTTCCTATTTTATAAACTAATACTATTATCATGAAAAGAAAAAGAGTCCTTTTGCTGCTTTGCATTCTCAGTTGCACTTTGCAGCTCTTCGCACAACAAATTAATGTGCAGGGTGTCGTTTATGACCCTTCCGGAGAAACGGTTCCGGGTGCTAATGTCAGTATGAAAAGTAATCCGGCTGTGGGTACTGTGACGGATATTGATGGGAATTTCAGTCTGAAAGCTTCTGTGGGTGATGTGTTGGTCTTCACCTTTATCGGTTATGAGCCTATTGAGTATAAACTGACTGCTGCAGATACAAATCTGAAAGTCCGTTTTACTGATTCTTCTGAGTTGCTGGACGAGGTAGTTGTAGTAGGCTATGGTGTACAAAAGAAGAGTGTACTTTCGTCTGCTGTGAGCCGTGTTACCAGTGAAGAGTTGGATAAAGGTAATCCTACAAATATTCAGAATGCCTTGAAAGGTAAAGTTTCCGGTGTACAGATTATCTCTAATTCAGGTCAGCCCGGTGCGGAATCAAAGATTCGTATTCGGGGTACCGGTACGGTCAACAACTCCGATCCGCTTTATATAGTAGACGGCATGCCGTCTGAAAGTGGTATCAGTCATTTGAATCCTTCTGATATTGAGTCTATTGAAGTGCTGAAAGACGCAGCTTCCGCCGCTATTTACGGAGCCCGTGGTGCTAACGGTGTTGTACTGATTACTACGAAGAAGGGTACTAAAGGAAAGGCTACTTTGAACTATGAATTTACGTACGGTATTCAGAATCCTTCCAAGAAGGTGGATTTGCTGGGTAGTGCGGATTATCAGATGTTGATGAATGAAATGGCTGCCAATGCAGGTAAGGATCCTTATTTCCCGACTGTTTCCAGCGTCAATACCGACTGGCAAAAGGAACTGCAGAACAAGAATGCTCCTATTATGAACCACAAGGTTTCGTTGAGTGGCGGTACGGACAACTCTACCTATTATGCTTCTTTCGGTTATGTAAAGCAAGAAGGTATTTATGCTAAAGGACATGCTGATTATGAACGCTACAATGTACGCTTGAATTACAATAATGTATTACTGGACACGAAATCACGAAATTGGTTGAATAAGATTAGTTTTGGTGCAATTGCAAGCTATTCCAAGTCAATCCAGACTGGTAATACTATTGGCAATAGTGAAGCAGCAGGCTTGATTACTTCCATGAATATGTTGCCTCCTACCGAACCGGTTTATCAGACCGACCCTGCTATACTGGAGCAATATGCCGTAACTTATCCAAATCATGTCATTGCTCCCAACGGCCTGGCATACAATATCATCGAGATGCGTGAAATAACCAATCCGCTGGCAGCCATGCAGGTCAGTCATAACCAGAGGACTATGCCTCAGAATTTCGGTGCGAACTTTAACCTTGATGTGGACTTGTTACCGGGTTTGAAGTTCAAGACTACCTATGGTGCGGAATGGGTGTTCAATTCCATTAAGAATGTGACTCCAGTCTACGAGCTGAATGCTACCAGTAAGAATGCCACTTCCAAGGTAGAGGATAAGAAAAGGGAGTCTTCCTATTGGCAGTGGGAAAATGTACTGTCGTATACAAAGTCTTTCGGCCGTCATAATATAGGTGCACTGTTCGGTACGAGTATGTCTTCCTACCATTACTCCAATTTGGAAGCGGAAGATTATAATCTGCTGGTGGTGGATATAGACAAGGGATATATAGACACGGCCACAGCACCCGAAGAGCAGTCCAAAGTATGGGGTGGGGCGGAAGACCACCGCATTGCATCCGTATTCGGACGTATCAATTATAATTATGATGAAAAGTATTTGTTCGAAGCGGTAGTGAGACGGGACGGTTCGTCAAACTTCAGTCGTGACCACCAGTATGCTACATTCCCTTCGGTTTCTTTGGGTTGGGTGTTGACTCGGGAGAAGTTCATGGAGAACAGACCTTCCTGGTTGGATTTTGCCAAGATACGTCTAAGCTGGGGACAGAATGGTAACGAACGTATTGGCTCCTTTGCCTATACAAGTATGATGAGTCAGGGTAAGAATGCAGTCATAAATGGAAAGGTATATACGGGCATGCTGCCCAGTGGCTATGCCAATGCCGATTTGAAATGGGAGACCTCCGAACAGACCGACTTGGGTATTGACTTGCGTTTCTTCAACAGTGCATTGACATTCTCTGCCGACTATTTCGTGAAGAAGACGAAGGACATGCTGCTTTCCATGCCGATTCCTCTTTATACCAGTTATGGCAGTATGACGGTCAATTCGGGTACAGTGAAGAACGAAGGTATCGAGTTCGAAGCGTCCTATCGCTTTAAGGTGGGTGAAGTGAATCTGGGTATCAATGGAAATGCTTCTTATGTGAAGAATACCGTAACAGACCAGGGCCCCGACCGTGTCGGTCTCAATAATATCGGCGGTGGTATGGGCGGCCAGGTCAGTTGGAGAGAGAACGGGCGTCCGTACGGCTTCTTCTACGGTTACTTGCATGATGGTATTTTCCAGAATCAGCAGGAGATAGATAGCTATACCTACGTAGATTCTAACGGAAAGACTCAGCTGATACAGCCGAATGCCAAGCCTGGAGATATTCGTTTTAAAGATTTGGATGGTGAAAATGGGTTGAATGGTGATGACCGTACCATGATAGGCAAGCCGAACCCTGACTGGACATATGGATTCACTCTTTCTGCCGATTGGAAAGGAGTTGATTTCAGTGCATTCTTCCAGGGAAGTATCGGAAACGACATTTATAAACTGTACAGACGTTCCAATGTGACTTTTGGTAACTACGACAAATCCTGGTTGAACCGTTGGCACGGTGAAGGAACTTCCAATTGGGTACCACGTATCATAGATGGTGACAACAATAACTATCAGGTTTCAAACTTCTTTGTAGAAGATGGATCGTATATGCGTTTGAAAGTGTTGCAGATAGGTTACAGTCTGCCCGGACAGATGTTGCAGCGTGTCGGCATCAAGGGGCTGCGTTTCTTTGTGCAGGGCGAGAATCTGTTTACAATCACCAATTATAGCGGTTATGATCCTGAAGTGGGAACACGTGATGGATTTGACGGGGGAACATATCCGCAAGCACGTACTTATACTATCGGTGCGAATATTACATTTTGATTAACCTAAAAATTAGATACAATGAATAAGATATTAAAGGTATTGGCTTTGGGTGCGATGGCTTTGTCGACCACAGCTTGTTCAGATTTTCTGGAAGTGAATCCGAGAACTCAGGTGTCGGAAACCGAATTCTATAAGACGGAAGACGATATGATGAAGGGCTTGTATGCCGTGATGAATGAAATGCAGACCCGTATGCCGGAGGTTTGGTCTTACTCTTCTTTGCTGGGTGATGAGTCCGAAACCGGCGGTGGTATCGGTGAGGGGTCTTACAAGACGAAATGGGATACTTTTACCTATGACGCGACTTCTTGTTTCGGTGCATGGGGATATGGTTCTTGGTGGAATGAGTGGGATTTTGGCTTGTTCAATGGAGTCATTGCTGCCAATCTGTTGATTGACAAATTGGCCGGATGCAACCTCAGTGCAGACTTTGTCAATTCCATTTCTGCCGAAGCGCGCTTTTACCGTGCCATTTTCTATTACCATCTGTTTATGGGGTATGAGCAATTCCCGCTTATCAAACATTATCTGGCAGCCAGTGAAATGTATAGCGTTGCCAAAGGAACCCGTGAAGAAATTTATGAGTTTATGATGGGTGACTTGGATGACGAAGTGACTAAGTATCTGCCCCAGCGCAGTGCTACACAGCAGGGACGCGTTTGCCGGGATGCTGCCAAGCTGCTTCGTGCTAAAATTATTTTGTTCCATCGTGATGAGACTAAATATCAGGTGGCATTGAATGACATGAAAGAAATAATCACCAGTGGAAGATACCAGTTGAACCCTGATTATCAAAGCTTATGGGTGAAAGACGGAGAATGGTGTGCGGAATCTATCTTTGAGGTATGTTATGCCGGCAATAACTCCGGTGAAGGGTTTGGGCTTGCACGTTCTTTGGGCGGTCGTAACATTGTTGACCCGAGAAGTGCCGAGCAGGGTGGATTAGGCGAAGGTTATGGACAGAACACCATGCCGAGTACTGTTTACAACATGTTTAAGGAAGGTGATACGCGCCGAGAAGGAACAGTCATTGTCTATGCGGACGAGGCTAAGAAAGTGGCAGAAATGGTGGCCAAAGGTGAACTGCCGGCAGGAAGTGCTTTCCAAGTCAGTGACCAGCAGGAAAATTACGAAGGCCTGGGGCACTATAAGATTCATCCGAGAAAGGAGACGACGTCTACGGTGAACCCTACGGATAACTATTATAACTCTTGGCGTATTTACCGTTATGCCGATGTTTTGCTGCTGGCTGTGGAGCTTGATGTACGCATCAACGGAACTGCCAGTGCCGATGCGCAAGGCTGGTTCGACCAGGTCAGAGACCGCGCTTTCAAAGACAAAGAGCATCGTATCAACTTGGCGGGAAAGAGCAAGCAGGAGTTGTTGGATATTCTTTTTGAAGAGCGTGGGTATGAGTTTATGGATGAAATGCAGCGTTGGTTTGACATTCTGCGTTTCGATAAAGGAACAGAGATTTTAGGTAACAAAGGTTGGACGGAGAAGTTCAGGTACTTCCCGATTGACCAGTCGGAAATGGATAGGGCTAAAGGTGGCTTGACACAGAACCCTGGCTGGTTATAAGTTTAGATCGGTTTTCTTTCTGAAGAGTCCCCGGTATTTCCTTTTGGAATACTGGGGATTTTTATGTGTAGGCAGTGGCGGTATCTCTCACTAAAGTTTATTTCGGCAAAACATCTGTCATGCTGTCACGCGAAGAGATTATTCTTTTGATTATAAGTTAATTAAAGTGTGATGGATACCTGTGATAGATAAAAAACATTACAACCATCCATCACGCTTTCCAATTTTTGTAAAAGATGGTATGCATACTTGTTTCGTGGGTCGTTGAAATAGTTATAATCTTAGTTCTCAGCATGAAACTTTTAGTTTCAAGACTAAATACGAAAAGTTTTGACAAGTAAGACTATTGGTTTCAACAAGAAAAACCAAAAGTTTCTTTCGATAAAACCATTCGTTTCAAAGGTTAAAACTCTTGGTTTCGACTATAGGAAACTATCATTCCAACTTGTCGGGACCAGCAAGGGTATCTATATGAAACAACCGAAACAGATACCTTTTCCTTCGAAAAGTATCTGTTTCGGCATAAAAGTGTTGTATTTTGGAGAAGATTTGAAGAATACTATCCTATTTTATTCTTTTGATTACTGTTATGGGAGTTGTTTCATTTGAGGAACGGGTCACCGTTCTTGTCTTTGCTCACTACCCAGCGGAAAGCATTAACCAATAGCAGGTTCTGTGTACCGTCGATAAACTCTTCGTCACCATGTCCCATATTTAGGTAAATCATTCTGTAATTCTTGTTGGACCATACGATGGGGAAGTCGCCAAAATTCACTACATCCTTGATACCCAGTGGATAGTTCTTGGGAGATAGGGACAAGAGTACCTCTACGTCCTTGTTCTGGCGGGGGCTGGGAGTCCATTGGTACCATTCGCTGGCGGGAGCCACGAATGATGCAGGCAGATTCTTGGTAACGGGATGTTCTTCGTTGTCGACTTCGACCAATACCGGCTGGGGAGGCCAGTTGTTGCAATAGAACACCCCACCACCAAGAAACTTAACGAACCAGGGCCAATGCGTGTTTTTGTCGTTGTAGGCTGCTGCGTGGAAACCTACCCAACCGCCTCCGTTTTCCATGTATTGCTCAAAAGCATCGCGTTCGGCCTTGGTGTTGGGGGATGTGTTAAGCATGATAATGACATTGTATTCTTTCAGTTTCTCGTATGGGTATTTTGAAAAATCGGTAGTAATATCCAGAACAAAGCCGTCACCGTAATTGAGCTTCTTGAAGAAAGTGGTTGCTTGTTCTGCAAATTGTACGTGTGCTTCTTCCGCATGTTGGGTGTAATAAACCAAGGCCTTGAAGCGAGGAGCTTTGGCATAGTTTGCCGGATAACCTTCGGGGACTTGTGCGTACGTCAGCAGGGTGCAAGCCGTAAACAATAAAATAAACAGATGTTTCATAATTTGTAATTTATAATTTATAAGTTATTAATTCTCCATTATCTAATATTCCGCAATCAGAGACAGCCATTTGCCTGCCGAGGTAATCCATACCTCTTTATAACAGGCATTGTTGGTTTGCGGCCAATAGGGGACATCGTCGTTACCCAGGGTACGGATACCAACGGGCATCTCTCCTGTCATTTCTCCCGAAGAGAAGGTATTCAGTTGCGGATAGTTGTGTCCTTCTCCATAAATCAAGGATTGTCCGAAAGGATTCTTGCCTACGGTCCAGTACAACTGTTCCAGACCGATGTTGAGCAGTTCCTTGTCCTTCAGGAAGTTTCCGCAGATGGCGGCGGACTTTCCGTTGGAAAGATGGATGGCGGTATTGCCGTTGAAAATGTTGAACCACACGGGGAAACGTTTCATGTAGTGCTCTTTGTCCAGTTGTACTCCTCGTTTAATCTGTTCCGTGTACAGTTCCTTGGCATTGGCAGGGGGAAACAGATGGAGGGCGTAGAAGTTGGTGGTATCCTTATATTCCTCTGCATGGTAAACACCGCTTGGAATCATACCGTAGGGATGGGTATACTTCATCATTCCTTTCAGATACTCTCCATATAGTTGTATGGAATTCACCCATTTAGGATAATCGGGGTGCTCCTTCTGGGTTTCGCAAAGCATCACCATGGCCTGCATATAGACCTGCTCGCGCGACTGGTGTATGTAATGTACGATGGATTTGCGGGATTTGTCCCGGTAGAAGAATCCGCGTGTCCCGTCTTTGTCTTTCAGCGGTTCCGTGCGCTGGCAGTCGAGGGTGTAGCGGATGTATTCGGCGGCGATGTCCGCATAAGAAGGTTTTCCGGTCAGCTTGTATAATTGGCTTGCCGACCAGGAGATGGTAGCCATATACTGACTTTTCGAAGTGTTGTAACTGTGTTCGTAAGGCTGGACGAACTGGTCGAAGCCATCTTTTTTGAACTTCTCCATAGCAAAAGCGAAATCTTCTTCGGCCACGCGCAATAGGTATTCCTGCAGCATCGGGTCGTTGTCCAGCGTCATGGAGGCGTAAGCTTCGTATCCGGCATAGAGAAAGTTGTCAAATGCCATGTTCTGTACACGTACGGAAGATATGTCGTCCAATGTATTGAACACACCGTCTTGCCAGATAAGCAATCCCATGCTGCTGGCGCGGTAACCATCGCCGTAGCGGTTCTTTAGGATGAACTCTACTCCCCATTCCGCCTCTTCACGCAGGCGGGCGGCGAGGGCTGGGTTGATATTTCTTTGTTTATTATAGGCTTCGAGCAGAGCAAAGGTCACGTCTCCCGTCTGCAAGGTTTGCTGGGACAAGTCTCCTGCATCGTGCCATCCGCCGGAGTAGGAGATGCTGCGTCCGTCATGTCGGGACATGAGGTCTACGTGGCAGGTGGAATGCTTGCCGGGAACCGGATGTCCACAGCGCTGGCAGAAGATGAAGTTCAGCACTTTCCATTGTGAATCTTCCCAAAGTCTTTCTCCAATCCGGAAGGTGGGAGTTAGCGATGTTCCGACCTTCAGCTGATACTCTCCGGGATTATTGAAGGAGGTGAAATCAATAAGGCCAAATTCTCCGAGAGTGGTTTTCTCTTTTCGGATGTCTCCTTCGTAAGCTATTTCTCCGGTTGGGGTAAGCAGTTGGAAGCGCTTTCCGGCGTCTATGGTGAGGTTTGTGTTGATGAGGGCGGTTTTGGGGTGGTTGACGGCATAGCCGGTTGTCGAGTAGGAGATTTTTCCATCGGCAGGTATCCATCCGCTGACTTTCTCAGGGGCTTTCACCGTTTGCAGTTGTAGATTGTCCAGGTAGTAGATAGCTGAATCTCCTGTAGTCCGGTCTTTGCCTTTGAGGGCTGTGCTGAAGGTGATGGATATCACCTTGTCGCGCTGATACTCGTCTATTTCGAGGAAGCATTGGTTCCACTCCTTATTAATAAGGTTAATGAGGTGTGAACCCGAAGGCTGATTATATCCTTTCTTGGCAGGAGTATCTGCATTGCGAAACGTGAGGTTCATGTTGACGATGCGCGCGCCGTCGCAATCGGGATAGATGGAGAATACGATGCGGTTGTACTTCTCCAGATTGGCGCCGTCTAGATGATAGGTAACACTGCTGTTTCCGTAGGTGGCATAGTCTGGGTCGGAAGGAGAGCCGGTCGCCCTTTTCCCGGTGAATGTGGGGAATTGCAGTTTGATGCTGCCTTTGCCGGAAACGGTCTTTTCCGTACTGAAGGACATGCTTCCTGCGCCGGAATGACTCCATCCCTCTGTACCTGCCGAGCGGGTGAGAGGAGCGCTTTGCAAGACCTCCTTTTTCCATCCGTTGGTTTCGAAAGAGTTTTCAATATCCAGGGGGAGGGGTTGATGTATCAGTCCGCTTTCGTGGAGTTGTCGTTCCAGTTTGGGGTCTTGGGTCAGACGTGTCTGACCGTATGCGGCAATACTGCCGAGAGATAAAAGGTATAAAAATAATAATGTCTTTCTCATGTTGACGTCAACCTTTGGTTTCGGTTGCAATGTTAGCCATTATTAGGCAGAAGGAGGTTTGAAAACTGCCATAAAAGCTTTAAAAGCTATCCGAAGTAGAGGAAATATGAATTTCGGTAGATGTATAATCCCTATGATGTACGACTTATAATGCCAAAGAAAATACTAAAATCGTATTTTCATAACAGAAGAAAATTGTAACTTTGCGAAGTTATGTCACAATGTTAACCTATGATGCGTATCTTGATTTTAATAATAATGCTGTTGCCATGTTCGCTTGGTATGTATGCATCTGCAATAGATAGCCTTTTGTCTGTTCTGGATAAGACTATCGTGATGCGTAGACAATACGAGGAAGAAAAAGAACGGTATATTTCTTTGATAAAGGATGAGTTGAAGCAAGGGAGGCTTACTGACATGGAGCGTTATCTGATACAAAATCGTCTTTTTGCCGAATATAATTCTTATATTAGTGATTCTGCATTACATTATATAAATGAAAATATTCTTATTGCCACACGGCTAAATAATAGGCAATGGATAAATAGTTCTATATTAAATAAAGTACATATTCTAAATACTTCGGGCTTTTTTGTTGAAGCAATGGAATTGCTGAAATCGCTTCCTCGTAACACGTTGGAGGGTGAAAATATAGTGGACTATTATGTATGTTTTGAAAACCTATATCTCTATCAGGCAGAGTACGCCACTGATCGGAACTACGTGAACAATTATCTTCGGATAGCAAATTTGTATAGGGATTCTATAATCAGCCTAGTACCGGAAGATACTTATAGATATGTAGTCGTGCATGCACCTCAGCTCATTGACCAGGGAAAAAGTCAGGAGGCTATATGTTTATTGAAGAATTTTTTACCTCGGTTGAAATCCAATACGCGTGAGTATGCAGTAGCTACTTCAATTCTGGCTTTTGCTTATCATGTCGTGGGGAACAAGCAGAAAGAAATGGAAGCACGTATTAGCAGTGCCATTGCTGACATTAGGGCAGTGGTGAAAGAAAATTATTCTTTGTGCGCATTAGCGGAATTACTTTATGGAATGGGCGATTTGGAACGTGCTAATCACTATATCAAGATTAGTATGGAAGATGCTAATTATTATACTACTCGGTTGCGTAGTTCGCAGAATTCCAAGATGCTTCCGCTCATAGATCGTGCTTATCAGCAAGAAAAGGAAATACAGCAACAGCGGCAGAGAATGTTTATTACAGGCATATGTATCCTTTCTGTTTTCCTTCTATTGACAGTACTGTGTGTGCTATGGCAAATGAAAAAATTGTCTTATGCCCGTAAAAAAGTTGTTGCTGCCAATTCCCAATTGAGTATATTGAATAGTGAATTGAAGAAGCTGAACAAGTCTCAACATGAGGCTAATGAACGATTATTGCATACTAATCAGACTCTTACGGAAGCCAATCATATTAAGGAAGAGTATTTGGGACGTTTCCTCAGTTTAAGTTCCTCTTATATAAGTAAAATGGAAGAATATCGCCGCATATTGAACAAGCAGGCTGCTGCCGGTAAACTTGAGGAGTTATATCGTACATTGAAGTCCGACCGTTTCATAAATCAAGAGTTGAAAGAGTTCTATCACAATTTCGATGTATCTTTTCTTAAGATATTCCCTAACTTTGTAGAAGAATTTAATCGTTTGTTGCCAGTTGAAGAACAATTGCATCCTAAAAATGAAGAATTGCTTGTTACCGAACTGCGCATATTTGCACTGATTCGTTTAGGTATTACAGACAGTGCGCGTATTGCAGAATTTTTGCGTTATTCCATAACTACCATCTATACTTATCGTTCCAAGCTAAAAAACAAGTCTCTTTGTAAAGAGGACTTTGAAGAACGAGTGATGAAAATAACTTCTTTTTGATTTTATCCTCCTTTTGAGGCTTTCTTCTGCCTTAAAAAGTTTAGAAATGATTTAGAAATTAGTAGCAATAGCATTTTTGTAATGCGTTGTATTATAGTTGATTGCCTGTTGCAGGACTTTAGATTTTTATCTCAGCCCAAATCGTGCGTTTGTTTTGATAATACATTTGCATCAATCTATTTATTGTTTAACTAATTTCTAATAAGATGAAAAAGAAAAGTCTAAAGAGATGCCTTAAAAAGCGCATGATCCTTTTACTGGGTTTTCTTATGATGACTGGTGTTGCTGTTGCGCAACAACTTCAGGTACAAGGAAAGGTGACCGATGCAACGGGTGAAGGTCTTATCGGTGCAAGTGTATTGGTAAAGGGTACAACTTCGGGGGTGATAACTGACATTGACGGTAACTATGTGTTATTGAATGTCAATCCTGATGCAATACTTATTTTTTCTTATGTAGGTTACCAAACGCAGGAACTGAACGTATCCGGTAGAAACAAGATTGATGTTGTCTTGCATGATGACCAGCAGGTGTTGGAAGAAGTTGTAGTAGTGGGTTACGGTTCATTGAGTAAAAAAGAAGTTTCCAGTTCCATTGTACAAGTGGATAAGAAAAATTTTAATTTGGGGGCTATGAATAACCCGATGGAAATGGTATCGGGAAAAGTCGCGGGCTTGAATGTCAATACGCAGGCAGCTGCCAATCCTAACTCCAGTTCTTCATTACAAGTACGTGGTGCAACATCTGTTTCTGCAAGTAATAGTCCTTTGATTGTCATAGATGGTGTGGCAGGTGGCGATATCCGTAACATCGCTGCACAGGATATTGAATCTATTACGGTATTGAAAGATGCGGGTTCAGCTGCTATTTACGGAACGCGAGGTGCTAATGGTGTGATTTTAGTTACAACGAAACGTGGCTCGGGTGAAGCTGGAAAAACGGTAGTCACATATGACAGTTACATCGCTTTTAATGTAGCCAAGCCCTCTCCGGATATTCTGTCGGCTGATGAATTCCGTCGTTCGAGACGAGGTACAGACTATGGAGCCGACACTGACTGGTATGGACTGATTACTCGTGATGTAGCATACGACACAAACCAATATATATCTATTGATGGTAGCACAAAGAATGGTTTCTATGGTGCTTCCTTCAATTACAAAAGTGCCAATGGACTTGACATCGTGAGTGGTCGTGAAGAATTTGGAGGTCGTTTTTCTATGGAACAGCGTGTACTGGAGAATCGCTTACAATTCAACGGTTCGTTGAGTGCACGTCGTGTAAATGAAACCTGGGGAAATGATGGTTTCTTCGATAGGGCACTCACAATGAATCCTACAATGCCGGTATATAATGCAGACGGTTCGTATTATCAGCCTACTTCTCCTACGGGTGCAACCAATCCGGTTGCGGAGCTTGCTTTGAGAGATAACAACGGCCAGCGTATGTATTTGTTGGGTACGGCTGAGGCTAAACTGAATATTTTGCAGACAGAAAAGCATTTGTTGAATACAACATTAAGTTACTCATTGCATTACAATGACATGAAGCAACAATATTATGCTTCGTCTGCCGGTTCGGAGTCCTATTGGAATGGTTATAAAGGACGTGCGGAAATGAAGTATCAGAAATGGTACACCAATCGATTGGAGTGGTTGGGAAATTATGCACTGAACTTGGGCGACCACAATATTAAGGCTGTAGTGGGCTATACTTATGAGAAGTCTATCTGGGAACAGATTGGTGGTAGTAACAACGACTTCTCTTTTGATAATACGAAATATTGGGATTTGGGCAGTGGCTCTTATCTGAAGGATGGTTTGGCAAGTTTATATAGCGGTCGCTCTGAATCGACACTTATTGGCTTCTTTGGTCGGTTGAACTATAATTGGAAGGATATGCTTTTTGCATCGGCTTCGTTGCGCTATGAAGGCTCTTCCAAATTTGGTGCTAACCAAAAGTGGGGGTACTTCCCAGCAGCTTCTTTGGCTTGGGAAATGATGGAGATGGGCTTTATGAAGAATACCCGGAAAGTGTTGACCAGTTTGAAACCGCGTGTTTCTTTCGGAATTACCGGTCGTTCGGATTTTGATGCTTATAAATCACTTTCTACTTACAATACCAATGGTAGTTATCTCTTTGACGGGCGTTGGGTAACGGGCTATGCTCCCTCTAGTAATGCTAATCCGGATTTGGCTTGGGAAAAGAGCGTTGCGATTAATCTGGGTGTTGATTTTGTTCTATGGAATCGTTTACGTGGTTCAGTGGAGTATTTTGACCGTAGTTCTAAAGACTTGCTTTATACGTACACGGCACCTCAACCGCCTTTTGTCTATTCCACTATTTTGGTTAACGTTGGAACAACGAAAAATACCGGTATAGAAGTATCTTTGGATGGTGACATCCTTACTAAAACAGCAGTGAAGTGGACGAGCGGAATCAATTATTCTTATGGAAAGACTAAGTTGACCAAACTTTCTAACGATATTTACAAGGCATCTTATCTCGACCTTTACTTAAAACCGGGAACTGGTTCCAGCGAATATTTCTTCCGTGTGCAGGAAGGGGGAGAGATAGGGCAGTTCTACGGTTATGAATATGCAGGTGTTGACGAAAATGGCAATATGCTTATTTTGAATGATAAAGATGAGCAAATACCGATTTCTCAGGCTGATGCCAAGTATAAACGTTATATTGGCAATGGTGCTCCCAAGCACTTCTTGTCTTGGAGTAACAACCTGACTTGGAGAAATTTTGATTTGAGTGTATTCTTCCGCGGTACATTCGGTTTTGATGTATTCAATATGCGTAAATATGGTATGGGGCTTCAGGGATGTGGTACAGATAATGTTCTTCGCTCTGCGTATCTGGAAGATAAGAATATCCGTACCGGTGGTGGAGTAATATCTTCCTATTTCCTGGAGGATGGTAGCTTCATAAAACTGGTAAATGTAACCTTGGGATATAATTTTACTCCTAAGAACCGTAAGTTACTGGATAATATGCGCATATATCTGTCTGCCAAGAATCTGTTTACCTTGACCGGATATTCTGGTAATGACCCTTCAATTATAGACGTGAATGGTATCCAGCCGGGAGTAGATAGTAATAGTGCTTATCCTACAGCAACTCAATTGAGTTTAGGTGTGACTCTTCGCTTCAAATAAATGAGAAACAAATTATTAAAAATATGAAAGATATGAAATATATAAAATGTCGTTGGTTATTGGCGATGATTATGTCATGTTCACTTTTCTCTTGTACTAATTTGGACGAGGAAGTGTTCGATCGTGTGGATGCCGGAATTTATTATCAAGATGAGACGAGTGTTCAGGGGGCAGTGGCAGCCATCTATTCGAAAGCTGCATATAGTTATTTGGAATACTTCTGGTATTTGCAGGAGTTTTCTGCCGACCAGGTGGCATGGCGCAGTTGGAACGGTGGACTTTGGGGATGGGATGAGGCATTGAAGTTTGCTTTGTCTTCACATACCTGGACGTCAGAATCAACCATTATTCGCCAAACTTGGGAGAATGCGTGGACCACTATTGGGCTTTGCAATACGCTTATTACAGATTTGCAGGCAATCAGCCCCGCATCTATACGCATGACTGAGGATGCTTTGAATAGTTATATTGCCGAAGTACGTACCCTGCGTGCTTGGGCATACTACAATATCTTTGAGATTTGGGGTGGAGCACTTCCCTTGAACATTTCTTCGGGTGCGGAAATCCCTGGTTCTGCAGATACTGATTTTGATAAGGGGTGCAAGATTATCTACGATTTTATCAGTCAGGAATTAGATGAGTCAGTTACAGATCTTATGAAAGAAGATGGTTCTGGAAAGACTCGCAACCGCATGAACCAAGCTGCCAATCGTATGATTAAGATGCGCTTGTTGCTGAATTCTGAGGTGTTTATCAAACAAAACAGTTATAATGAGTGTGCCACTCTTTGCCAAAAAATTCTGAATGGCGATTATGGTACTTACAGCATTACCGATGACTATCGCGATATTTATTCGATAAACAATGTAGAATGTCCGGAAGTTGTAATGGCATTGGCGATGGAAGTCGGTCAGGTCAATACCGGTTGGATGCGTAACATGCCTTTCATGCCTTACAATTGTTGGGATTACTTTGGAGGTACATACAGCCAGAGCGGATGGAATTGTGTATGCTTGGCACCTTCATGGGATAATTCTGGAAATGTACAGCCGTATGGTGGTACTGACAATCCTAAGAGCTTTCTTACCGACTACGGTGATAAGTTAGGAGCAGTTTATGAACGTTTCCACGATAAAGATATCCGTAAGCAGAACTATGTGTATAATGAAACAACAGGAAACTATCAAGGCATTTTTTTGAAAGGGGCTATTAAAGCCAACTATGGTAAGGGTGCGGCTTTGAAAGCAGATGCCGACCGTGACGGTCAGGATTTGGTTTATGTGGATCAGGTGGGTACATTCCTTAATTTAGGACGTAATCTGGAGACTGTCATGTCACCTCGCTGGGGTGAAACGAATTCAGGTGTCCGTTTGGTAAGATATCCGGTTTATCCGGAGAGTGCAGGCATTGATTTCCAAAACATCGATGAGGTGGAATTCCGTTTGAGTGAAGTGGTCTATACTCTTGCTGAATGTAAAATGCGTGCAGGTGATACGGAAGGTGCTAAAGAACTGGTATATAGAGTTAAAACACGCTATTTTACAGATAAATCGGCTCTCGAACAGCCCGGTCCTGGTTTTACATCCTTTGATATGGATTGGATGTTGAGTGAATGGGGACTTGAATTCTTGGGAGAGGGGCGTCGTCGTCGTACAGACTTGCGTCGTTTCGATAAGTTTACGCAAGGGCAATGGTGGTTCTTTGGCCGTGCCACGGACGACGGTTTAAGCTATCCGGCTAAACGTGACCGCAAATACGAGTGGTATCCCTTGCCCCAGTCTGCCCTTATGGTAAATCCGGGACTGGTACAGAATCCTAATTATTAATCATCCTATAATAATAGTAACAATGAAAAAATATATATGTAATCCGCTATGGCTTTTGTTGCTTTTTGTAGCTTTCATCAGTAGTTGTGACAAGGAGGAAATTGTGTTTGACCATGAGTTGCCGCAATTTGAACTTCGTAGCGATGCTATCTTGCTGGAGGTGATTATGCCCCAAGGAACTGGTGCCGATGAAATAATTTATATTGCAGGCGATTTCAATGGAGGTCAGGATGCTGCTTCCGGAGACCTTAAGTGGCAGATGGAGAAAGCTGCAAACAATGATGTTAAATGGGGCATATACCTCTATCCGGAAGATTTTGTTAATGGAAAGACACTTGCCGATGGCTTTTATTTCGTTTCTAAGACACAAGGTATAGAGCGTACTTTGCAGAATGGGGATGCTTTACATCAAATTTCGGCTAAGGTAGGTACTCGCACTGATATAACGGTAACCCGCTGGAATGCTTATTTTGAGGAGCCGGAAGACCCAAGTGAAGTGACCCACGACGGTTATGCTGTGTTCGTGATGGACAATACAGGTTGGGATGCACTGACACTTTATGCGTGGGGAAATGATTTGCCGGAACTTTTTGGAGGTTGGCCCGGTATTTCACCTACTGGTAGCGTTGAGATAAAAGGAATTACCTATAAATACTTCGATACAGGTGAAGCAAATAAGGGATTGGTTTACAATTTGATATTTAACGATAATGGAGTAGGTTCACAATTTGATGGACCACAGAACTTTACTCTTGACCGTGACATATATTTGGAAATCACAGAAAGCGGTTGGACGGAAATAGATCCGGATGCAGTGGTCATCCATGATGGTTATACCATTTTTATTGAAGACCAGTCCGGATGGGCAGAAACAACCATATATGCGTGGGGAAATGATATACCGGAACTCTTTGGCAGTTGGCCAGGAATATTACCAACCGGTAGTGTTGAGATAAAAGGTGTCACGTATAATTATTACGATACAGGTGAAGCAAATAAGGGATTGACTTACAATCTGATAATGAATAATAACAATGGAGGCTCACAATTTGACCTCGCAGCAGTGACGCTTGATCGAGATTATTATTTCCGTATTACGGACATAGCTGGTGAGGAGATTGACCCTAACAATCCGGACGGAGACTCTGAACCGGAATCTGAAGCGGCTTTTGTTTCTAATCAGAATAATTTCTTGAAATGAGTTTTGTATAGTAATGAAGATGTTAAATGACCTATTGGTGGAATGAGATTGGGGATAGGATATCTCTTTTCAATCTTGCGGATATATGTCCCAAGGCTTGGTTTTTCTATCCCAAGTCTTGGGATAGAAAAACCAAGCCTTGGGAAGAAGTTATCTCTTAGCTCTTTTGTTTTTTAGTATTGGCTTCCGGGATTTTTAGTATTAAGGCTTAGTATCTTTTCTGCCAATGCCCATTACTGGAGAGTTTGGATGCTCCTTTTGCAGATATCAGTTCCGCCAATGAGTATAAGTATAGATAAAAAGTAGAAATATGAAAAAAGTAATAATTGCGACACTGCTCTTTACGATGCTACATTCTTGTATGGGGTGTAGTGATAGTCAGAGTGACATGGAACCGATTCCCGTCCCACAGGAAGAATACATGGCTTCGGATATGGTGATTTATGAGGCAAATCCCCGCATTTTTGCCGAAGAAAATGCGTTCTCTGCCATCAAAGCAGAGCTTGACCGTATTCAAAGCCTGGGGACTACCGTGCTTTGGCTGATGCCTGTAAATGAGCCGGGAGTACTGAAAAGTGTGAATTCACCTTATTGTATAAAGGATTATAAAAAGCTGAATACACGTTACGGAACAAAAAAAGACTTGAAAGAACTGGTAGATGCTGCCCATGCCAAAGGAATGAAAGTGATTCTTGACTGGGTTGCCAACCATACTTCGTGGGACAATGCTTGGGTGACTGAGCATCCGGATTGGTATACACAGGATGCAAATGGCAATGTGGTACAACCTCAAGAACAGCCTTGGGCGGATGTTGCTGACTTGAATTTTGACAACGAAACCATGCAGCAAACCATGATTGATGCCATGAAGTATTGGGTAACAGAAATTGGTATTGATGGATACCGTTGTGATTATGCCGAGGGGGTACCAGATGCTTTCTGGAAGAAAGCAATCGCCGAGCTCCGTACACTTGACAATAATTTGCTGATGCTTGCCGAAGGCGGAAAAACGTCTTTAATGAACAATGGTTTCAATCTGCTCTACGGCTGGAACTTCCATAGTAAACTGAAAGACTATTATGCCGGTAAATGCTCACTTACTGACCTTTATGCTATGAATACTTCCGAATTGGAGGGAATGCCGAAGGGTACGTTACGGTTACGCTATTCTACTAATCATGACCAGGCAAGTGAGGCATCACCGATAGAATGTTATGGCGGTGAGCGTGGTGCCATGTCTGCTTTTGTATTAACGACTATGCTCGAGGGGATACCTCTTATTTATAGTTCGCAGGAAGTAGCCTATCCGCGGTCACTTAACTTTTTCAATTACGGAGTTATAGACTTGAAGTCCAATGAAGTCTTTGCGCAAGAGATGGCAGAAATCATCAGAGCCTATAAAGCTACGAGCAGTGTACGTGGTGGTGAACTGGAAGTTTATACTACCGGAGATGTCGCTTCATTTTATCGGGCAGCAGGCAGTCATGGCATGTTGGTCATGGTGAATACCGCCAATGAGTCTGTACAAGTGAAAGTACCTATGGAGCATGCTGGCAAGACCATGACCGATGTGATTGCCGGTGTGGATGTGGAGTTGCCTACAGTAATGACGATGGAGCCTTATCAATATTTTATATATCAACAATAACGGATGTATATGAAACATGTATTATTAACAGTTGTATTTCTGGGAATTGCTTGTGTGGCGATGGCACACGAATTGTTATCTCCCAATGGGAATCTGAAACTCAATGTTGTGCTTGATTCCGAGGGGGGGCCGGTCTATAGCTTATATTACAAAGGAGAGCCGGTTGTAGAACCTTCTGCCTTGGGAATACTTATGGAAGAAGCGGATTTGTCAAATGGCTTCCGGATTCTTGATGCAACAAATTCTACTTTTGATGAAACTTGGATGCCTGTATGGGGAGAGTATGAAAAAGTCCGTAACCATTACAATGAACTTACTGTCACTTTCTCACAACCGGCAAAGCACGACCGTACGATGATTGTACGTTTTCGATTGTTTGACGATGGACTCGGATTCCGTTATGAGTTGCCGGAGCAGAAAACCATGAATTATCTGACGGTAAAAGACGAACTGACGGAATTCAATCTGACCGGTAATCATACACTCTATTGCATTCCCGGTGATTATGATACGAATGAGTTTGCCTATACTACTGCGGCCATTTCCGAAGTGCGCGAAGCTATGGAACGTAATCTACGTAAAAAAGGATATGAAGCTAAAGCGACTTCATTCACAGTACAAACACCCCTTATGATAAAGACTACCGAAGGACTTTATATCAATATTCATGAAGCTGCCTTGGTAGATTATTCTGCCATGTTGCTGAATGTGGATGATAAAGAGTTTAACTTTTCTGCTCATCTTACTCCCGATAAATTAGGAAAGAAAGGATATCTGCAATTACCGTTGCATACCCCGTGGCGTACAATTATGGTTAGTGACGATGCACGTAGCATCCTTGCTTCTCAGTTGATTCTTAATCTGAATGAACCTTGTAAGCTGGAAGATACTTCTTGGATTAAGCCACAGAAATTTATCGGTGTCTGGTGGGAGATGTTTACTGGTGGAGGAGGTACATGGGCATATAGCGACTATTATAAGGCTAAACCCGGCATAACCGACTATTCAAAGTTAACTCCTAATGGACATCATCCGGCCAATACTGAACATGTGAAAGAGTACATAGACTTTGCGGCGGAGAATGGTATTGATGCGGTATTGGTTGAGGGTTGGAATGAAGGTTGGGAAGATTGGGCATCCTATCGTAAGGATCGTCAGTTCCTTTTTGACAAACCTTATCCGGACTTTGATGTTGCGGTACTACATGCCTATGCCAAATCAAAGGGGGTAAAGATTATCATGCATCATGAGACGGCTGCTAATGCTGCCGATTATGAGCGGCAGCTGGATGTAGCCTTTCAATTTATGGTAGATAATGGCTATAATTCTGTAAAGACAGGATATGTGGGCTCAATCATTCCCCGTAGTGAATATCATTCCTCACAATGGATGAACAATCATTATATACATGTGGTGAAGCGTGCTGCTGATTATAAGATTATGGTAGATAGTCACGAGGCTGTTCGTCCCACCGGCTTGTGTCGGACCTGGCCCAACTGGGTAGCGCAAGAATCTGCCCGTGGTGGTGAGTTTGAATCTATGGGGGGCAATGATCCGGATCATACTTGTATCTTGCCGTTTACTCGGTTGAAGGGTGGTCCGATGGATTACACTCCTGGTATTTTCCAGACAAAACTTTCGTATTATAATAGTTCGAAACCTAAAGGTCAGGCGGGTACTACATTGGTAAAACAATTGGCTCTATATGTAACGATGCCCTCTCCGTTACAGATGGCAGCAGACCTGCCGGATAATTATCGCCGTTTTCCCGATGCGTTTCAATTTATTAAGGATGTAGCGGTGGATTGGAGCAATTCTTGGTATTTGGAAGCCGAACCGGGTGATTATATCACAGTGGCTCGTCAAGCCAAAGGAAAACAAGAGTGGTATGTAGGTGCTATTACCGACGAACATCCTCGTACGGCAACTATTCCTTTCTCTTTCTTACCCGAAGGAAGGAAATATATTGTTACCGTTTATGCAGATGGTCGGGATGCAGACTGGAAAGATAATCCGCAGAGCTATGACATCCGTCGTGGCATAGTAACGTCAAAGAGTGTGCTGCGTCAACCTTTGGCAAGTAGTGGAGGGGTGGCTATCAGTGTTCGAGAAGCAACAAAAGAAGAGGTAAAAGGATTGAAGAAATTATGAAGCTTGTCCGTACATAGTAATTATTATGTTGCGGATTTAATACAAGCATTTAAGAATTAAAGTTAGCAATTGGAAAGGCATAGTCCGTGAGGATTGTGTCTTTTTTCGTAAATTATTCGTCATTTCTTATTTTCTTTATTATAATTTTTCTATATTTATGCCGTTATGGCGAATTGTTGACAGAATAGGAAAAGAATAGACCATTTAGGTATGAATAGAGAATGCCGGAGATTTGACATTTTATCATTCTTTAATCAAAATATAACCGTAAAATTTAGCTGTTTTGAAAAGTTTTCCTATATTTGCGGTGTTATTCATTGACATTTTGTTTGAATAGCGTAAAGTCAACAAGGTAATAACCTTTAAAACGTAATATTATGAATATCGAACGTATCATGACCTCTTTAGAGGCAAAGCACCCCGGCGAGTCTGAGTATCTTCAAGCCGTAAAGGAAGTTCTTCTTTCCATCGAAGATATCTATAACCAACATCCCGAGTTCGAGAAAGCGAAAATTATAGAACGTCTGGTTGAACCTGACCGTATCTTTACTTTCCGCGTAACGTGGGTGGATGATAAAGGTGAAGTTCAGACGAACCTCGGTTATCGTGTGCAGTTCAACAATGCCATTGGCCCGTACAAAGGCGGTATTCGTTTCCATGCTTCCGTAAATCTTTCTATCCTCAAATTCCTGGGATTTGAGCAGACTTTCAAGAATGCCTTGACTACATTGCCTATGGGTGGCGGTAAGGGTGGTTCCGACTTCTCTCCGCGCGGAAAGAGCGATGCTGAAATCATGCGTTTCTGTCAGGCCTTCATGCTGGAATTGTGGCGTCACCTCGGTCCGGATATGGATGTTCCTGCCGGTGATATCGGTGTAGGCGGTCGCGAAGTGGGCTATATGTTCGGTATGTATAAGAAGTTGACTCGCGAATTTACGGGCACATTTACCGGTAAAGGATTGGAATTTGGCGGTTCGCTGATTCGTCCTGAAGCAACAGGATTTGGTGGCTTGTATTTCGTAAACCAAATGTTACAGACAAAAGGCATTGACATCAAGGGCAAGACCGTGGCTATCTCCGGTTTTGGAAATGTGGCTTGGGGTGCTGCTACCAAGGCTACCGAATTGGGTGCCAAGGTGGTTACCATCTCCGGTCCCGACGGTTACATTTACGACCCGAACGGTATCAGTGGCGAAAAGATAGATTATATGCTGGAACTCCGGTCATCGGGCAACGATATCGTAGCACCGTATGCCGACGAATTCCCCGGCTCTACTTTCGTGGCAGGCAAACGCCCGTGGGAAGTGAAAGCGGACATCGCTCTGCCTTGCGCTACCCAGAACGAGCTGAACGGCGAAGATGCACAACATCTCATTGACAACAAGGTGACATGTGTAGGAGAAATCTCCAATATGGGATGTACGCCCGAAGCTATCGATCTTTTCATTGAAAATAAGATTATGTATGCACCGGGCAAGGCTGTCAATGCAGGTGGTGTGGCTACCAGCGGACTGGAAATGTCGCAGAACGCCATGCACCTCAGCTGGAGTGCAGCCGAAGTGGATGAAAAACTCCACGCCATCATGCACGGAATTCATGCTCAATGCGTAAAATATGGGACAGAACCCGATGGCTACATCAACTACGTGAAGGGAGCGAATATCGCCGGTTTCATGAAGGTGGCTCATGCCATGATGGGTCAGGGAATTATCTAAGAGAGAAACTTTGTTTAGTTGTATTTGTATTTGTGGTTTGTGCTGCCCTACGCCTGTGAAGGTATCGGGCAGTACTTTTTTTATTCTCAATTAAAAAAGTTGTATCTTTGTATCCGAGAAACCATAAATGACAAAGAGATGTTACTACCTGAATTGAAACTGAGACGTGATAAAATACGCTCTCTCATGGCTCAACAAGAGATTGATGCCGCTCTTATCGCTTGCAATGTAAACTTAATCTATACGTACGGACGTGTCGTCAGCGGTTACTTGTATCTGCCGTTGAATGCTCCCGCCCGTTTATTCATCAAACGTCCTAACAATATTGAAGGGGAACATATTCATCCTATCCGTAAACCGGAACAACTGCCTGACTTACTAAAGGAATGTGGTTTGCCCATACCTGCGAGGTTGATGCTGGAGGGGGATGAGTTGTCTTTTACGGAATATAACCGTTTGGCTGCGTGTTTCCCTGAAACGGAGGTGCTTCCTTGTGGTACGGCACTTATCCGGAAGGCCCGAAGTGTCAAGACTGAAATAGAGATTGAGATGTTCCGTCGTTCCGGCATTGCACATGCTAAAGCTTACGAACAAATACCCTCGGTTTATAGACCAGGAATGACAGACCGCCAGTTATCCATCGAAATAGAGCGCCTGATGCGTCTGGAAGGTTGTCTGGGTATTTTTCGTACCTTCGGACAAAGTATGGAGATTTTTATGGGAAGTCTGCTGGCAGGAGACAATGCCACTGCGCCTGCCCCCTATGATTTTGCTTTGGGAGGCGAGGGACTTGACCCGTCACTGCCTATCAGTGTGAACGGTGCACTGTTGCAGCCCGGTCAGAGCTTTATGGTTGATATGGGGGGTAACTTCTATGGCTATATGGGAGACATGAGCCGTGTATTCTCTATCGGAAAGCTGCCGGAAAAGGCATATGTTGCCCATCAAGTTTGCCTGGACATACAAGAGGCTGTTGTAGAAAAAGCGAAACCGGGTGCTGTTTGTGAGGACCTTTACAATCTCGCTATCGATATTGTCACCAAAGCAGGCTTTGCCGACAACTTTATGGGAGCCACTCAAAAGGCCAAGTTTATCGGTCATGGCATCGGTTTGGAAATCAATGAAATGCCGGTATTGGCTCCGCGTATGAAGCAGGAGTTGGAGCCGGGTATGGTCTTTGCATTGGAGCCGAAAATTGTTTTGCCGGGCATTGGTCCCGTTGGTATCGAAAACTCTTGGGTTGTAACAGCGGAAGGAGTGGAGAAACTGACGTTGTGTAAGGAAGAGATTGTGGAACTTTGAAAATTGATAATGGATAATGGATAATGGAAAATTGCCATGCGGTTTCAATAAATACGCTGCACTGTTTGTTTTTCCATTATCCATTTTCCATTATTTCACCCTTCTGTTAAGCTGATTATTCGCTTTCGAAGGTTTGGATTTACCAATCCGTTTTCCGGTTGGCTTGGCCTTGTTGCTTCGTTTGGGCTTTATGCCGGAATGGTTACTCGCCTTCATAATATTCACATAAGTAGTAGCGGGCTATAAAGTCCCAATATTGATGCAGTGTTTCTTTTCCTTTCAGGAAGGGAAGTTCCACATCGGGTAGAATTCCTTTGGTCATTCCGTATTTCAGCAGGTCGAACGGACACTCTCCGGGTTGGCAGAACATCTTGTAACCCTCTGCAGCAGCGCGTTTGGCATCGTACATCGGGTTATGTTCTTCACAGAAATAGGCGGCCACGTTGTGGGCTACGAGCATACCTTTGGCGTTGGCATAAATCACGAACTCTTTTTGGTATTCCAGGTCGGGCAATAGTGCGGACCGTTTGTTTTCCCATCCCAAGACATCGACAAAGAAAGTGCAAAGCTCCTTGTAATCGGTGAAGTATAGCAGCGGTTTCCCCTGGCTGTATTCCAGACAGCGGGCGGCATCTTTACTCAGTTTGGTTTCCGGAGTGACTTCCGGCAGCGGAGTAATGGGCATATCCAGTAAATCAAGTCCCATTACCCAAAGGAAGGAAGATTCTCCCTCGCTGATGGGAGCTTCTTCGAAACGTGCATCCATCAGTTCATAGGCGCTTTGGCTTAATGCAAGCAGGTCTTTGTCATAAGGACTGAACAAGGTGTATTCCTTGTCAAAAATACTGAATTGTGATTTCAATGTCCACAGTACGAATGCAATGTCTTCCTGATTTATTTCATCGGGCGTATAATCGTCACCCAGTGGATAGAACGGCAGGTAAGTTCCGTATACTCCTTGAAAGGCTTCGGAGAAAAGTTTCCAGCCTCCGCTTTGGGCAATGGCATCTTGAAAGTACATGCCGAGGGAGATGGCTGCGTCAATTTGGGTACGCAGGTCTTCCTTGTTGAACAAGGGAGAGGTCTTGACGAGGGGCAGGATGCTTGTGGCAAAGTCGAGGTACCATTTGTCCGTTGGCAGTACGTGGGTGCGTTCATTGGCCCCCAACCAATATTGCATGTTGATTGTTGTCATGATTTGTTTGTTTTAGATAAATATTATAGTCTTTTTAATGCCAATTTGATGACTTGTTCCACCGGTGCGCTTGGTTCTTCCTTCAAAATGGCAAGCACTACTTTTTGTGAGGGGGCTTGTGCAAAGCCCAGCATGGTAAGGGCGGCTACGGCTTCTTCTTGTACTTGTGCGTTGGCTGCCGATACCAGTGTACCTATGGTCCCTGCGTTGCCGGCTACAACGCTGCCGGTCTTGATTTTGTCTTTTAAATCCACAATTATCCGTTGGGCTGTTTTCAGCCCGATACCCTTGACTGTTTTCAGTAGAGTGGCGTTTTCCGTGCTGATGACATTTATCAGTTCGGATGGCGAGAGTGCCGAGAGAATCATGCGAGCTGTATTTCCGCCGATGCCTGAAACGGAGATGAGCAACAGGAATAGTTCGCGTTCCTGCTTGTCAGCGAACCCGTAGAGGACATAGGCGTCTTCACGGATAGCTTCGTATATATATAGTTTGCATTCTTTCTTGCCCTGGATGGCGGCATACGTGTTCAATGAAATATTGACGCCGTATCCCAGTCCGTTGCAGTCTATTATTGCGGTTGCCGGACTTAGTTCGGCAATTCCGCCTCTGATGTATTCTATCATAATTCTTTTACTTGTCGGCCCAAAATGCGCCTTGCGTACATATCATCTGCGAATGTATGAATTATTATTGGACTTTCACTCACTAAAAAAAGAAAAACTGTGTGAAACAGCAGGGAGTTCTGCCGATATAATAAATTAAAATGCTTACTTTTGTGCCGATAAAGTAGAAAACTGATAAATAAATTCATAAAAAGAATGAAAAAAGTAAGAGCAGCCATCGTTGGCTATGGTAATATCGGGCATTATGTGCTCGAAGCCCTGCAAGCAGCTCCCGATTTCGAAATTGCCGGTGTAGTACGCCGTGCCGGAGCTGAAAACTGTCCTGCGGAACTGAGTGCATATCCCGTTGTGAAGAATATCAAGGAACTGAAAGGCGTGGATGTTGCTATCCTTTGTACGCCTACCCGCAAAGTGGAAGAGTATGCAAAGGAGATCCTTGCTTTAGGCATTCATACTGTGGACAGTTTCGATATCCATACGGGTATCACTGCCTTGCGCCGCACACTGGATGCAGAGGCTAAAAAGCATAATACGGTATCCATCATTTCTGCCGGCTGGGACCCGGGTAGTGACTCCATTGTCCGCACCATGCTGGAAGCCATTGCTCCGAAAGGCATTACCTATACTAATTTTGGTCCGGGCATGAGCATGGGACATACCGTGGCTGTAAAGGCCATCGAAGGTGTGAAAGCCGCCCTTTCCATGACTATTCCTACAGGAACCGGCATTCACCGTCGTATGGTGTACATCGAGTTGAAGGATGGCTACGAATTTGACAAGGTGACTGCAGCCATCAAAGCCGACCCGTACTTTGTGAATGACGAAACACATGTAAAATTGGTTCCGAGTGTGGATGCACTGCTCGATATGGGTCATGGGGTAAACCTGACCCGTAAAGGTGTGTCTGGCAAGACGCAGAACCAGCTATTTGAGTTCAACATGCGTATCAACAATCCTGCCCTCACGGCACAAGTGCTGGTATGTGTGGCGCGTGCCGCTATGCGTCAGCAGCCTGGTTGCTATACAATGGTTGAAGTTCCGGTAATAGACCTGCTTCCGGGCGACCGCGAAGAGTGGATCGGCCATTTGGTATAAGACACAGAAAAAACAGATGATGTGTTTGGTTCAAACGCATCGTCTGCTTGCCCCGAATACATCATCTGTTTGATGCAAACGCATCATCCGTTCTACCGCGAATGGATGATGCGTTTTTTTATGTCTTGTTCTTTAAAAGAAATACCTCAGTATATCATTGAAGTTTGCCCAAATCAGCAAACCGAACAAGAGGAACATGCCCACCATCTGCGCACGTTCCATAAACTTGTCGCTGGGCTTGCGGCGTGCAATGATTTCGTAAATGAGGAATAACACGTGTCCGCCGTCCAGTGCGGGGATGGGCAGAATATTCATAAAGGCAAGGATGATGGAGAGGAATGCCGTCATGTACCAGAACTGGTGCCAGTCCCACGTGGCGGGGAAAATACTGCCGATGGTTCCGAAACCTCCGAGTTGCTTGGCTCCTTCCTTGGAGAAGAGATATTTCATCTGGCCTACGTAGCCTTTCAGAGTCTTTACCCCCAAAGATACGCCGGCAGGGAAAGAGGAAAGGAAACTGTATTCCTTACGGACAACGGGCAGCAGCTTGTCGGTTGCCGTACGTGCTGCTACGCCTATTTCATAGTCGGCATTGGTCATCATGCTCAAGGTGTCTGTCACACCGTTACGGACGTATGTCAAGGTTACCTCATGGGATGCATTGGCTTTCTTGCGCTTCAGCATCTCTTCTTTGAAGTCGTAGTAGGCTATTGACTTTCCATCCAAGTGGGTGATGCTGTCACCTACTTGCAGACCGGCGGAAGCGGCAGGGTATCCTACAATCAGGCTGTCGACTACATAAGGGAAACGGAAACTGGCGAAACGCACGCTGTCTGCCAGCAAGCGGTTCATCATGTCTTCGGGGATGTAGACTGAAGCAGCTTCCCCATCACGCAATACGCTTACTTGGCGAGCATCGACAATACTGGTCAGCAGGTCGCCATCATAGCGTTCGAACGGTACCCCGTCGGCAGATATTAGGATATCGCCGTCGCGGAAGCCTATGGCTTTGGCTGTTTCGTTAAAATCCATACCCAATGGGGCTTTTTGTACTGGTATATATTCGTCGCCCCAAGTAAAAAGTATCATGGAATAGATGAACAATGCGAGCAGGAAGTTGAACAATACACCGCCTACCATAATTAGCAGGCGCTGCCATGCCGGCTTGGCACGGAACTCCCATGGCTGCATGGGTTGCTTCATCTGTTCGGTATCCATAGATTCGTCTATCATACCTGCTATTTTTACATAACCACCTAAGGGTAGCCACCCGATACCATATTCCGTGTCACTGTGTCTGGGCTTGAACTTGAATAATGTGAACCAAGGGTCAAAGAATAAGCAGAACTTTTCTACCCGCGTCTTGAACAGACGCGCAAAAAGGAAGTGCCCCCCCTCATGAACAATAACGAGCAACGAGAGGCTCATAATGAGTTGCAGGGCACGAATCAAGAATGTTTCCATCTAATTATTTGCTGTTTTACGATTTTTATAATTTTCGCAAAGGTACGTTTTCTTATTTAACGTATCAAATGAGTAGATGTTTTTTATAATTCTTTTCATTCCGGTGTATCTATCAAATCAGCTCTTCTGCTATCCGCCGGGCTTCGGCATCTGTAGCCACATAGTCTTCATAGGTGGGCTTCTGTAAGTAGGATACACGCGACATGGTCTTTTCTATTACTTCACTCATGCCAAGGAACGAAATTTTGTCCTGCAGGAAGGCGGCTACCACCACTTCATTGGCGGCATTGACAATGCAAGGCATATTGCCTGCATGATGCAGCGCTTCGTAGGCCAGGGCGAGGTTACGGAAACGGGTGGTGTCCGGTTGCTCGAACGTCAGTTCCGTACACAGCTTGAAGTCCAGGCGCGGGAAAGAGGCTTTCAACCGGTCGGGATAGGAGAAGGCATATTGGATGGGCAGGCGCATGTCCGGCATTCCCAGTTGTGCTTTCACGGCACCGTCCTCAAACTGTACCATGGAGTGGATGACGGATTGCGGGTGTACCACGACTTCTATCTGGTCGGGACGTACACCGAACAGCCATTTGGCTTCGATTACCTCGAACCCTTTGTTCATCATGGAAGCAGAGTCTATCGTGATTTTGGCGCCCATGTCCCAGTTGGGGTGTTTCAGTGCTTGCGCTTTGGTGACGGTTGTTAGTTGCTCCATAGTGCAGGTGCGGAACGGACCTCCGGAGGCAGTCAGTATCACTTTTTCTATTTGGTTGCCTATCTCACCGGCCAGGCACTGGAAAACGGCGGAGTGCTCGGAGTCGACGGGTAGGATGGGGACACCGCTGAAGCGTGCCAGGTCATTGATGAGCTCTCCCGCCACCACCAGCGTCTCTTTGTTGGCAAGGGCTATCGGCTTACGGGCTCGGATGGCATTCATGGTGGGCTTCAGCCCTGCATATCCCACCATGGCGGTCAATACCATATCAATGGGATTTTCGGTCACAATCTGGCAGAGGGCATCTGCGCCGGCATATACCTTGATAGGTAGGTCGGCAAGCGCTTCTTTCAGTTGCGTGTATTTCGATTCGTTGGCTATTACCACTGCCTCAGGCTTGAATCTGCGTGCCTGGGCTATGAGTTCCTCTACGCGGTTATTGGCGGTCAATACGTATGCTTCGTACTGGTCGGGATGTTCTTCGATGACCTGCAACGCTTGTGTACCGATGGAACCGGTAGAACCGAGTATGGCAATCTGTTTCATTTACTATTATGCTATTTACAATTTACTATTTGGAGACTAAAATACGATGTAAAGCTCGGGATTTACGGCCCTGCCCTTATGCCACAGCTCGAAGTGAAGGTGGGGACCGGTGGACAGCTCGCCGGTGTTTCCTACCAGTGCGATGGCTTCACCCCCTTTCACCGCATCGCCTTCCCGTTTCAGCAGAGAGCCGCAATGCTTGTAGACTGACACGAAGTCCTGGTTGTGCTGTATTTCTATCAGATAACCCGTCTCGGCAGTGTAGGTACTCAGTATGACGGTACCGTCTAAGGTGGCCAATACGCTTTCGCCCGGATTGGCGGCAATGTCCGTGCCGAAGTGTTTTGTTTCGGCATTGAAGGGAGATGAAATCATGCCGCGTGTGGGGCGGTAGAAAATCAGTCCGTCTATTTCGGGGCGAGCGGTGATGCTCGTCAGGTTGTACTTTTCTGTCTCCTCGTACTGTTTGCGGAATTCGGCTTCCCGTTGTGTACGTTCCATGAGCGAATCTTCGCGCAGGTGGGTCAACGAGTCGATGGAATGTATGGTATCTGCCTTTATCTTGCCCTGGAAGATGTCCTGGATATTCATGATATAGAGGTTCTGTCTGTTCACCAGTTGCTGGAGGGAATCTACGCGCAAGGCATTCTCCACTACCTGGGCACGGATTTCACTGTTCATATATCCCGGCAGGTAGTTGCGCAGCGGGGTGAAGGCTACGATCAGGGAGGCGATGAGAAACAATACGAACAGCACGGAGAGCAATACGGACAGTCCGTTCAGCTTGGATACGCGCAACGTGATGATATCCTCAAGGGTATTCTCGTTCGTAATCGTCAGTCTGTACTTGAACTTGATGTTACTCCAAAATGCTTTTCTTCGTTTCTTTTTCATACCTCTTCTGTTTTGTCCAAAGCTATCAAACCTTCCGGCAGGTCTACGGTGATGACCTTGTGCTTCTGGTCAATGTCTATGATAAACTCTTCTTGTGCCGGCACCAGCAGTTCTTCTCCCTGATAATCTACCACAAACAGTGTGTTGATGGTCGATGTGTCCACGTCCGTCACTTCTCCCAGCGTGCCGTGATGTACTTCCTCCATACGAAAACCGACGAAGAAGTCCCAACTCAGTTCACCTGGTCCTGCCTCTTCTGCATGTTTTACGGGGAAGTAGACCTCAATATTAGTGAACATGCGGGCGCGTTCTGCTGTGTCCACGCCTTCCAGTTTGACAAGGGCGGTGGTGTCGGAGCGGAAACGGTATTCTTCCAAGAAGAAAGGCACCAGTATACCATCCAGCAGGCAGATTAGGTATTCGGCTTCCACCCGGTCGAAGATGTCATCCGTAAAAGTGAACGATAGTTCTCCGTGAATGCCGTGGGGCTTGTTGAATATACCTATCTTATATACTTCTTCTCTCTTTATCATCTTATTCTATTCTTGTTATTCTTGCTCCGAGCGCATTCAGTCGCCCTTCGATGTTCTGATACCCACGGTCTATCTGCTCTATGTTGTGGATGCGGCTGATGCCGTCCGCACTCATGGCAGCTATCAGCAGGGCGATGCCCGCACGGATATCGGGCGAGGTCATGTTGCCGCCACGTAGTTTAAAGCCGTGGTCGTGACCGATGACAACGGCGCGGTGCGGGTCGCAGAGGATAATTTGCGCTCCCATATCTATCAGCTTGTCCACAAAGAACAAACGGCTTTCGAACATTTTCTGATGAATGAGTACACTACCTTTTGCCTGGGTGGCAACCACCAGCAGCACACTGAGCAAGTCTGGTGTCAGTCCGGGCCAGGGTGCGTCGGCAATGGTCATGATGGAGCCGTCGATAAAGGACTCTATCTGGTACGTCTCTTGTGCGGGCACGTAAATGTCGTCTTCCCACTGCTCCATCTTGATGCCGAGTCGACGGAAACTGTCGGGGATAATTCCCAAGTTCTCGTAGGAGACATTCTTGATGGTCAGTTCGCTACGGGTCATGGCTGCCATGCCAATGAAACTGCCCACTTCAATCATGTCGGGGAGGATGGTATGCTCGGTTCCGTGCAGCTCGTCTACTCCTTCGATAGTCAGGAGGTTGGAGGCGATGCCTTCTATCTTAGCTCCCATCCGGTTCAGCATTCTGCAAAGTTGCTGCACGTAGGGTTCGCAGGCGGCGTTGTAGATGGTGGTCTTGCCTTTGGCAAGGACGGCTGCCATTACGATATTGGCAGTTCCCGTAACAGATGCCTCGTCGAGTAGCATATAACTGCCATGCAGTTGTTTGGCTGAGATTTCGTAGATGCCACGCTCCTCATTATAGACAAAGTCGGCTCCTAAATTCTGGATACCGATAAAGTGTGTATCCAGACGGCGGCGTCCTATCTTGTCTCCGCCCGGCTTGGAAATCATGGCCTTGCCGAAACGTGCCACCATCGGCCCCACCAGCATGACGGAACCGCGCAGGCTGGAACATTTTTTCAGGAACGCGTCACTTTCCAGATAGGCGAAATCAATGTTGGCAGCTTGAAAGCTGTAAGTGTCAATGCCTTTTTTAGATACGCTGACTCCCATATCCCGCATCAATTGGATAAGGTTGTTGACGTCCAGTATGTCCGGGATATTGTGCACAGTCACCTCTTCGGCAGTGAGCAATGTGGCGCAGATAATTTGCAACACCTCGTTTTTTGCTCCTTGGGGGTAAATGTCACCGGAAAGTCTGTGTCCTCCTTCGATTACAAATGATGCCATGAAATTAGTGATTAGGGGTTGGTGATTAGTGGTCTGCATGGTGATGCCGCATGGCATTAATCACTAACCACTAATCATTCAATTTTAGTATTTCCGTTTATTGTTCCGGTTGTTGTTCCGGTTATTCTGGTTGTTCACTTTCGGACGGTAGTTCTGGTCAATACGTTCGGCCATGAGACGGACGATACTGTCTGTCATTTGCAGTTTTCCGTCAGAGAGTTCGGTGAGGTCATCTGAAATCTTACGGTCATCGACGGTATCTTTGTTCCATGCCATGTAGTCTTTCTTCATGTGGTTACAAATGAGCGCTATCAAGTTCTGCTTCTCTTCTCCTTCCGGAAATTCGATGGCTTTCTTTATCAGTACTTCCAGTGTACGGCCATAGTGGCGGTAGCGGATTTTGGTACTGGGGTAGGGGATGCTCTCCGGCTTGGTATTCAGATTGTCCTTGCGGATAATTTCGTACGGATAATCTATATCCAATTGGAAGTTGGCCATGATGGCAAGGTGGTCCCATAGCTTATGTTTGAAGTCGGGCACATCGCGCAGATGGGGAAACATGTTTCCCATGATGTTGATGATTGTGTTTGCGCAACGCTGGCGTTCTGCACGGTCTTCGATTGTCAGCGCGTGGTCTACCATATTCTGGATGCTACGACCATATTCGGGTAGGGGCATCCGTTTTTGTTGAGTGTTATATTGCATCTTTAATTAGTGATTAATGTTCAACGATTAGTGATTAGGGTTTAGCGATTAGTGGTTAGTGATTAGTGATTAATGGGCTACGTAGTGATACCGCATGGTATTCATCCCTAATCCCTAATCGCTAAACCCTAAATAAGTTTCTTTGGCGTGCCGGCTACGAATTCCTTCAAATAGAAGGGTTCGAAATAGGCCACATCCTTGAAATCTTGTTCGGCTATTGCCTTTTCTGCCAACGGGAACATCATGCCGGCAAGCGGGCGGATGCCGTCGATGAAGTGTGCATTGGGATGCGTGATTTTCTCTTTGCATTTGGCTGCACCGTCACCGAAGAAATAGACGGGATGTTGCTCTAAAAATTCCAGGTAGGAGTTTTCGTCCACAATATCGGCTGCAATGTCGCGCACCGATTTCAAGGCACGGTCGTAGATGGCAGCATAGACTTCCATACGGCGGGCGTCAATCATCGGGCAGAGTAATGCGTCGTCGGGTAACTCATCGTGGTAGAGCAATACCGGTACACACTGGACTTTCAGGGTTTCCAGCCCGATAAGTGGCAGGTTACGTCCATAGCAGACACCTTTTGCCATCGACACGCCGATACGCAACCCGGTATACGAACCAGGGCCGCAGCTCACGGCGACTGCATCCAACGGCATGGCATGGCTATCGGCAAAGGATAGCGCCTCGTCCACAAAGATTCCCAATGAAACGGCGTGTGAAGGGCCATTCAGGTCCTCTTTCTTGAAAACGTTCTGTCCATCCTCGCTCACGGCTACGGAGCAGGCAGAAGTGGACGTTTCAATATGCAAGATACATGACATAACTTTTATTCTTGATTTTATTGTGGCAAATTTACGTGATTATTTTCACTAATTAAAATAATCGTGTAATTTTGCGCAAAACTATAACATTATGATACAATCTATGACAGGCTACGGCAAAGCAACCGTCGAACTGCCTGATAAGAAAATCAACGTTGAAATAAAGTCGCTCAATAGTAAGGCAATGGACCTATCTGCCCGCATTGCTCCGCTTTATCGTGAGAAGGAGATGGAAATCCGTAATGAAATATCACGGAAACTGGAGCGCGGAAAGGTGGATTTCAGCCTTTGGATAGAAAAGAAAGAGAGTGCGGAAAGCGCCACTCCCATCAACCAGACATTGGTTGAGGGATATTACAAGCAGATTTGTGCTATATCAGAAAATCTAGGAATACCTGTGCCGGATGCGACGGACTGGTTTGCCACGTTACTCCGTATGCCGGATGTGATGACGAAGAATGATACGCAGGAACTGAGTGAGGAGGAATGGACTGTGGTCTATTCGGCTGTGGAAAAGGCTGTCGGTGCGCTGGTGGACTTCCGTAAGCAGGAAGGAGCTGCCCTTGAAAAGAAGTTCCGTGAGAAGATCGCCAATATCTCCCATTTGTTGGAGACTATCGCTCCCTACGAGAAAGAGCGTGTGGCCAAAGTGAAGGAGCGTATTACCGATGCACTGGAAAAGACCTTGAGCGTGGATTATGACAAGAACCGTCTGGAGCAGGAACTCATCTACTACATCGAAAAACTGGATGTGAACGAAGAGAAACAGCGTCTTGGCAATCATCTGAAATATTTTATCAATACGCTGGAAACCGGAACCGGACAAGGCAAGAAGTTAGGGTTCATCGCCCAGGAGATGGGACGCGAAATCAATACCTTGGGCAGTAAGTCCAATCATGCGGAGATGCAGAAGATTGTCGTTCAGATGAAAGATGAATTGGAGCAAATCAAGGAACAAGTATTGAACGTCATGTAGTATCAAATAGTAAATCGTCAAATCGTAAATAATTCGATGGCAAAACTTATCATATTTTCAGCCCCTTCGGGCTCCGGCAAGTCAACGATTATCAACTATCTGCTGACTCAAAATCTGAACTTGGCATTTTCCATCTCAGCGACCAGCCGTCCGCCCCGCGGAACGGAGAAAGATGGAGTGGAGTACTTCTTTCTGACTCCTGACGAGTTCCGTCGTCGCATAGCCAATGATGAATTCCTGGAGTATGAAGAGGTATATCAGGACCGTTTTTACGGAACACTGAAGGAGCAGGTGGAAAAGCAATTGGCTGCCGGACAGAATGTAGTGTTCGATGTGGATGTAGTGGGTGGTTGCAATATCAAGAAATTCTATGGTGAGCGTGCTTTGTCTGTTTTCATTCAGCCACCTTCAGTGGAGGAATTGCGCAAACGCTTGGTGGGGCGCGGAACAGATGCTCCCGAAGTGATAGAGAGCCGCGTGGCGAAAGCCGAATACGAACTGGGCTTTGCACCGAAGTTCGATACCGTGATTGTGAACGATGACCTGGAGACAGCCAAAGCGGAAGCATTGAAAGTAATCTCTCAATTCTTGAACGAATGAAACAACGTGGAGGAGTGTACAACCAGTTGGCACCGAGGAGGAAGAACAGCCCGAAGCTGAACAAGGCTTTGTTGATTATTAATAGCGTTTTGTTCGTCTGCTCCCTTGTTGTGGGTGTATTGTATATACAGCATGGCGAGCCTCGTTCCAGTATTTCAATGTTTCTTATCTCTGTAGTGACGATTTTCAATGCTTGGGCTGCCTGGCGTGCGTTGCAAAGACGTCCTTTGTAAGGTTGTATATGAATAAGAATAAATGAATATAGGAATCTTCAGCGGCTCGTTCAACCCGATACACATCGGACATTTGGCCCTCGCCAACTATCTTTGCGAATACGGGGACCTGGACGAAGTGTGGTTTATGGTCACCCCCCACAATCCGCTGAAGGAAGAAAACGAACTGATGGATGACAAGTTACGTTTGAAGCTGGTGCAGCTAGCCACTGAGGGTTATCCCAAATTTCGCGCTTCCGATTTTGAATTCCATCTGCCTCGGCCTTCTTATACAGTTCATACGTTGGATGCGCTGAAACGAACTTATCCTCAACACACTTTCCATCTTGTCATTGGTTCGGACAACTGGAGGCTGTTCCACCGTTGGTACAAGTCGGAACGTATTCTTGCCGAAAATCATCTTCTGGTCTATCCTCGCCCCGGCTATCCGGTAGAGGCCGCCTCTTTACCTCAAAATGTGCGGACAGTTTCTTCTCCGATATTTGAAATCAGCTCCACTTTTATCCGTCGGGCCATGGAGGAGGGGAAAGACGTACGCTACTTCCTGCATCCGGCAGTGTGCGATGAACTCAAACGGATGCAGAATGAATCTTTAAACTGAAATAAATGTCTGTATTTGTACGTGTTTTCATATTTATTTCTTATTTTTGAACGTATCAACCTTGAATGCATGGAAGAGTTTTCTTAATACATAGATATTCCTTAATTTAATAATCCGCTTATGAGAAAAGAACTACTGTTACTGGGAGCATTCGGTATGCTGACGACAGCGACGCTTTGTGCGCAAGAGTTTCATTTGCAACCTACTCCCCAAGAATATATTACGCAAAAAGATTCTGTTGATATTCCCCGACAATACCAGATCCTTTCCGGCAATTCCGTGCAGGACGGACCTGCGTTGCCTTTACTCCGTTCATTGATGCCGGAAGAGGTGCTTGGCGCTTCTTTCCGTGTATATATAGGAGTGAAAGGAGATAAGATTATTAAGAAATACCAACATCGGATTCCACGCAAATCCGAAGGTTATTTCCTGAAAATAGAAAAAGACTGCATCGTCATAGCCGGTGCTGACGAACGGGGAGCGTACTATGGTGTACAGACTCTTGCGCAGTTGCTTGCTTTAGACAAGCTGCCTTTGGCTGAAGTGACGGACTATCCCGATGTTCCCTATCGGGGTGTGGTGGAAGGGTTTTACGGTGCTCCTTGGAGTCAGGAGGCGCGTATACGCCAGCTTGATTTTTATGGTCGGAACAAAATGAATGTCTATATCTATGGACCGAAAGACGATCCTTATCACCGGACTCCCAACTGGCGCAAGCCTTATCCTGCTCGAGAAGGAGAAGAGTTGAAAGTATTGGTGAATAGGGCGAAGGAGAACAATGTTATTTTCTATTGGGCCATTCATCCGGGTCAGGATATTCGCTGGAATGAAGAAGACCGCTCGTTATTGTTGCAGAAGTTCGAAAGCATGTACCAGTTGGGTGTGCGTGGTTTTGCCGTTTTCTTTGATGATATTTCGGGTGAAGGGACAAAGGCGGACAAGCAGGCTGAACTGTTGAACTATATTGATGACCATTTTGTAAAAGTCAAGCGGGATGTTGCGCCGTTGATACTGTGTCCCACGGAGTATAACAAGTCATGGACTGATGTGGAGGGGGGCTATCTCACTACGCTTGGTGATAAGTTGAACGAGGGTATCAAGGTGATGTGGACCGGTGATATGGTAGTTGCTACTATAGATAAGTCTACGCTGGACTTCGTCAATCCGCTGCTGAAACGTAAGGCGTACATTTGGTGGAATTTCCCCGTTTCGGATTATGTACAAGACCATTTGCTGCTAGGGCCGGTTTATGGAAACGGGCTTGATATAAAAGATGATATGTCTGCTTTTGTTTCCAATCCGATGGAACATGCCGAGGCTTCCAAAATCTCTCTGTACAGTGTAGCTGATTATACTTGGAATATGGAGAATTATGATAGTGAAACTTCTTGGAAACATGCAGTCAGAGACCTTATGCCACTTCATGCCGAATATTTGGAAATCTTCGCTGCTCATAATTCCGACCCGGGACAGAATGGACATCGCTTCCGTCGTGAAGAGTCCGTTGCCATTCAGCCTGCTCTCTCTGCCTTGTTGAAAGCCTATCAAGAGAAAAACGAGATAGATGAAGATGCCTATCGGCAGGTAGCTGAGGAATGCCGGAAGATAATCGTTGCCGCTGATGGATTGCTTGCGTCGGGAAATGAGAATCGTCCATTGATAACTGAAATAAGGCCTTGGCTCATTCAGTTCAAACAAGTGGGAGAGTATGGTGCGGAGGTGCTGAACATGATACGCCTGCGCCAGCAGAAGGATGCATTTATAGGTAGCTACGAACACGCCCGCGCCCTGCTGGTGCTGATGGGTGAGACGGATGCCCAATATAAAGCGGGCATAAAGAGCGGCAGCCTGCATCTGATGCCTACTTTCAATGCTTTGTTCGAAGCGGCGACAACGGGCTATAATGCAGCGTTCCATGCCGGGCTTGATACAAAGGCTGTTTATTCTCCCTACACGTTGAAGAGCGACGTGAATCAGTTGGCTTCGCTTCCTATTCAGCAGAAGGGAAAGGTGAATACAATTATTCCGTCCAATGAAGTCATCAACTGGCAGGCAGGCGGTGTGCTGACCATTTCGATGGATTATGCCCGCCAGTTGAGTTCGGTGCTTATCGATTTGGGAGATGCGGAGGTTACTGATTCGAAGTTTAAATTGGAAGTAACTTCGGATGGCACAAACTGGCAGGCGGTGGATTTGAAGCCGGGATACAGAACGCAGGTGAAGGCATCTCTCAAGGAGTTGAGTGTTGCGAAGATGAGGTTGGTGAATGTATCCGACACAGAGCAGAAGGTGTATTTCAAAATGTTCCGTTTTACGGAGAATTGATATGGTTCCTGATTCTTAAAATAGAGTTACGCGCGTGGGACGATGCTCCCCGTTGTTCTTAAGATCGGAATGACGGGGAGCACTTTTTTAGGAAGTTATTCAAGGCATTTGTCCAAGTCGCGGATGATTTGCTCTTTATCCATATTTTGTCCGATGAATACTATCTTCAGCATGCGGTCGCCGTATTGCTCGTCCCAGTCTCTTAGCAATCCCGGTTCTTGGCGCATCAGTTCTATCATGTCTTCTTCGGGGGCGGTGGCATACCATTGTCCGGCTTCAGTTATTTTCTTCTGTATACCTGCTTGTTCAAAGAGGAAGGACATGTCGCGGTTGTGGCTGAAGTAGCAGACACCCTTGGCGCGGATAACGCTGCGGGGCCATTTGGTAGCGACATAGTGGTCGAACTTATGAATGTCGAATGCAGGACGGCGGTAGTAGACAAATGTGCCAATACCGTATTCTTCTACTTCACCTCCTTCATGATGGTGGTGATGATGACCCTCTTCATGATGGTAATGCGCCTCTTTTTCCTCCTCTTCGCTTACTTGTTGCTCTATGCCACGAATCCATCCGGCGGAAGTTGCGGCACGTTCAAAGTTAAAGAGGTGGGTATGGATAATCTTATCCAGGTCTACATCTGCATAGTTGCACTCTATAATTTGGGCACCGGGTTGCAAGGTGTGGATAATCTGCCTGATACGTTTTAATTCCTCGGGCTGTACTTCTGCTGCTTTGTTCAGCAGGATAATATTGCAGAACTCAATCTGCTGAATGATGAGGTTTTCTATATCTTCCTCATCAATGCCTTTGCGTGTCAAATCATCTCCGCAAGAAAATTCACTTTGCAGACGTAAGGCGTCCACCACGGTGGTAATGCAGTCTAAGCGGCAAATACCGTATTTAGTATACGCTCCTCCCATATGAGGAATGGAGCAGAGTGTTTGGGCAATAGGCTCCGGTTCACAGATGCCACTCGCTTCAATCACGATGTAGTCGAAGCGTTGCATCTTCATGATTTCGAACATCTGCTCTATCAAGTCTGTCTTCAGCGTACAGCAGATACAGCCATTCTGCAGAGCTACCAGGCTGTCGTCTTTCTTTCCCACCACGCCACCTTTCTGTATAAGGTCTGCATCAATGTTCACTTCGCCTATGTCATTGACGATAACGGCAAACTTAATGCCACGTTTATTAGAAAGAATGTGATTTACCAACGTCGTTTTGCCACTACCCAGATAACCGGTCAACAGCAGTACGGGGATTTCTATTGTATTCATAATCGTTTGATTTTATTCAATGATGATGGTCTTCTTTCATTAACTTCTGCAAAAGTATCTGATTTATGTGACAATGGATTGGAAAAGAGACAAATTTTTGTTTCTTCTATATTATCTAAACAGAAAAAAGGTGAAAAGCTTTGAGCTTCTCACCTTTCTTCTGTTATAGTTGTACTATGGCTTTAGTCCTTACACAATTCCTTGTGCCATCATAGCCTTCGCCACCTTCATAAATCCGGCCACATTGGCACCCTTCACGTAATTTACATAGCCGTCGGCTTCTGTACCATATTGCACGCAAGCTTCGTGAATGTTCTTCATGATGCTCTTCAGTTTCTCGTCCACTTCCTCTGCACTCCAGCTCAACTTGATGGCGTTCTGAGTCATTTCGAGACCAGATACTGATACACCGCCAGCATTGGCTGCCTTACCCGGAGCATACAGAATCTTTGCATCCTGAAATACCTTGATGGCTTCCGGTGTAGAGGGCATGTTGGCGCCTTCGGATACTGCCATTACCCCATTAGCTATCAACTGACGGGCATGGTCGCCATTCAATTCATTCTGAGTGGCAGAAGGCAAAGCGATATCAGCCTTTTCGCCCCAAGGCTTGGCTCCTTCCACATATTTCACACCCGGATATTGTTCAGCATATTCGCGGATACGTCCACGATAGAGGTTTTTCAGCTCCATGATGTAATCCAACTTTTCGCGGTCAATGCCGTCCGGATCGTATACATAACCGTCAGAATCAGACATGGTCAATACCTTGCCACCCAATTCCAATACTTTCTCGGCCGTATATTGAGCTACGTTACCGGAACCGGAAATCAGACAAGTTTTGCCTTTCAGGTCAGTACCCTTAGTCTTCAACATTTCCATCAAGAAGTAGATGTTACCGTAGCCGGTAGCTTCCGGACGAATCAGCGAACCGCCGAACTCACGGCCCTTACCGGTGAAAGTACCCGTAAATTCATGAGCCAGCTTCTTATACATACCGAACATGAAACCTACTTCGCGACCACCTACACCGATATCACCGGCAGGTACGTCTGTTTCAGGACCGATATGACGCCACAACTCCAGCATGAAAGCCTGAACGAAACGCATAACCTCAGCATTCGACTTGCCGCGCGGAGAGAAGTCCGAACCGCCTTTACCGCCACCCATAGGCAGAGTTGTCAATGAGTTTTTAAATGTCTGCTCGAAAGCAAGGAATTTCAGGATGCTCAGGTTTACAGAAGAGTGGAAACGAACACCGCCTTTATATGGGCCGATAGCGTTGTTGTGCTGCACACGATAGCCCATGTTGGTTTGTACGTTACCTTTATCGTCTACCCAAGTAACACGGAATTGGTAAACGCGATCGGGGATGCAAAGACGTTCAATCAGATTGGCTTTGTCAAACTCCGGATGCTTGTTATACTCTTCTTCAATCGTAGAAAGAACTTCTTCTACTGCTTGATGATACTCCGGTTCGTTGGGGAACCGTCTTTTCAGGTCTTCTAATACCTTAGCTGCATTCATAATCTATTTCTTTTATTGGTTGCTACTATATGTTACCTAAAACAATTCGATTTTCGGTTTGTTTCCTTTTCCTCTCATTGCGGTTGCAAAAGTACACATAAAAATGAAACGGGCAAACATTTTATAAAGAAAATGCGGTATAAAACAACAATTTTATTGTTTTATACCGCAAAATGGAATAAAAAGATATTATTTATCCTCTTTTTAGAGACTTTATGACGGGAATAAACACTAAAGCCGCCGAAATGGCAAGCGTTAGGATAATTGGACCGTCAATTCGTTCGACAGATATCAAAACAATGTAGCAAAGTGCTGCCCAAAGCAGCACAATGCAAACTATTTGGAATTTTGATAACGGTCGTCTCATTTGACTGCCTTCTTTTTGTCTACGATAGCATCGATAACTGCTACTGCAGTGATGTTAACGATATCGCGCACAGAGCTTTCAAAATCGGTAAAGTGGATAGGCTTGTTCAATCCCATTTGGATAGGACCAATCAGTTCGGCATCTGTATCCATGGCCTGCAACAGTTTGTAAGCAGAGTTTGCAGAACTCAAGTTCGGGAAAATCAGTGTGTTTACGTCTTTTCCTTTCAGGCGTGTAAACGGGTACTTGGCATCACGCATTTCGCGGTTCATGGCGAAATTCACCTGCATTTCTCCGTCAATGGCAAGGTCAGGATAGTTTTGTTGCATATAATCCACTGCTTCGTGTACACTTACCGGGCTACCTTCCTTATCCGCACCGAAGTTGGAGTAACTCAACATGGCCATTACCGGTGTATGATTGAAGAAGCGGACGGTATATTCCGACAGCTTGGCAATATCGATTAGCGTTTCGGCATTGGGATGACGGTTAATCAGCGTATCGGCCAGGAAGTATGTACCTTTTTTGGAGTTCAGGATATGCATGGTGCCGAAATGCTTGTATTCCGGACGGATGCCGATGACTTCCTTGGCAACCTTGATGGTATTGCTGTATTTGGTGTAAAGACCTGTGATGAAAGCGTCTGCTTCACCCGTTTCCACCATCATCATACCAAAGTAGTTACGTTCGAACATTTTGTCATTGGCTTCTTCGTAAGTGACGCCTTCGCGGGCACGTTTTTCGGATAGAATGCGGGCATAGCGTTCACGGCGCGGCGCTTCATCCGGATGACGCAGATTTACTATCTCAATACCTTCAAGGCTAAGGTCTAGTTCTTTTGCCAGCTTCTCGATAGCTTCGTCGTTGCCCAATATAATAGGATGACAGATACCTTCAGCCTTGGCTTCCACAGCAGCTTTCAGCATATTGGGGTGGATGCCTTCGGCAAATACCACACGTTGCGGGTTGCGGCGGGCGGTGTCGTAGAGTTGGCGGGTCAGTTTGCTTTCGTAACCCATCAGCTCGCGCAGTTGCAGGCGGTAGGCATCCCAGTCTTCGATGTCTTTGCGGGCTACACCGCTTTCCATGGCGGCTTTGGCCACAGCGCAGGACACTTCGGTGATGAGGCGCGGGTCAACCGGTTTCGGGATGAAGTATTCGGGACCGAAGGTGAAGTTGTTTACATGGTATGCTTCATTCACAACATCGGGCACGGGCTGCTTGGCAAGGTTGGCAATGGCGTGTACGGCAGCAATTTTCATGGCTTCGTTGATGGCTTTTGCCTGCGTGTCGAGGGCACCGCGGAAGATGTAGGGGAAACCGATTACATTATTAATCTGGTTAGGATAGTCGGAACGACCGGTAGACATCAGTACGTCCGGACGTGCCGCCATGGCGTCTTCGTAAGAGATTTCCGGAGTAGGGTTGGCAAGGGCAAACACGATGGGATGGTCTGCCATGCTGCGAACCATGTCCTGGGTCAACACATTACCTTTTGACAGTCCGAGGAATACATCGGCGCCTTTGATGGCTTCTGCCAGAGTATGTACATCGCGACGGTCGGTGGCAAAGTAACGTTTCTGCTCGGTCAGATTCTCGCGGTCGCTGGTGATGACTCCCTTACTGTCCAGCATTAGGATATTTTCACGGCGTGCGCCGAGCGCTTCATACAGTTTGGTGCATGAGGTGGCGGAAGCCCCGGCACCGTTTACGACGATTTTCACTTCCTCTATCTTCTTGCCTGCCACTTCCAGGGCGTTCAGCAATCCTGCGCTGGAGATGATGGCGGTGCCGTGCTGGTCGTCGTGCATCACGGGGATGTCCAATTCCTCTTTCAGGCGGCGTTCTATTTCGAAACATTCGGGTGCTTTGATGTCTTCCAAGTTGATACCTCCGAATGTTGGGGCAATAGCCTTGACAGCTTCGATGAACTTGTCGGGGTCTTTTTCATTTACTTCGATGTCGAATACGTCGATACCTGCATAAATTTTGAACAACAGACCTTTACCCTCCATGACGGGTTTGCCGCTGAGGGCGCCAATATCGCCCAGGCCGAGCACGGCGGTTCCGTTGGAGATGACAGCTACCAGATTGCCTTTTGCTGTATATTTATATGCATCTTGCGGGTTTTTCTCAATTTCGAGGCACGGTTCTGCAACGCCCGGAGAGTAGGCGAGAGAAAGATCGGTTTGTGTACTGTAAGGCTTGGTGGGTACTACTTCAATCTTACCCGGTTTGCCTTGCGAATGGTAGAGCAAGGCTGCTTCTTTGGTTATTTTAGCCATGGTAGAATAGTTAAATTGGTTATAATTTGGCTGCAAATGTAGGTATAAAAGTTCTAAATTGTAGCTCGCTGTCAATAAAATCTATTACTTTTATCAGTTAATTAGCTTAAAATGCTTATTTTTGGCATCAGATTTTAGAAATTACCCTCATTTATTAACTTAACACATGAGTTGCATGAGAATTTTGAAACTTCCTCTGGCAGGATTATTATTTTGTGTAATGGCACTATTTGCTGGATGTAAAACGAGTAATGAACCTAAGGCACCGGTTGCTCTGACCTGGGAAATGGGTGCAAGTGACATCGAACCCGGATATTATGAGAATACCTTTATTCTCAAGAATATCTCTCAAAAACCTCTAAAAAAGAACTGGACGATTTACTATTCACAGCTTCCCCGAGGGGTGAAGCAGGAAGGAGCCTCTGAAGTGAAGGTAGAGGTAGTGAACGGTAATTTTTTCAAAATGTATCCGACAGACGAATTTGCTTCGCTGGCTCCCGGTGATTCCATGCGGATTACTTTCCTTTGCACTTACAAGCTGGACCGGAACTCCCATGTACCGGAAGGAACTTATTGGGTGGAGACTGTGGATGGTAAAGAGGGCAGTCCGTTGCCCGTGGCTTTGAAGGCGCTGCCGCTTCCTTCTCCCGAGTCAATGAGCGGCTATCCGGATGCGACTAAGATTTATGAATCCAATCTTCGCTTGGCTGGTGCTCCTGCTTTGGTGCAGTCAGACATTCTTCCGTCTGTAAAGAAAGCGGTAGCCATTGAAGGCGATAATGTCGTATTGGAAGGTAAGGTAGCTTTGGCATTTCCGGAGAACTTTGCCGGTGAAGCCAAGTTGCTGAAAGAGAAACTGACTGGTTTGTATGGTTTGGAAGTTGTCGGAAATGCTTCCGTGAAGATTGTGCTGGAAGAACTGCTTGATAGGAAGGAGGCCGTAAATGATGAATATTATACTATCAATATAGGTGACAACCTGATAAAAATCAGTGCTGCCACTCCTCATGGCATTTTTAATGGTACACAGACACTTTTGTCAATGTTGAAGGACAAGCAGACACCTTATTTGCTGGAGGCAGTCTCCATCCGGGATTATCCGGACTTGGCATATCGTGGACAAATGATAGATATTGCCCGTAATTTCACCGCTCCGGAGAACTTGAAGAAACTGGTGGATATTTTTGCATCTTATAAATTGAATGTCCTGCATTTCCATTTTTGTGATGATGAAGCCTGGCGTTTGGAGATTCCCGGTTTGGAGGAACTGACTGCTGTGGGTAGCCGTCGCGGGCATACCACTGACGAAAGCCAGTGCCTCTACCCATGTTATGACGGTGGCTATGACCCTGATGCAAAGACTGTAGGCAATGGATATTATAGCCGCGAGGAATTTATTGATTTGCTGAAGTATGCTGCCGAAAGACATGTCCGCATTGTTCCGGAAATAGAATCTCCGGGGCATGCCCGCGCTGCCATTGTCTCCATGAAGGCACGCTATAACAAATATTTTGAAACTGATCCGGGGAAAGCTACAGAATATATGTTGAGTGAACCGGAAGATACTTCACGTTATGTTTCTGTACAATATTATACGGACAATGTGATGAATGTCGCCTTGCCTTCTACTTACCGTTTTATGGAGAAGGTGATTCAGGAACTTAATGCGATGTATCAGGAAGCCGGTCTTTCACTGTACACAGTGCATTTGGGTGGTGACGAAGTGCCTCGCGGCGTGTGGATGGGCTCTCCGAAATGCCAGGAACTGATGAAGGAAAAAGGCATGACGAAAGCTCATGATTTGTCGGAGTATTTCATTACGCAAATGGCGGATGTGATGCAGAAGAACGGACTGAAATTCAGTGGTTGGCAGGAAGTTGCTTTGGGGCATACCGAAGAGGCTCATCAACAGTTGAGGGGCCAGGCTGCCGGTGTGTATTGCTGGAATACTGTACCGGGCTCTGATGAAGTGGTTTATCAGACAGCCAATAACGGTTACCCGGTCATCCTTTGCAACGTGGGCAATTTCTATATGGATATGGCTTACAATGGTCATCCGGACGAGCGTGGACTCGATTGGGGAGGTTATGTGGATGAGTCTGTCTCTTTCTCTATGCTTCCTTTCAGCATTTATCGTTCGCTGCGTGTGGATATGGCAGGCAATCCCATTGATTTGAATAATGCGGAAAAGGGGAAGACTGCTTTGACAGAGATAGGCAAGAAGCATATTATGGGTGTACAAGGGCAATTGTTCGCCGAAACTATCCGTAGTTTTGATGGCGTGGAATATCTTCTTTTCCCAAAAATATTAGGGCTGGCAGAACGTGGCTGGAATGCCCATCCGGCATGGGAAAATTTATCCGATATACGGGAGGAGCAGGCTTTCAATCAGGCTTTGGCACTTTATTATGAGAAAATCAGCAAGAGTGAAATGCCTTATTGGGCAAAGAATGGGATTAACTTCCGCTTGCCTCAGCCGGGATTATTGGTAAAAGATGGAAATCTGTATGCTAATGTGGCCATTGATGGTGCTGAAGTACGTTACACAACTGATGGTTCGGAACCTACTGCCCAGTCAACCTTATGGAAAGAACCGGTGAAGTGTGGTTCCCTGGTAGTGAAAGCAAAGACCTTCTACCAAGGCAAGGAAAGTTTGACGATTATATTGAATGTTGAGTAATAGAGAATATTGAAATGAAAAGGGAGTGCATTGTCCGAAAATGCACTCCCTTTTGTTTATTCCTTTAGGCGTTCAGCGCTTGTTCGATGTCGGCAATAATATCCTCTGCATTCTCTATACCTACCGAGAAGCGAATCAGGTCGGGGCGTACACCTGCCTCCATCAGTTGCTCGTCTGTCAACTGGCGGTGTGTATGGCTGGCTGGGTGTAGCACGCAAGTACGTGCATCGGCCACATGAGTCACAATGGCCGCCAGTTTCAGTGAATCCATAAACTTGATAGACTCTTCCCGTCCGCCCTTCAAGCCGAAGGTGACAACGCCGCAAGAGCCGTTCGGCATGTACTTCTGTGCCTGCTCGTAGTATTTGTCGCCCGGCAGACCACAATAATTCACCCAAGCCACTTTGTCGTTCTGGGCAAGATACTCGGCTACCGCTTGTGCATTCTTGCAATGTTGGGGCATACGCAGGTGCAGTGTTTCCAGACCCAGGTTCAGCAGGAATGCGTTTTGTGGAGACTGGATGCTGCCCAGGTCGCGCATCAGTTGGGCTGTAGCCTTGGTGATGTAAGCCATTTTGCCGAAGGCTTTCGTATAAGTCAGTCCGTGGTAAGACTCGTCCGGGGTGCACAGTCCGGGGAATTTGTCGGCGTGTGCATCCCAATCGAAGTTGCCGCTGTCTACAATGGCTCCACCTACGCTGGTGGCATGTCCGTCCATGTATTTGGTGGTAGAGTGTACTACGATGTCGGCACCCCACTCAAACGGACGGCAGTTGATGGGGGTAGGGAAGGTGTTGTCCACAATCAAGGGCACGCCGTGGCTGTGGGCAATGCGGGCAAACTTCTCTATATCGAGCACTTCGAGCGTAGGGTTGGAGATGGTTTCGCCGAATAGGGCCTTGGTATTGGGGCGGAAAGCAGCGGAAATTTCTTCCTCGCTGGCATCCGGGTTGACGAAAGTGACGTCGATGCCCAATTTCTTCAAAGTTACTCCGAAGAGGTTGAATGTTCCGCCATAGATGGTAGAGGAGCAAACAAAATGGTCTCCTGCCTGGCAGATATTGAAAATGGCATAGAAGTTGGCTGCTTGTCCGCTGGATGTCAGCATAGCGGCCACACCACCTTCGAGGGCGGCAATCTTGGCGGCTACTGCATCGTTCGTAGGGTTCTGCAGGCGGGTATAGAAATAGCCGCTGTCTTCAAGGTCGAACAAGCGTGCCATCTGTTCGCTGGTATCATATTTGAAAGTTGTACTTTGATAGATGGGGAGTACACGGGGCTCGCCCTTTTTAGGAGTCCATCCGGCTTGTACGCACAGCGTCTCCGGCTTGAATTGCTTTGCCATAATGTTATCTGTTTTAAAAGTTTCTTATCTATTATCGCGTAAGTTGTCGCAAAAGTAGGGAAAAAATTATAATTTTGTGCTTAAGTATGGTAAAATGCTATAAATTAGCGGCTGGAAATTTGTAGCGAACCGAATAAATGATGAATAATTGGAATATGAAACGCATATTTTGTTTACTGACCATCCTCTTTTGTACTTTGTTTGCTTTTAATGCTTCGGCTCAGGAAGAGCGGGATAGTCCGAGACGTGGAGAAGGAATCTCTGTTTTCCTGGAACGTAACAAGCGCCCGGGGAGAGCCTATTATAAGGAGTTTTTGGAGCTGAACAAGAAACTTCTTAAAGGGAAGGAGGAATTGCGGCTGGGAGTGAAGTATGTACTGCCCCCATTATCAAAGCCGGTTGGCAATGGGAAGAAGACAATCAATGAACCTTTGTTCGGGAAAGCGCTTGCCAGTGTAAAAGTGACATCCAACCGTTTGCAGGGCGCTTGTTTTTATGTAGTGAGCGGGCATGGAGGCCCCGACCCCGGAGCTATCGGCAGAATCGGCAAAATAGAACTGCATGAAGATGAGTATGCGTATGATGTGGCTTTGCGCCTTGCCCGTAACTTGATGCAAGAGGGGGCGGAAGTCCGTATCATTATCCAGGATGCTAAAGACGGAATCCGTGATGACAAGTACCTTTCCAACAGCAAACGTGAGACGTGCATGGGAGCTCCCATACCCTTGAACCAAGTGGCACGTCTCCGGCAACGTTGCGCCAAAATCAATGAGTTTTACAAGAAGGACCGCAAGAACTATAAATATTGCCGTGCCATTTTTCTTCATGTGGACAGTCGCAGTAAGAGCCATCAGACCGATGTGTTCTTTTACCACTCTAAAAGCAAGCCCGACAGCAAGCGTCTGGCTAAGACCATGAAGAAAACTTTCGAATCGAAATATGACAAGCACCAGCCCAACCGTGGGTTTACCGGAACTGTCAGCGCACGCAATCTTTATGTGTTAGCCAATACTTCTCCCGCTTCCGTATTCGTGGAATTGGGAAATATCCAGAACACTTTTGACCAGCGCCGTTTTGTAATCAGTTCGAACCGCCAGGCCTTGGCCAAGTGGATGATGGAGGGTTTCATCACGGATTATAAAAAGGCGAAATAAGGACAATCAACTCTCACTCTCCTTTTTCTTTTCGTGTACCACCACGACTGTAACGGCCGTTATTATCAGCGCCATGCCGATGGCGCTGGCCGGTGTGAAGCTTTCATTGAATATCAGGCAACCGATAACTACGGCTGTCAGAGGTTCCAAGGCCCCGAAAATGGAAGTCAGTGTAGGCCCTATGTATTTAATGGCTTTTACCAGGGTGATGTTGGATATAGCTGTTGCCGGCAGCGCCAGTCCGAGAATATTCAGCCATGTGTAGGTATCATTGGCCAGCCGGATGCCTCCGGTCAGACATCCTCCTATAATAAAGAACAAGGCTCCCAACCCCATTACGTAGCATGTCAATGCAGTGGAGGGAATCTGCACGGCACGGCTCTTCCTTACTCCTACGATATATCCTCCATAAAAGAATACGGACAGGCCGGCAGCAATCAGCCCGATGGTCGTGTTTCCTCCTTCAAAGTCTATTTTGCCGGATGACAAAAGTCCAGCTCCGCTTAGTGACACCAACACGGCAAACAGAATGGCGAATGACCTCTTTTCTCCGAAAAAGCCCATCATGGCCAGTGCCACGGCCAGCGGATACATGAAATGAATGGTGGATGCCACTCCGCTGGCTATGTTCTGATAGGCGATGACCAGACTGAAGGAGGTAGCTGCCCGGAGCAGGCTGAGGATGAACACCGTTCCCCAGTCTTTCCTGCTGATGCGGAATGTCTCGCCCAGCATAATGCCGAAAACGACCAAGGTAAGTGAAGCTATTCCCCATCGGTAGGCCAATACTTCGAAAGAGGAGAAGCCCGCAAGGAGTAATGAAATGGTGAAGAAAGGAGCCAGCCCGAAGGTGGCAGAGGAGAGAGCCGCATATATAAACCCTTTTATGGAAACATTTTGCATTTTTTATCTTGATTTTAATGGAGATTTTAAAATTATCTGTTTGCGTCAATTGCTTGATTCGCATTGCGTCGTGCAAAATTAATGAATAAAAACAAGCATACAGACAAGGGAGTGTCCCTTTTTTACAATACAGTATAGATATGGGTATCTAATATAGTATCGACCGGCTTGCCTGATATTTATTCGTTCCATCATGAGGTAAAAATCATTCCACCGCGGAGTAAAAATCGTTCCACCATGGTGGAACGATTTTTACTCCATGGAGGAACGAATACTTGTTCGCTGTCCGGCTCCTAAACTCTTCCGGGGAGAAAGTCTGATAGCTCCGGCAGAACGGTTTGCCTACTCTACCGGAATATAAATCTCTGTCAACAGTTCCTCCGGCGCCGTATCTGCGGGGTTGTTCAGGTAACGTTCCGCACTGGACTCATCCCGTAAGCTACATTCCATTTCGGGGATATACTTCCCGTAGATGGTATCGTATACGGCCTGCAGATGTTCGTATGGACCTTTGTATAGGAATATGGCATAGCGGCCTGCCGCGAGCTGTTTAAATCCTATGTCTCCTTTGGCCGTTGCAAATGAGGGTAGGACCATACATACATCGGTACGCAGCTTTTCAGCGGGTGTCACTTTGGGGTCATCGTGATAGATATAGTAGGGCATCACTTCTCCCATAGGCAGTTTTTCTTCCTGCATGAACTGGCAAAGGCGCATCCATGCGCTGCAATAGTCGTTCAGTTTATAGTCGCCAAAGAGGCGGAGGTAAATTACATTTCGGGCAGGAACTTCTTTGATTTCGTGTTTCAGTTCCAGTTCCGGACGAATAATGGCTGGTTTCATAATTACAAAGTTTTTATTGTTACGATACTCTAATGGTGAAATGCCATAGAACTGCTTGAATACTTTTGACAGTGACGAGGGCGAAGAGTAGCCTATACGGTAGGCTATGTCCGCTATCGGCATGTCCGAGTAACGAAGCAACCGGGCAGCGGCTTCGGTACGCGTCCGGACAATGAACGTACCGACGGGTTCACCCAGGAAAGCTTTCATGATGCGGTGGAAGTAGAAGGGAGAGAAATGGGAAATCCTGGCCAAAGATTTCAGGTCAATTTCTTCTCCGAGGTGCAGATTTATATAATCCACTACTGCGTTCACGCACTTTTGGTATTCCTCCTGGGTTGTCTTTTTCTGTTGCATGGTTCTATTGGGCTTTTTCATGTTGCAAAAATAGGAGGAAAAGAAATAGGTTACTTGTCCGATGTTGCTATAAATGCAATATCTTTAAATAAGATAAGCTATATCCCGGCACAACTTTTTCGTGCAAGCATGAAAGTTTTGCATTCGATTTGCAATATCTTTGCATTTCAGATGAAAAAACAAATGCTTGCAGATGACCGAGGAGATTAAAAGACAACTTTGGGAGTGGGCGGCGGCCTATCATTGCGCCGGCTTCATTCAGAACGACCCCGTACAGTTTCCACATCGCTATGAACGGAAGCAGGATATTGAAATCAGTGGGCTGCTGACTGCCATCATGAGTTTCGGCAACCGTAAGCAGATATTGAAAAAGGCTGATGAGTTGCATAGGTTGATGGGGGTATCACCTCATCAATACGTGTTGTCCTGCCGATGGAAGAATGACTTCCCTGCTACGGACAGAAGCAGTTTTTACCGAATGCTTTCTTATGCTGACTTTCATTCCTATTTCAGGCGTTTGCATGCTGCCTATTCTGCTTTTGACAGTCTGGAGGATGCCTTATGTACGTATGCCGGTAATCCGATGGAAAGGTTATGTGCATTTTTGGAAGTCTCGGCAAAGAGCCCCCAAAAGAAACTGAACATGTTTTTGCGCTGGATGATAAGGAAAGGTCCGGAAGTGGATTTTGGTATTTGGGAGAGATTTGATTGCAGGGACCTGATTGTGCCTTTGGACACGCATGTCTGCCGTGTGGCCTATGCTTTGGGACTCACCGAGACAGAAACATTTTCTTTGAAGAATGCCCGCCGGATTACTGAAGCTCTGGCAGAGGCCTTTCCGGATGACCCGTGCCTGGGGGACTTTGCTTTGTTTGGAAGCGGAGTCAGCGGAGTATTGTAGCGTGTTACCAGTCAATTTCTTGTATCCCTCTGCTCCGTAAGAAATCGTTGGCTTTACTGAAGTGCCTGCAACCGAAGAATCCGTATTCGGCAGAACGTGGGGACGGATGGACGGTAGTCAGAATCAAGTGTCTGCTGCTATTGATTAAAGCGGCTTTTTCTTTGGCGTACGCTCCCCAAAGCATGAATACAAGATTCTCCCGTTCATCACTCAGTTTCTTGATAACAGCGTCTGTGAAGGTTTCCCATCCCATGTTCCGGTGCGAGCCGGTTTCGTGGGCACGTACTGTGAGGACGGAATTCATAGGAAACACGCCTTGCGCTACCCAACGGTCCAGATTTCCGGAAGTCGGAATGGGCTTTCCCAGGTCCTGATGTATTTCCTTGAATATGTTTGTCAGAGAACCGGGAATGGCTACTCCTTTCGGTACGGAAAAGCAGACTCCATAATACTGACCGGGATTAGGATAAGGGTCTTGTCCGAGTATGACGACTTTCACTTTTTCGAACGGGCAAGAGTTGAAGACATGGAAAATCTGATGGCCGGGAGGTAGCACGTTGGCATGCCCGTACTCACTTTTTACAAATGCTACCAGCTTCTCAAAATAAGGTTTGTCAAACTCCTCTTGCAGGCGTTTTCTCCAGCTTTCTTCTATTTTTACGTTCATAAGAGTCTTGCAGTTACATATGAATGGGAAATGATGTTGCAAACATACAAATAATCCGGATGAGACGGATGCTTTTATGAGTATAAAGAATGTTTTTATTATTGTATGAAACGATAGTTATTTTGAGTAAGTTTATTACTTTTGTGGTGCAATGCCGGACACTAAGCATAGAGTCGCCATTGCTGAGGTTGAACTGATTGGTAAAATAAAGGAATGGAAAATTTTCATCGTATGGATGCTTGTCCGGTACGGGATGTACTGAGCAGGTTGGGAGACAAATGGACAATGCTTGTGCTGGTCACACTGAAAGCGAATGGAACGATGCGCTTTTGCGATATACAGAAAACCATAGGGGATATTTCCCAGCGGATGTTGACGGTTACATTGCGCTCATTGGAGACGGACGGGCTGATTGTCAGGAAAGTCTATGCGGAAGTTCCTCCCCGTGTGGAGTATAACCTTACAGAAACCGGATGTAGCCTGATGCCGCATATTGAATCTTTGGTAGGATGGGCATTGGAGCATATGAATGATATTTTGAATCGGCGCAGTCTGCAGAACTGATGGGGCGATATGCAAAGAGGGTGTGTCGAAACTGGTATTCACCACAGATTACACAGATTTGCACAGATAAGCATCTTTGATTATCAGTAGATTAAGCTCATTCTGTGTTAATCCGTGTAATCTGTGGTGAATTTTGACACACCCCTTCAGAAGTTTCCAAGTGCTTGTTTTATTTCTTAGCATCGGCAAAATTGTGAACCTTGTTTTTCAGATTGTCAGCTTTCTCTGCGGCCTCATGGGCCTCATGGGCCATCTTGTCTGCTACTTTGGTGCCAACGTGCAATGCTTCTTCTTCAGCAGTGTTGATGAACTCCTTGGCTTCGCCACTTGCTTTGTGGATGGCACGGCATATGGCATCTTCCAGCTTTTTAGCTTTCTCCGTACGGGAGAAGTGGTAGGCCAATGCACCGGCAACCGAACCTATTCCCAGTCCAATCCAGAAATTAGAATCTTTACATTTCATAATCAAGTCAGTTTTTAATAGTTAAAGTTAGAATCAATTCTGATGAGACAACATACTTGCCAAAGATTGGTTCATCCGGCGAGAAAGGAATTAATAACAATTTACTTTTGTTGGTGGAGATATTTATTCTGCTTAAATTTGCGATGCACTTAAAATTTATACAAGTATGATTAGATTAAATGTTTTTATTCAGGTAAGTGCGGAGAACCGTGCCGCAGTATTGGAATCTGCCAAAGAACTGGTCGCATATTCCTTGAAGGACAATGGATGCATTGCTTATGATGTGTTTGAGAGCGCCACTCGCAGCGATGTTCTTATGATTTGTGAAACATGGAAAGATGCAGAGTCATTGTCTGCCCATGAAAAAGCAGACCATTTTGTGGCCCTGGTGCCCAAAATCCAGGGGCTGGCTGCCATGAAGTTGGAAAAATTCGAGTTCTGAATCAGTAATTTGAGGTAGTAAGGGGTTGTGTGATCATGCGTAAATAAGTATATTTGTGCATTCTTAATATACATATTTATGCTGATTACCCTTATTATCCTTGTTCTCTCCGCTGCCTTTTTTGTAGCAGGCAAAGTCCGTTCGGACATTGTGGCGCTTTGTGCGCTGATTGGTTTATTGATATTTCAGATTCTTACTCCTGAAGAGGCCCTTTCCGGCTTCTCCAACTCGGTGGTGATTATGATGGTGGGCTTGTTCGTTGTGGGCGGCGCCATTTTTCAGACCGGGCTGGCTAAAATGATAAGTTCGCGCATTTTAAAGCTGGCAGGCAAAAGCGAGCTGAAACTCTTCTTGCTGGTTATGCTGGTTACCTCTGCCATTGGTGCTTTTGTGAGCAATACGGGAACGGTGGCTTTGATGCTGCCTATCGTGGTGAGCTTGGCACTGAGTGCCGGAATGAATCCTAGCCGTCTATTGATGCCTTTGGCTTTTGCTAGCAGCATGGGCGGTATGATGACACTTATCGGTACGCCTCCTAACTTGGTCATTCAGAATACATTGACGGGAGCGGGCTTTGAACCGCTGTCTTTCTTCTCCTTTTTGCCGGTGGGCATTGTGTGCGTGATAGTGGGAACTTTGGTTTTAATGCCTCTGACCAAATGGTTTCTCTCCAAGAAAGGTAAAAAGAATGACGGAACATTGTCGGGCAAATCATTGGACCAACTGGTACAGGAGTACGGACTTTCCAGCAATCTGTTCCGTTTGAGGGCTGTCAATGACTCCCGTCTGATAGGAAAAACCATCATAGACCTGGATGTACGCCGCAAGTATGGTCTGAATATCATTGAAGTACGGCGTGTAGACTCTTCCCAACATAGATTCCTGAAAACCATTACCCAGAAATTGGCATCGCCCGATACGACCATTTGGGTGGGCGACGTGCTTTACATTACGGGAGAGGTGTCGAACGTAAATCGTTTTGCTGAAGACTTTTTAATGGAAATGCTCGACGGGCATACCACTGAAGAAGCCTCCAAAGCCGACAAGTCCCTTGACTTTTATGACATCGGAATCGCCGAAATCGTGTTGATGCCCTCTTCCAATATTGTGAACCGGACGGTGAAGGAAGCAGGGTTCCGTGATAAATTTAATGTAAATGTATTGGGCATCCGTCGTAAGAAGGAATATATATTACGTGAATTGGGACGTGAGCGTATGCATAGTGGCGATGTTTTGCTGGTGCAGGGTGCGTGGCAGGACATCGCACGGATAAGCAGGGAAGATTCCGATTGGGTGGTATTGGGGCAGCCTTTGGCAGAAGCCGCCAAAGTGACGCTGGATTATAAAGCGCCCATAGCTGCCGCTATCATGGTGCTGATGGTTGCCATGATGGTCTTCGACTTTATTCCCGTGGCCCCGGTGACAGCGGTGATGATTGCCGGCTTGCTGATGGTGCTGACGGGATGTTTCAGGAATGTGGAAGCCGCCTATAAAACGATAAACTGGGAAACGATTGTGCTCTTTGCAGCCATGCTCCCCATGTCTCTTGCACTCGAAAAAACCGGTGCCTCGGAATATATATCCAACAGTCTTGTGAGCGGATTGGGTAGTTATGGTCCTATTGTGTTGATGGCAGGTATCTATTTCACCACTTCATTGATGACCATGTTCATCAGCAATACGGTGACGGCAGTGCTGATGGCCCCTATTGCTCTTCAAAGTGCGGTTCAGATTGGAGTAAGTCCCGTTCCGTTCTTGTTTGCCGTGACGGTTGCGGCAAGCATGTGTTTCGCTTCTCCATTCTCTACACCGCCCAATGCACTGGTGATGCCGGCAGGACAATATACATTCATGGATTATATAAAAGTGGGGCTCCCGTTGCAGATTATTATGGGAGTGGTGATGGTATTTGTGTTGCCGTTGCTGTTTCCTTTTTAATAAAGTATATGACCACTTCATTATGCTGTAATATTAGGCGCGGATTACGTGGAATAACGCGGACTATGCAAATTGAATTCTTGAAATCTGCGTAATCCGCGCCTAAAAAATAGTAAGGTAGTTTTGACACGTTCCTCCTTTTTACTGTTACAGCTTTATACTTTTTTTCTTTCCTGCATAGCTTATTGTCTTTCCGCCTTTCATCGGCCGGTCTCCCGTACCGGAGTTCTGACCGACCAGAACAACCTTGAACTTGCGGCTTTTCAGCATACCCGGAAAACTGCCTTCCCGCTCTTCTATTGTCAGGCGACGAGCCTTGTCGTCCCAATGGAAGCGGATGGTGGAATAAGCTCCCTTTTCGTAGTTGTAGTTGTCATTTTCGTCCTCGTAGAGGGTGAATGTGCCGTCGGCACCCGGATAGATGCGTATCTCCAGATTGTCCCAATTCTTTTCGGCGGAATACTGTACTTTGGGACCGAACGGCAGGATACTGCCGGCTTTTACATAGACGGGCAGAATCTCTTTCGATACACAGCGGTTCAAGGTCTGTCCGCCCTGCTGTTTTTCGTTACTCCAGAAGTCCCACCAGTCTGCGCCTTGAGGAAGGTAAACCGACCATTCCGTCACTTCCGGCCGGGTGACCGGTGCTACCAGTAGGGAGCGTCCGAAAAGAAATTCGCCGCCAACTTCATGTGTTTTAGAATCTGCTGCAAAATCCATTACTAAAGGACGCATGAATGTACCGTCATTGTGGGACACATCCCAGGAAGTGCTGTAAATGTAGGGCAGAAGGCGATAGCGCAGATTAATCATCTTCTCCTGGGCATCGAAACACCACTCGCCACGCTTGCCGAAGTTCCAGATTTCACGGGGCAACTCCGTACCGTGCGAACGCATCATCGGGCAGAAAGTGCCGAACTGCATCCAGCGTACATACAGTTCTTGGTATTTGGGGTTCTTGGCTCCCCCTTCTTGGTTCCAGCGTCCGGCAAAGAAGCCGCCTATGTCACTGTTCCAGTTCGGAATGCCCATTAAGGTGTAGTTCAGTGCGGCAGGAATCTGTTTCTCCAGCATGTCCCAAGTGGAGGTCACGTCACCACTCCAGGTGTTGCAGCCGTAACGTTGTTGTCCGATAAATCCGGAACGGGTTAGGATGACAACGCGTTTGTCTTTGCTCAAAGCCTTTTGATGCGAGGCTATTCCGCTGTTGTGCATCAGTGAGTAGGTGTTCTTTACACTTCGGTAAGATCCCAAGTGAGTGGGGAGGTCATAGTCCGATTCTTGTCGGTTGATATGGTCGGGCTCTGTAGAATCGAGCCACCAGCCGTCGTTGCCGATGTAACTGAAAATGCCTTTATTCAGATATTTCCAATAAATATCCCTTGCTTCGGGATTGTAGACGTCGTAGGGGCGTGCGCCACTTTGTGGAGGCCAGGTATCAAAATTGATAATCATGCCTTTGGCATCCAGCTCCTTGCGTTGCTCTGTGTGGGTGCCAAAGCCGGGCCATGCCACAATCATCAGCTTGGCATTCAGCTTGTGTATTTCGTCGGCCCACTTCTTGGGGTTGGGAAAGCGTTCAGGGTCAAAGCTGTGTGAGTTCCACGCACTGTCCGTCTTCTGATATTCGGGCCAGTAGCGCCAGTCTTGAATCATACAGTCAATGGGAATTTGTAGTTCGCGATACTTCTTCAAGACATTCAGGCTTTCTTCCTGCGTATGATAGCGCTCCTTGCTTTGGAAGAAACCATAGGCCCACAACGGAAGCATGGGGGAGTGTCCCGTCAAGTCGCGCACCTGGGCGATGATGCCGTCGGCGTTTCCGCCATACATGAAATAATAGTCCGCACAGTGTCCCAGGCTCTGGAAAGCGAGTTCCTGCGGAGTATCCATGAATTCTGAAATGGAGTAGTTGTCCCAATATACGGCATAGCCTTTCACAGGCGACATGAAATAAGGAGAATAGGTGAACATGTTCTCGTTCTGCATGTGGTGCATGGAGTTGCGGCGGTTGAATTTGCCGTCCATCACTTGTCCTACTCCGTAGATAGGTTCGTTTTTATCCAATAGGAAAGAGCCCCTTACTTGATAGGAGGGAGTGCCGGCATCATTCTTATCGGCAAAAGAGGTGCCGTAGTCCTTGTCTTTCAGCAGCTCATTGCCGGCGATGGTATGGAAACTGATGCCTCCGGTTGCCGGATTGACAAAAATTTTCAATATGGAAGATTTCAGCACGGTTTGTCCTGCTTCCTCCGAAAAGTCCACTTTGACCGTTTCGGGTGATTTGACCACTACCAGACTTTCTTTGTTGTAGGGTTTGCCTTCGGGAGTTTTGTAAACCCGCACAATGGAAGGCGAATAGAATTCCACACGGATGTCCATTCCTTGTGTGGTGCATTTCATTCCTTGAGGTGTGCGCTCTGTGTTCTGGGCGGCACACAAGTTTGCAAGCATGGTTGCACAAGTCAGCACGAAGCCGGCTCTTTTCATAAAATTCATTTTCATGGTTCTTTTAAAATTATGCTGCAAAAGTAGCCTTGAATCCCCTTTAGGTGGCAACAATCTTGTTGAAACGGAACAACACTCAAGTTGATTTCTGCATTTTCTCCGCATATTCCGAGGGACGGCAGCCGTACATTTCCTGGAAACATTTGCTGAGATAGCTGGAACTGCTGAAGCCGGTACGCTCTGCGATTTCCGTAATGCTGAGGCTGCCTTCCAGGATGAGTTGTGCCGCACGTTGCAAGCGGATGTTGCGGATGAAGAGGCTGGGGGACTGGTCGAGCATGGCTACCAGTTTCCGGTAAAGTCCGGTGCGTTCCATACACAAGTCGCGGCTTAGCTGCTCTACGGAGTAGCCGGGTACATGCAGGTTCTTTTCCACCAGTTCGATAGCTTTTGTCAGGAAAACAGATTCGGATGCGTCTTGCTTGTTTTCTGTTTGGTGAGGTTCGGTATGGCTATGTACACAAGTTATGTTTTTTCCTTCCAGTGATTTCTTTTGTTCCGCTTCATAACGGTTGCACTGCTCTATCAAGTTGCGGATGCGGAGCAAAAGGATTTCTTCTTTGTGTTTCCGTTCCATCTCCTTCCGGGTGCGGTGTATGTAGAGGCGGATGCTTGCCGCAATGATGGCGATTGACAAGACTATATAGATGACGTATGCAACGCCGGTTTTCCACCAGGGAGCATGGACTGTTAGGCTTATCCGGGCCGTTTGCTCTTCATTCCAATGCTTTCCATCGTTAGAGGCCATTACCTTGAAGGTGTAGCTTCCCGGTGGCAAGTTGGTATAGGGAGCTTGGAGAATGCCGTTGCTCTGCTTCATGTTGCCGGCGGTTACCCATTGTGCGTCGATACCTTCCAGCTGATAGCGGTAATGGGTGTGCTCGCGGTTGAAGTAATTCAATGCGGAGAACTCGAGAGTGAGGAAGTTCTGGTCGTGGTTCAATGATATTTCTTCCACATAAGGAGAGTTTTCGGGTAGTATAGTCCGGCTTTCATAGCTTCTGCCCGGGAGGATGCGTTCTCCATGTACATGGATTGCCGTGAAAACCGGTGGATAGGGCAGACTGGAAGATGGAGGCTCCGGATTGGGAGAAAAGATATTGCATCCGTCAGCGTCTCCGAAGTAGAGCGTTCCGTCATGTGACACGAATGCCGCTTCCGAACCGTATTCCCCTTGTAGCTCTTTGGGCAGGGTGGATGCTTCTACCGGCATGAGTATCCGGTTGCCGTCTTCCTGCAGGTCGAGCTTATAGATAGCTGTCCGGTCCTTTATGAATATGTTGCCGTCCCGGTCTTCCGTAAAGTTTGCTACGGCTGTATTTCTTTCAAGTGATAGGGGGAAATCCTTCTTGTCTATGTGGATGTGCTTATATAGGGCCGGATGGTAGTACAGCAATCCTCTGTTGAATGTTCCGAGCCATAAAGCCCCTTGTTGGTCTTGGAAAATCGTACTGATTTCTGTGGCAAGGACGTTGCCCTTTCGGGTCCTCAAGGTGGGCATATAGTGGCGTGTCCCCTTTTTAGGGTCGATAATCCAAAAACCACGGATGCAGCTGATGTATGCTTTCTCATCCGCGGAAATCATCAGTGTATTGAGGGTATAGTCTGTTTCCATCAGCTTCTCCCATGCTCGCTTATGGAGGTCGAAATGGAAAAATCCTCCTTTAGAGCCGTTGCGCAGTTGATAGAACCCGTTTTTTCCTCTGAGTATGAGGGAGGTGTTTTGGAACTTCTCTTGTTCCGTCCGGGGATATGCGGCAATGTCATACTGTTGCTTTCCGTTTTTTACATCATAGCATACGATTTCTCCTGTGTCATGGAACAGATACAGCGATTCGTCATCTGCAGTCTGGTCTTGTATCGTTCCCCGGTCTTCAGGCAGTTTCAATCGGAAGGAAAGTTCCGGCTGTAACAGCTCGCCATGGCTGATTACCCAGACAAGCCCCCGTTCGTCCGCAAACAAATCCTCTATGGGATGCTGCATGCCTTTCTGTTGAAAGACGGAGTCCAGGTTGGCAATGTATCGCTCGTTATGGAGATTGATGCACATCAGCCGTTGGTAATCCTTTATCCACAAGAGGGAATCGCCGCTCAGATAGACATGGTAGAAGCCCTTGTATTGTTTCAGCGGATATATATCTTCGGGGGTGGGCTGCAGGGAGGTGAAGTTGGCTCCATCATACAGATTGACGTTCCGGGTGGTGGTAAATACCATTCTTCCGTCCGGAAGTTGGAGGATATAGCGTATCTGGTTATCACTCAGACCGTGCGAGGTGTCAATGGTAGTGAATAGAAAGTTATTGGCAGAGCTGGGAAATGCCATGCTGAGGCATAATACCAACAATACCATGAACTTTATATCTGTTGGATGGATTTTTCCCATCTTTATTTTCCCCCTTTCCAGATACTGATAATTTTTTTGCCTATTGCCAAAATATTCAGCAGTGATACAGCAAAAAATAATAGGCAACCGGTCAATATACATGGAAGCAGTGACCCGCTTTCCAATTGCGGGAAGAGATTCCTGACTACTTCTATATAGTAACTGCGTACCCATATCACACAACCGATGGAGAGGAACAGTACCAGTACATTCAGCCCTACTGTCAGTATATAATAAGGCGTGGCTACCCGCGTCGGGCTATATCCTATCAGCAGCAGGTTTTCCAGTTTTACCGTATTCTTCTGGAGAAGCAGGAAGATGCTCAGCATCAAGATGTAGAATGACAGAATGCTGATGAATAATCCTACGCCCATGACGATAGCCGTAATGAGGCGCAGGAAATAAGTTGTCTTTCCGGCATCCAGATTGTTGCCTTCGGTTTCGTAATTCTTTTGCTGGAAATAGTCGGTGATGGCTGTGTCGGTAGGATTCTTCACTTCCACAATAAGTCGGGACGGTTCAGCTTCTTTTTCCGGTGCAAAATTCTTGTTGGCCCAGTCCATGAAGGATTGGGGGACGAGAATGGTATTCAGCCGGTTGGAGAATCCTACAATGTTGCCTTTATATTGTTCCACACGTCCGTTGCCCCGCATCATGATATCCATCTGTACCAGACTCATCAAACCTTCGGAGAGTTTCGGCAGACTCCGGCTTTGTGCAAAGCCAAAGTTATAGAGGTTCAGATAATTGCGCGGAACGATGATGGGAATTATCCGGGTATCTTCATCAAAATGCCATTTGTCCAGACTGACATCCACATATTCGTCGGGTACAGACTCGAAAAACATCTCTGTCGACAAGCGGATACCGGCTTCCTGCATACCGAGTCCGGCAGAGACTTTGAACAAGGAAGGAGTGAACGCGCCTACCCCTTTGGTGAAAGGTTGGGCTTTCAGGTCTTTTATCTCATCTTTGGAGAAGGTATTGCTTTTCCCGGCAAAGCTGCCCAAAGTACTGATTTTCTTGGTAGCAATGATATAATCCTTCTTCATGAAACTGTCCCCTTCCGTAAAAACGGGAAGGACATCACGATAGAATTGTACGCTCAGCAATACAATCATCATGCCGAAGAGATTGGCGAGGAAAAAGCCTGCCAACTGTCCGACACTGATGTGCTGGCGGAGAAGTTTCCAAACAAGTCGGTTCATATTAGCCACATTTATAATTGATAAATTTCATCATAATCCAATTCCAGATGTTTGCCGATGGAAGTCACTATGATTCCCGCTCCTTGGCGGCTGGCTTCTTCTGTCAGCAGCCTGCCCATGATTGTTCCGTTCTCGTCATCCAGATGGCTGACGGGTTCGTCCAGGAAGATGAAGTCGAAAGGCTGGCAGAGGCTGCGGATAAAGGCGACTCTTTGTTGCTGGCCGAAAGATAGCTTTCCGGCTTTTTCGTTTACCTTGTCGGCAATGCCGATGGCTTCGAAGAGGGTAAGGACTTCTTTCTTTTTTTTGAAATTGGTAAGCCGGTTCTTCAGTTGTATGTTCTCGATGGCGGTAAGTTCGGGAAAGATACGCAACTCCTGAAAAAGAATGCTGAGAGAGTGTTTGCGTATATCTATCCAGTCATTGACGGAGAGTGAACGGATATTGAGCTCATCAAAGTTGATGATTCCCTGATAATCGTTGCGGTAACCGTAAACATAGCTGCAAAGCGATGATTTTCCGGTGCCCGAAGCGGCTTCTATGAGATAACGTTTCCCTTTGTGGAACGTAATGTCCCGATGCCATACGTCTGAGGTAATGGCATCACGGTCGGCAAACACTTGAGGTAGTGTTTGCCGTAGGTGAATCCTATTCATGAGTGGTATTAATCCTTAATCTCTAATCCTTAATCCTTAAATTACATTCCTGCAAACTGCTTGATAAAGTCCACAATCTGTTTCAGTGCATTAACATTCTTGTTCTTCAGCTGCAGGGTGACGGTTGCCTTGTCCTCGTTGCCGACAGCTTCCAGATACGAGATATTGCCGAGCAGCGAGTAATAGGTGCTATACTCTTGTCCGCCAAATCCAGCTAGCATTTTTACAACGGGCAGGTCAAGTACGGCTTCCGCATTGATGACAAAGGCTGTGCGCTTGCCTTTCAGACTGGAAGCGAAGTCCGTCTCTTTGGCAGACGGGTCAGCGGTCTTGCATGCATTCTTATACAGCAGTTCGTCATTGGTGGCGTACATCTGTTTGTCTCGTATGCCGAAGAATATGTTGATAGCGCGTGATTTATAGACATATTCATTCTCATTCAATTTCACGATGTCTTCGCCGCGTTTCAGTCCCAGTTCGGACTTTTTCTCATAAAGGGCTTTCAAGGGAGCGTCGTTCTTTACGCTGGCATAGGCCAGGAAAGAAGGATTGCTGTTCATGGTTACATTGATAAGGCCTATGGTCAGGTCGTTGTGGAAAGCACTGAACAAGTCTTTTACTTCAGCGGCTTTGGTAATGGAGAAATCGTTGCGGAACTGCTCATTCTCTTGCAGCACATTGTAGAACTCTTCTCCATTGATACCTATGCTGAATAGCGCCAGGGTAGATTTTGGGAAATACTTCAAGAACGTGTTTTCGATGGGACAAGTACTTTTGATTTGCTTTTCGAAAAGTGCTTTCAATTCTGTGTTCTCGGTATAGCTCTCTACTTTCAGTTCTATTTTCCCTTTTTCGAAGGAGAGACTTCCCAGCATCTTCAAGTCTTTCAGGTCGATATTGTGGGATATTCCGTAATTCAGCGGATTGGCGTATGCACTCAGCAGGCTGGAAGGAGAGATGAGCATATTGATGTCTCCATCCTGCTTTTGCATTTTCTTGAAAGCGGTGTTACTGTTGATGCTGTTTTCTCCGGTCTGTTTCAGCAAGGCGGGAATTCCTTCTTTGACTTTTTCCAGTTGCGATGTGCCGGTGTAGTTCACCACCATAAGCGTGGTAGGAGTGAAAGCGAGCAATGCCCGCTTGTTGATTTGTGCAAAACTGTAACCGTCCGCTTCTGCCACATGGCTGATTATCTGTTCTTTCTCCGTAACTTCCAGAAGCTTCAGCAAATCATCCTCACTTTGAACCTTGGCTACCATGGTGGTGTAGGGGAACGAGGGAGCGTTGAAGACATAAATCGGCGCATTGACGTCCACTCCCGATTTGGCAGGGTCTTTCAGTACAGCCTCCAATTGTTGGAAAGTAGCTGTATTCATATCGCTTTTCAAGGCATCTGTCAGCTTTTGCAGTGCTTCTTTAGTCTCTTTATCTTTGGTACCGGCCTTGTCTGCCAATGATTTTAAATTGACAGCGATGACTTGCGAGGCATCGGAAGGAATAACGTTGGTGTATTCTGGCTTTTTGGACGAACAAGCGCTTATCAGCACGATGAGCATTGCCAGTACTGAGAAGTGGAAGAATAGGTTCTTTTTCATATAGTTTTTGTTTTAGTGAGTATCATTGATTCTGTAAATTGAGGATGTGGCAGGCAACCAGTGCCGCCGTCTCTGTACGCAACCTTGATTTTCCCAAGCTGATGGGGATAAAATCGTTTTCCGTCGCCTTCCGGACTTCCTCTTCGCTGAAGTCTCCTTCAGGACCGATTAGTACGAGAGCGTCCTCTCCGGGATGTACCATATCCTTCAAAAGCGGTTTTTCGCCTTCATAACAGTGGGCGATGAATTTCTGACCCGGAAAAGGCTGTGTGATGAACTTGTTGAAGTCTGTCATTTCATTCAGTTGGGGCAGGCGTGCCTTGAGCGACTGCTTGATGGCAGAAACCAGAATTTTGGAGATGCGCTCCGTCTTGATGACTTTCCGTTCCGAGAAACGGCAGTTCAGGAATGTCAGTTCATCAAACCCTATTTCCGTCGCTTTCTCGGCAAACCACTCAGTACGGTCCATGTTCTTGGTAGGTGCCATGGCAATGTGCAGATGACCTTTCCACAAGGGGGCTTGCGGAAGGGTTTCCAGAATATTCACCAGGCAGCGTTTGTTGGTAGCCGTACTGATTTCGGCGCGATAGAAGCAGCCCTTTCCGTCTGTCAGCATAACCTCGTCGCCTGCTTGCAGGCGTAAGACCCGTACGGCATGTGCTGCTTCCTCTTCGGGCAGTTCTGCGTGGGTCTGTATGTCGGGAGTATAGAATACGTGCATGTTACAAATTGTTTTTGAGTTGGTTGATTTGGTCTCTTATCTGTGCGGCTCGTTCGTAATCCTCTTCTTCGATTGCTTTCTGCAGGGCTGTTTTCAATATGCCTATTGTGTCTTCCTGCAACAGTTCGTCTTTGTCCGGCTCGCTGCCTCCCATAGGGTCGGTGGTGCTTTCGCCGGTTTTCAGACATTCTGTTTCGAGAATCTCTTCGTAGACAAAGATAGGAGCATTCATGCGCAATGCCAGGGCGACGGCATCGCTGGTACGGGCATCAATCCGGAGAATAGTCTCTTCGGCTTTCATGTAAAGGTAGGAGTAGAATACTCCGTTGTCTACTTTATAGATAAGAATACGCATCAGTTTTACACCCAGCACCTCAAGAACGGAAGCAAATAGGTTATGCGTCAGCGGACGGGGCGGTACAATACCTTTCATCTCGATGACCATAGCTTGTGCTTCGGTGGCACCTATAATAATCGGAAGCTGGCGCTCGCCGCCCGCTTCACCCAGTACCAGGGCATAGGCGCCCACTTGCGCCTGGCTGTTGGAAATGTTTAGTACTTGTAGTTCTATCTTCTTCTTATTCATACCTATTAAATCAACCTGATTCTCAATCAGTTTTTCTCTATTTTCTCCGGATTATGCTTATAGCGGAATACTATTCCAAATAACAGACCAATGACTAAGGCATATCCTGCAAAGATAAACCATACCGGTGTCCAGTCGCGGCTTACCAGTCCTCCGCCTTCGGCATATACCGAGAAGGCATCCACCACGGCTCCGCTGGCATAACCTCCGATGATGGCTCCCACACCGTTCGTCATCATGAAGAACAAGCCTTGTGCGCTGGCACGGATACTGGGATGTGCTTCCATTTCTGTAAACAGCGAGCCCGATACATTAAAAAAGTCAAATGCCATGCCGTAGACAATCATCGAGAGAATGAGCATCCAGAGTCCGCTTCCCGGGTCTCCGAGGGCAAAGAGCCCGAAACGGAATACCCATGCAAACATACTTATTAACATAACACGCTTGATTCCGAAATGTTTCAGGAAGAAGGGGATGGCAAGGATAAACAGCGTCTCACTCATTTGCGAGATGGAGAGCAGGATGACGGAGTGTTTTACACCGAACGAATCTGCATATTCGGGTATGGAAGCAAACGAACCCAGGAAAAGGTCGCCGTATGTGTTTGTTATTTGAAGGGCGGCTCCCAGCAGCATGGAGAACAAGAAGAAGATAGCCATCTTCTTGCGCTTGAACAGCACCAGTGCGTCCAGTCCGAAAGCGGAGAGCATCGTTTTTCCTTCGCTGCGCATGGGGGGGCAGGCTGGCAAAGTGAAAGCATAAAGTCCCAGCATGGCTGCCGATATGGCTGCCACATAGAGCTGTGCCGAACTTGCCTTGAACCCGGTGAGGTCCACAGCCCACATGGCACAGATAAAGCCTACCGTTCCCCATACACGGATGGGAGGGAAGTCTTTTATCAAATCCATCTTATATTTTTCCAATGCATTGTAGGATACGGTGTTGGCCAGAGATAGTGTAGGCATGTAAACAAGCATGTTGAGCAGCATGGCCCAGTACATGTGGTTGTATGTAGTGGCAGTGGAAGCATAAATCAGAGCACCGGCACCGATGAGGTGAAGTATGCCGTAAAGGCGTTCGGCGTTTATCCATTTGTCAGCGATGATACCGGTCAGTCCGGGCATTATCAGTGAGGCTATACCCATGGTTGCAAAGATTGCTCCGATTTGTCCGCCTTCAAAATGTAACGTACCGCCCATGTAACCACCTAATGAAATCAGCCATGCTCCCCAAACGAAGAATTGCAGGAATTGCATGGCAGTGAGTCGGAATTTGATGCTCATAATATTAGCTTTTTATGTTTTGAATTATGTAATAGATGCAAATGTACAATGAGACTAGGAGAAAAACAAGTTCTGTACGGCTTTTTCTTCAACGAAAGAGATTAATGAGGGATGGGTTTTGGGAAGGAATGTATTATAAAAAAAGAAGGGTATCTATCCCAGACACCCAATCTTTATTAACCTTAAATCTAATACCATGAAAAACACAGTGCAAATATACACGGTTTATGTTATATAACATGCTGTTTTGGCGTATTTCTGCTTTTTATTAACTCTATTTAAGAAAAGCAGGCTAACAAAGCCTGCTTTTTCCTTTATTCTACATATAGAACCAGTCCTTTCAGGTATTCCCCTTCCGGATGATAGATGCTGACCGGGTGGTCGGCAGGTTGCGTCAGTTGGTGCAGGATGCGTACGCTGCGGCCGGACATGGCAGCGGCTGTGAACACGGCGGTGCGGAAGTTTTCTTTGCTGACGGCTTGCGAACACGAGAATGTGAAGAGGATGCCGCCGGGCTTGATTTTCTCGAAAGCCTTGACGTTCAGTTTGCGGTAGCCTTGCAGGGCATTGCGCAGAGCATCGCGGTGCTTGGCAAAAGCAGGAGGGTCAAGAACTATCAGGTCGTATTGGTCGCCCATGCGGTCAAGGTATTTGAAGGCATCTTCTGCATAGGCGGCATGGCGGGTGTCACCCGGGAAGTTCAGTTCGATGTTCTTGTTGGTCAAGTCGATGGCTTTGGCGGAGCTGTCCACGGAATGCACCAGTTTGGCGTCTCCACGCATAGCATATACGGAGAAGCCGCCGGTATAGCAGAACATATTCAGTACGCTGCGGCCTTTGGCATAGCGTTCCAGTAGCGAACGGTTCTCGCGTTGGTCTACGAAGAAACCGGTTTTTTGGCCTTTCAGCCAGTCGATGTGGAACTTCAGGCCGTACTCCATGGCTACATTGTCCGTGCTGCCGCCTTTCAAGAAACCATTCTCCGGATAGAGGTCGGCCTTGAAGGGAAGGGTCGTCTCCGATTTGTAATAGATATTGTCAATCTGGCTGCCCATCACTTCGGTAAGGGCATCGGCAATGGCCATGCGGTCGAGGTGCATGCCGGCAGAATGTGCCTGCATCACTGCGGTACGGGCATAAATGTCGATAACCAGCCCCGGCAGGTTGTCTCCCTCCCCGTGCACCAGGCGATAGGTGTTGTTTGTCGGGTTTCCGGCTATGCCGATACTGCGGCGCATGTCGTATGCTATGCTGAGTTTGCGTTTCCAGAAGTCCGCATTGATTTCTTCTTCTTGACGGAAGGTCAGTACGCGTACGGCGATACTGCCAATCTGAAAATGCCCTTTGGCTATGAATTCCTTTTTGGACGTGTAGATTTCAACAACTTCCCCTTCTTCGGGCTCTCCGTCGAAATGTGCGATGGCGCCGGAAAACACCCACGGGTGAAAACGCTTTAATGACTCCTCTTTATTGGGTTTAAGGTATACTTTGTACATATATATAATGTGATTAATGTGGTAATGTGATAATGTGCATTACATTACCACATTATTATTGGCTTCTATCTCAAAATCTCCTGTCCGTTTCAGTTCTTGCAGCTTGTTGTAGATGTTGAGGCATGCCCAGGCATCGGTGGCGGCATACAGTTTCTGCGGTTCGGTCAAGGTTTCGGCTTCCCAGTTGGAAAGGCGCTGGCTTTTCGAAATCTTTTCCCCGAAGAGGATGGCATATATCTTTTGCAGGCTTTTATCCTGGATGCCGAAAGCGCGGACGTATTCCTGCAATTCAATGCACGCATGTTGTTCGAAAGGAGCACGCTTGTGCAGCATCATGAAGTCATCCCGCAAGGAAAGGCCTACTTTCGTTACACTTGGGTTTTCCAGCAATGTGATAACCGGCAGAGTCAGTCCCGTCAGGTTGAGGCGGAACAGAAAGCAATGTTCCTCTGAGGAAATCTGCAGCAGGGCCACCTTGTGTATCTGTCCTTTTGTGAACGATGGACGGGTTTCGCTGTCTATGCCCAGCAACGGGCAGGACTTCAGATAGGCGACTGCCTTCTCCGCTTCCCACGGTGTCTGTACGACATGTATCTGTCCCGGAAAGGCGGCTTTGGGCAGGTCTTTCACTGTTTCTTTATCTATTGTTCTTTTGATAACCATAATTTAATATTCAAAGTCTGCGGTTTCCTCCTCTTCATCCTCGCCTTGCGCATACTTCACCTCGTGCAGGGCACGCAGGGTGTTGACAAGCTTTTGTCCCCAATGGAGGCGGAAGTTTTCCTGGCAGATGGTAAGCGAATCGTTCATCGTCTCGTTGAAACCCAGCTGGAATACGAAGATAAAGTCCTTGATGTCCTGGTATATGTCGGCCAAGTCTTCGGAAATGTTCCTGGTGATGGGCTGGTCACTATACTTCATGTCGGATACGAATACGTCCAGGTAGTCGTCTTTCTCGGCCAGGATATTGGCGAGGTTCATGCGGAGTACCTCATAGGTCTCTTCGGTGACGAATGTTTCCGGCGCCTCGTCTCCTATGGTTTCGCACTCGGGCAGCATGGAGGCCTTCAGGTAGAGCAGCGGAAGTATTTTTAAGGAGGTATCGACGAACGCGGAACGTTTCACCCCTTCCGCTTGTTCCAGAAACTTGCAAAACTCGGCGGCTACGGTCACAAACTCTACGGCATTCCGGTCGAATATCACTTGACTTTCTTTTTTCATATCTTCTTGATTTGAAACGCAAAGATAGCGCAAACCGAAAGTAGAAGCAAATTAATTGGCAGGATTATTCTTTTTTCACTACATGATATTCTGTTCCTCTTGTCTTCCGGCGGCTGCTGATGCCCAGTTTGTGGAGTGCACGTCCGAACAGAGCCACTTTATTGATGGACAGCCGGTCTTTGGTCTTGGTTTGCAAGAAGGAGAGAATCTCCATAGGGGTCATCCAGTCTCCTTCCTCTTCATTTTCGGCGGGATGGAAGTGGCAGAGGAAGAGCTGTTCCAACGGTGTGGGCTGTTCAAACTCCCGGTTGGTCTGTTTCAAGATGGCTTCGTCGGAATCGTCCAGCCAGTAGCGTTCACCTTTGGCTATGGCATCCATGGCTTGTGCGTAGAGTTGCCGGTAGTTGATGGTGACATTGGTATGGATGGGGCCGGTGACTTCGATGCAGATGAAACGGCGGCTGCCGCTGGGGTCTGTCAGCAGGTCTTTCTGGTTGCTGGTTGCTATAAAGGAGGCGTAGCGTCTTATTTCCTGGATGGCGGTGCCGTAAGGCTTGCGCAGGTTTGCCACGGGTTTCTGCAGCAGATGCTTTAGAAAACCTTGCTGATTGACGCTGATTTGGTCGAATTCGTCGATGTTTATCAGGAAAAAGCGGCCGAGGCTCCGCTCTGCGTCCTGCTTGCTTTTGAAGTCGATACTGTCGGTATATCCGAAGCGCAGTTCGGGTGGCAGCAGGATGCGGCAGAAGGTACTTTTACGATAGCCTTGGGCTCCGACCAGTAGGGGAGACGTGTTGTTTCCATGCTGGCGGTCGATGTTTTGCCAGTGCGCCGTCATGCTGAGAAACCAGCGGTAGAAGAGTTCCCGCCAGTACGGATTGTTGCAGGGGACGAGGTCGGCCAATGCGCGGATACGGTCCTTGCCGTCCCAATGTCCGGTGCTGTTCAGATATTCTTCGATGGGGTTGTACAAGGGAATGGCGTCCGAGTTGAGGTAGCGTGCCACATCTCTGTCCCATACGCTGATTCCTTCTTTCAGGGCATTCTGTCCGATACTGCTTCTTACCCGCTGGTCGGCAGGGCGGAAATGGAAGTGTATGGAGTCCCGTTGGCGGAATTCCAATTCTCCCAGCACGGTGTTCCAGCGGAACTCATAGCGTCTGTTCATGAATTCTTCCAGGCGGAAGGCGGTGATTTGGTCGCGGGTCATGCTGCTGCGGGTGCCGAAGCCTTTGCATTCGCGGTAGAGGTTGTGCAGGGTCATGCGCACCAGTTGTTCATCCGCTTCGCGGTAGTAGTGCATCATGACTTGACGTACTGCCTCTTCTTCGGGAATGCCGGCTTTGTAGCAATGCCCGGCAAGCAGGTAGAGCAGGGGGCGAAGGTCATCGCCCCGTTTCCAGTTTTCCAGCTCTTCGAAGGTACGGTTCAGGGCGGCTTCGAAGAGGATGGAGAAGGTTTGGGAGGCCGGATAGCCGGGGGCAATGCGCATCAGCGGGTTTGCTTCGGTCTGTTTCCGTTGGCCGAAGGTGGGCTCGTCGGGCACGGACAAAGGCTGTTCCAGACAGAAAGGGACGGCAGACGGATTGTAATAGGGACGGTCATCGAGCGTCATGCGGCAGCTTTGCTCCACGGCAGGTTCTTTCAGTGTGACGGGGTAGGGGAGCAGGGGCTGGTAACAGTTTACGGCGAGCCGGTAGGCAGCGGTATGAAACAGCCTGATTTTTTCTTCCTGCCTGGGGCGCGAACCGTCGGGGGTGGCAAACAGTACCCATATTTTTACGCTTCGTCCGCTGCTTCCGCAAAAGGCGGCAAAAGTTTGCGGCAGCAGGGCCGCCTGGCGCTTTACTTGCTCCACTTCCACGGCATTGGCCAGGTGGTTGACTTCAATCTGTACCAGTCCGTTGTAGGTTTTCAGGTATCTTTCCCCCTCTTTGCTGCGGGCATATTCTGCGGCAGGGCAGATGCGTGGCAGTTTGTCTATGCAGGGGTAGTGTCCGTTGCTTCCGGTGATGTGGGGAATGAGGCTGCGCAAGGCGGATATGTGTCCGGCTTTGTTCTCGGTTTTCATCTTCTCCATCAAGGTGTCGCTGGGCCATGTGCTGAATGTCTCTTTGCCGGTTTCACGAGCGGTGCGTATAAGGGTAAGTTTCATGGGGTGCTTGCTGTATTAAAGTCCGCAAAGCTACTGAAAAATGACGGGACAGCCGAGGAAAAGTGGAATTATGATGAAACTTCTCATACTTATTTTTTATTCCGGCTGTACGTCGTAATCCGACTGGTTTTTCACGCCGACAATGTCTTGCTTCCTCACCTCGGTTGTTAATATGTGCTGCAACTGCTGTGAGGTCAGCGTCTCGGTGGGAGAGAACTCAGCCGACTTCATATAGCTTAAAATGGCATTGCGCAGCTGACCTCCTTCCGGAGTGTGGCGAATTGCTTCGAGATTGCTCATACAAACCAATACCTTACCGTTGTCTACGGCAAATTCGAACAGCAAGCCTAACTTGTGGTTCCGTTCCACATTGTCTACTACTTGGATAAGCGGCTTGTATTCGTGGCGCGTAGCATTCAGAATAAAGGGGCGGGCATGGCGTACGATGCTCCACCATTGCCAGTTGCTATGGCACTCGGTGGGGAACTGCCGGAACAAGGGATGTTTCTCGTCCATCAGCAAGGAGAGGGTGCCCGGCGAAACTTCGCGGCCGGCGTTTTCCGAAATGCTTTTGAACATGGCATAGTTCCAGTAGTCAGGAGTAAAAAGTCCGCCTACACTCTGTTCTTCAATGGCTTTGTGGTCGGGTATAAGCAGTATCTTCCCTCCTTGGCTCAGTCTCTTTCGCGCCTCGTCATCCAAGGACTGACAGATGAAGATGTCCGCTTCGCTTTCCGGTGTCCGGTCGGGGTATACCCATAAGTTATAATAGTTATGATAATTCCCGGTGGTCAGTGTCAGTCGCAATTGGGCAGGCTTGTCTATTTCGGTAAGGGTGCTTTTCAACTCGCCCACCTGCATTGCTTTTCCTTGCTCTACATGGGCGGGGACTTTGCCTTCGCGAACAAAAGTTACGCTGTCACTCAGGCTTTCCAGACGCCAGCATAATGCATCAGACCATGGTTGCTCTTCGTAATTTGTCAGGGCGAGGCCTATGTTCAGCTCTTCTTTGTTGCTGTAACAGTAGGTGTCCATAAGCGCCAGCGGTACCACCGGAGCACAAAAGCCGCGGAATGTTTCGGGAGTGACAATGCCTTTGCTGTCCATGAAAGCATCCAGAATGCCTACCAGTGCCGAGCCTTGTCCGGGAAAGTCTTGAAGGTCGAGCATCTGGAATCCGCCTAAACCGGCAGTGCGCAGGCCGTATTCAATATCAGCCTTGTAGCATTCGACGGCAAACCGGCCGGTGGCCTGATGGAATGCGTCAATCTGGTCCTGTAGTCCATTTTCATTGAGCCGGTCACGGAATATCTCCAAGTTATATGGATGCAATACGCCGGTGTATTTCTCCAACTCCTTGTAGTCGGGATAAATTTGGAACTGTCCGGTTTCGTGACTGATGACCGGTCGGGGAGATTTCGCTATGGCAGCAGTATAATCCGCACGGGTATTGGGACGGGTGTTGTTCAAGATACCTCCCTTTTCGGCATCGACAAAGGCAAATGAACTGCGTACGTGCGTTGTATAGCCTTCGCCTCCTCCTACCCGGCAGGTTGTCAGATAATCTTCACCGTCTATGGCACCTCCCCAACCCAGGAAGTTGTTGGAACCGAACGAATAGAGATGGCGGTTGTCATGTTTTCTGAATCCGTCCAGCCAATTGCGCATCAGGTCAACGTCGCCACCCAACTCGTTGCCCAGTCCCAACATGGTGAATGAGGGGTGATTGCCCATGTAGTCGAGGGTCATATAGGCTTCGTTCAGCAAGAAGTCATTCAAGCGATGGTTGTCCGGTGAAATGCTTCCCCATAAAGGCAACTCGGCTTGGAAATAGATACCCTCGATGTCGGCAGCGGCAAAAGCGGCGCGGGGCGGGGTGTAGGAATGGCAACGGTAGTAGTTGATGCCATAACTCTTGGCTGTTTGAAAAACTTTTCGCCAGGACTTTACATCCATCGGCGCATATCCGGTAAGTGGGAATACGCAAGCGTCGTGTTTGCCGCGCAAGAAGGTCTTGAAGCCGTTTATGGTGAACTGAGTACCTTCGGTGGCAAAGTCGCGCATACCGAAATCTGTTATTATATTGTCTTTACCCTCGTTTGTGGCAAGGGTCACGTTCAGTGCATAAAGTGTGGGGTGGAATTCGCTCCATGTCTGCATCCGGTTGCCCATATCGAGCGTCAGTTCTATCTTATTTTCACCTTTGCTCAAGCCGACTTGTTTTTCCATGTCCGGTAACTGGTGTTCTTGTTGGGTGTTCCACGTCTTGGCAGAAAGGGTCACTACGCCCGATTGCTCCGAATCGCTGTATATGTTTACATGGATGCGGGCCTTTTTCTCCTTTACAGACGGGTAGACTTGTACCTGCTTGAGATAGGTGTGTGGGGCCGCTTCGATGTAGAAGTCGCCCAGAATGCCGTTCCAGTTGGTTTGTGTGCCGTCGGTCCAGGCATGCGAGCTTTGGATTTCGGCTGGTACGGAGCTGGGGGAATTGTCAATGCGTATCTTTATATGGTGGCTGCCGGGTGCCAAGGCCGGCAGGCTATAGCAGTGAGGTGCATAGATATGTCCCAACGTGCCGACGCTGTCCCCGTCTATCCAGAGAGTACTGGGCTTTGTACGTTCCATGAAGAGTATCAGGCGTTTCCCTTCCATCTGTACGGGAATTTCAACATCTTTTTCATATTCTACGATGCCGGAGTAGGGATAAGTCCGTGTCAACTGGGAGGTTACATTGGTGGGATGCCTGCCGTCTCCCAACTTGTTTTCATCCGTCGTACCGGGCAATGTGCAGTTCCCTAATGAACTGTTCCAATTTCCTGATAAATCGATTCGTTCTCTTATTGTCTGGAATTCTTTTTTGTCTGTACATGATGCCAGACATGCCAATAAGCATAATACAATGAAATTTCTCATAAACTACCTGTTTTTCATGGCCGGTGATTGATTGACCGGTTGCAAATATAGGGCATTGCTCCCGTCTCTCTGTATACAAAATGTTTCCAATTATGTGACGGGATGTTTTTTTATTGCTATCTTCATGCTTGATATTAGTGTTGTTGAGTGTTCGTCATTATAGATGAGGATTTTTATATCATGTAATTTGTTTCTGTCTTTATGAATAAAGAATTGAAAATCAGTGATAAATCACCTTTTGAGAAAATAAGGAAGTTTGATGGGCAAGGACGGTCATACTGGACTTCGAGGGAATTGTGCGCTGCTTTGGGGTATAGTACGTACCAGAAATTTTCCGTTCCATTGGCAAAAGCCATGAGGTCTGCCGAAGCGGATGGTATAAATGTGGATGAGCATTTTAACCTGATGGTTGAAATGGTTGGGGTAGGCTCTGGTGCGCGTAGGAGCGTGGAAAACTATCACCTTACGCGGGAGGCTTGCATCTTTATAGCGAGGCAGGTCTATGCTAAAAAGAAAGAAGTGCAGGCAGCCCTTGAATACTTTTCCAGTGTTAGCATTGATTTTGATGGGGCCGAATGTGATGTGAACTGTCAGGAGGTTGTCTCTGAGATGGAGAAAGATAAAATCAGAGAGAGGAACCGGGAGCATTGGAAAAGGTTAAATGACGAAGCTTCAGAGTTTTATAAAAAGAAGATGAGGCTGCTGGATGAAGTGGAGGATTTTAAAGCGGATGCTTCTTTTCATGGGAACAAGGCTCCACATCACATGATGTACAAGCTGGGGACATTGTACAGTAAGGATGGATGCAGAGGGTATGAATTTCTGATAGAATATGATGTGTATGAACCGGTTGTCGGCATTTATTATGGATGTAAGGGGCTGATTCTTGATGGGAATGATGAAGATGGGGAAAAAATGTTCAATGAAGAATGGAAAGATATTCGTTATTATGTTACTGCTGTTCTTGAAAATACATTTCCGGGGAAATCTTTCACTCATCGCTTTAAGCCTACAAATAATGCGAACAACCATACTTATTGGCCCTTTTGGATTACTCTTCATGAAGATGAGGATATTGTGGAGGTGGGTGCAAGGGCGGTTCGTCTTATAAGAAGTATATATGAGGGGTATCTTGAAAATGAAGATGTTGAGGCTCTGAGAAAACGTTCTGGCTCTCGGAAAGAGCCTCAGGAAGAGGATAAGATACGTTTCTCTGCTGATGTTAACTTTACAAAAAAAGCGTATCAGGAACTGCTTGAAGAGATAGGCCAAATGTCGAAAAAGGGAAAGGAGAAGACAAATAAAGAAATGTTTGAGAAACTACTGGAAAAGACCACTGAAAGTGGATATCTGAGAAAAGAAAAACACTATGAGGCAGCGTGGCGGATAGTACGAAATGCAGATGTGAAGGAGCGAGATTTGCAGCAGAAAACTAATAAACAATTTATCTACATGATTAGACTTCTTTTGGGGTATATGCAATTTTATTTGGGAACATTAGATACTTCTAAGTGTGATATAGAACATAATAGAGGAGTGGTGTCACCTCCTTACACGTCTATCAGCAAGATTTTGATGACTATGAACGGCGGATTTTTCGGGGAAACAATAAGAAAATTGTGTGATAGTAAGAAGGATGCTACATCTATAATAATAAATTCATGGAAAATATTGCAAACTCTATTAGACCTGCCAAAGGACGCTTGGAAAATCGTAAATGACACATTAGGCTTACCAGAGAAAAAATGGAAAACCTTTAAAGATAAATGTGGAAATGGATAAAGAGGTTGATTGTCTTTTTTGTAGACGTCTATTTCACAGCTGGTTCTTCCCCCATACTTTTGCAATCGTTAATGCTAACGGTTGCTTTTTGTTCTTATAGGCAGAGGGCGCCATAATATAAACTTTAAAAAAAAGATTATGGAAAATCAAGAATTTCCGAAAGGAGTCGGTTTCGCTCCGTTTTTGCGTTCATTCATGAGTAATTCTTCTATTTCTATTGATGAACTTGCAGTGGCTATGACAATGTCGAAGTACGCAATTACACGTTTGGCCGAGGGCAAGAGTTATCCTACTGACGTGTGCTACGCAGAATTCTGTATCATGTTCACCGTTGTATTAGGTAAAGATTTTGATGCTTACAAAAAGATGACTAGAAAAGACAAAGATGATTTGGTTGCCAAAATAATGGCAAGTGGAGGATCTGCTTGTACGGTGGCAGGAATGATAAGCTTGATTTCGGCTTCAGGTGTTGTTGCTGGGTTGTCGGCAGCAGGAATAACCTCCGGATTGGCTGCAATTGGCGGTATAATAGGAGGTGGTATGCTGGCAGGGATTGCAGTTGTTGCGGCTGCCCCATTGGTAGTAGGGGCCATATTGTATTCTCTTTGTAAACCCAAAGATAAAAAGGCCGATTTTTTGCTTGCGTACAGATATGATTTAGACCCCAAATATGAAATAAATCCTCAAGACAATGAAGATGAAGATATGGATTGAAGAAGCAATGAAGGAAATGGTAGAAGAGGTAGAAAAAAATGAACCGATGCCAAAACATTGGAAACGCAGTGTGCTGCTGTTCTGCTTGTTGTCGGCCGTTTGTTTTCAGACGGGACTTTTGGTGTTGGCAAAAAACGGCATTGCTTCCGCTGATAGAAGCCCTCTTTTCATTGCAACTGGCATTGTCTGTTCTATGCTGGTGGGAGTTGTGCTGATTAAATGCTGCTTATATGCAAAAAGAATAATGAATAAAAGTAATAATTAAAAATAAGATAGTTATGGAATGTATTTTTTGTTTGAATGAGAATGCCTATTTCGATGGCGTGAATTATGTTTGTCCGGATTGTGGAAGAGAATGGCCATGTGATGAAATTGCGGATGACGATGATGATAACGACAAGTTGCGTTGCCCTGAATGTGGCTCGCATTTGGTCTATCCTGATTCAAGTGGTATTAATGATTATGCTTGTGATGCTTGTGGGTGTAGATGGGATGGTGACGATGATGACTACGATGAAGATTATGACGATGATGAAGAAGAAGATTAATTGTTGCAATTATGGAGCTGGGCAAATAGCGCTATTATTACCGCATTATTACATGCTTCAATCTGAAAAAGATTAGCATTCCTTTGCCAGGCCCCCTGCTTTTCACTATCTTTGCCTCTGTAGTTTGTAGTTGCGCACAGTCGTGGAATGTCTTTCTCATAGTTGTGAAGAAGGTGTATCACAAATATGAAGAAGGTAAACCACAGCTGTGCGCATTTTTTTTTGATAAGCTTTCAGCAGAAGGAAGAACGCTTCTTTGCGTAAGGAAGACCTATGCTCTGCCTAATGAAAGCCGGTACTTTGCATGAGCGAAACCTGCAGACAGCAACAGAAATGAATCTAAAAATGGAGGAAAGAATATGGCAATTTTATTTGATTGGTACGAAAACCCGAAAACGAAGGATAAACAAGGGGAAGAGCTGACCCTGCATCCCCGGATTAAACTGAACGGCTCTACGACGACCGATGAGCTGCGCAGGCATATACAAGAATACTGCTCGCTGACCGAGACGGATGTACTGGCGGTACTCGATGCTTTGTCGCATTTTGTGGGACGCGAGCTGGGGGAGGGCAGGCAGGTACATTTGGACGGCATCGGTTACTTTGTTCCCACGCTGACCTGCACGGAACCGGTGACACTGGAGACAAAGCGGAAAAGTACTAAGGTGAAGTTGAAAAACATCACTTTCAGACCGGACAAGGCGTTGCGCAGTGAGATAGGAGTATTGAAAGTAAAGCCGCTGAAATTGCGGAATCTCATGAAAAAGAGGCTGACGGATGATGAGGTGAAGCAAAAAGTGGTGAACTATCTACGTAAGAATGAGTTCATCACCCGCAGTGTTGTACAGTCGATTTGCGGCATGACCCGCACGACTGCAACGCGGCAGATTCGTCGTCTTTGTGAGGAGAATGTGTTGGTAAACAAAGGGTTGCAGAAACAGCCGATTTATTTTTTGAAGGAAAAAGAGTAGGTTGATGCGTATAGGGCTTGCATGGATTGCGTCATGTAGGCAAAATCTGCCTGCATGCTTGCATGAGGTCTGCTTGCATGGTGCAATCTGTTGTAAATTAGTGCGCTATGTCATTTCATGCAAGTATGTAAGTAAAACATGCGATAAAATTACAGTTGTAGATTAGGAATACCTATAATCGGCAGACGAGAAATTAAAGAATGAAAACAACGCGGCAGAAGGATAGTTTTTATTATTTTTGCAATCAATTCTCAATAGTTATTTAAAAAATATGGCAAAGAAAAATTCAACAGCTAAAGATACGGAACTGTCACTCTCGTTTTTGGGGAAAGTGGCAGCGTTATTTAGAAGTGAAACGGTTCATTTCGTTATCGGCTTGGTGCTGGTAATCTTTTCGGTTTATTTGTTGCTTGCTTTCACATCATTCTTTTTCACGGGAGCGGCAGACCAGAGCATCATTGACGGAGGCAGTGCGCAGGAGCTGATTTCCACCAACAATGGGGTGAAGAACTACGCCGGTAGCCGCGGTGCGCAGTTGGCCAGCTATCTGATAAATGATTGCTTCGGCGTATCGTCTTTCCTGATTCTCGTGTTCCTGGCTGTGGCGGGACTGAAGCTGATGCGGGTGCGTGTGGTGCGCTTGTGGAAGTGGTTCATCGGCTGTTCGTTGATGCTGGTGTGGTTCTCGGTATTTTTCGGTTTTGTGTTTGTAGACCAGTACAAGGACTCTTTCCTCTATCTGGGCGGTATGCACGGATACAATGTCAGTAACTGGCTTGTGTCTCAAGTCGGTGTGCCGGGAGTCTGGCTGCTATTGTTGGTAACTGCCATTTGCTTCCTCATCTATCTGAGTGCACGGACTGTCATCTGGTTGCGCAGATTGTTCAGTCTCAGCTTCTTGAAGCGTAAGGAGAAGGTGGAAAGCGTGCAGGGTGAAACGCCGGAAGAGTTCAAGACCTCTTGGGGTGCAAAGGAAAAGGCGGCTGCTCCGACACCGGAAGCTGCGGAGCCGGAAAAGGTTCTTGAAAAGGAGGAGGAGATTGCTATAGAGGAAGAAGAGGACGAACCGCTGAATGAAATCACCCTTGACTTGGGTGGAAGTGATGGAAAGATAAAGCCTGCCAAGTCTGCGGATGAGGACGTTACCATGACTTTTGAGACTCCTGCACCGGAGCCGGTGCCCCCTTTTCGGGAACAGCCGGTAGAGAAGGAGCCGGCATTCCAGGTTGAAAAGGCCGAAGAGGAGGAGTATGTGGGAACGGAGAAGGAGCCGTACAATCCCCGTCTGGATTTGGAAAACTATCATTACCCCACAATAGACCTGATGAAGCATTACGATGACAATGGTCCGACCATTGACATGGTAGAGCAGAACGCGAACAAGGATAAGATTATCAATACTCTGCGTAGTTTCGGTATAGAAATCAGTACCATTAAGGCGACGGTAGGTCCTACGGTGACGCTGTATGAAATCACTCCCGAGCAGGGCGTCCGCATTTCGAAGATACGCGGTCTGGAAGATGATATTGCCCTCAGCCTTTCGGCGCTCGGCATCCGTATCATCGCTCCCATTCCGGGAAAGGGTACGATTGGTATCGAAGTGCCCAACTCCAATCCGAAGATTGTATCTGGTCAGAGTATTATCGGCAGCAAGAAGTTCCAGGAGTCTACTTACGACTTGCCCATCGCACTGGGTAAGACGATTACGAATGAAGTGTTTATGGTGGATTTGTGCAAGATGCCGCACGTGCTCGTTGCCGGTGCTACCGGTCAGGGTAAGTCCGTGGGGTTGAATGCCATCATCACCTCCTTATTATATAAGAAGCATCCGGCAGAGCTGAAGTTTGTGCTGGTAGACCCCAAAAAAGTAGAATTCAGCATCTACTCCGTAATTGAGCATCACTTCCTCGCGAAATTACCCGACGGGGAAGATGCCATCATTACGGACGTCACGAAGGTGGTGCAGACTTTGAACTCCATCTGTGTGGAGATGGATACTCGCTATGACTTGCTGAAAGCTGCCCATGTGCGCAATATCAAGGAGTATAACGAGAAGTTCATCAACCGTCGTCTGAATCCGGAAAAGGGGCATAAGTTCATGCCTTATATCGTAGTCGTTATCGACGAGTTCGGTGACTTGATTATGACAGCCGGTAAGGATGTGGAACTGCCCATCGCACGTATCGCCCAGTTGGCGCGTGCCGTGGGTATACATATGATTATCGCTACACAGCGACCGACAACAAACATCATTACGGGTACGATTAAGGCCAACTTCCCGGCGCGTATCGCCTTCCGTGTATCGGCAATGGTCGATTCGCGTACCATCCTCGACCGTCCGGGAGCCAACCAGCTGATAGGCCGCGGTGATATGTTATTCCTGCAGGGAGCTGACCCGGTGCGTGTGCAGTGTGCCTTTATCGATACGCCCGAAGTGGCGGAGATTACGAAGTTTATCGCCCGCCAGCAGAGTTACCCCACTGCTTTCTATCTGCCCGAATATGTGGATGAAAATGCAGGAGGTGATTTGGGGGATGTGGATATGGGACGTCTCGATCCTTTGTTCGAGGATGCAGCCCGTCTCGTTGTTATTCACCAGCAGGGTTCCACATCGCTCATTCAGCGTAAGTTTGCCATCGGTTATAATCGTGCCGGCCGCATCATGGACCAGTTGGAGAAAGCGGGGATTGTGGGACCGGCGCAAGGTAGTAAGGCGCGTGAGGTGTTCTGTATAGATGAGAGTGACCTGGAAATGCGGTTAAACAATTTGCAATAAGGAATGGTTATTTATAGAATGATGAAACTTGATAAGCTTTTACTTGGTGTGCTATTGCTGTTGTTTGCTGTGCCGATGTCGGCACAACAACCGGATGCCAAGAATATATTGGAGCGTACAGCCGAAGCCTTTCGGAAAGCGGGAGGGGTGAAGCTGGCGTTTACCGTGAACGAACAACAAGGCTCTTATGCGGGAGTTCTCTATCTGGAAGGTGAGAAATTTGTGGTTGAGACCGAGGGAATGAAGACTTGGTTTGACGGACATACGCAGTGGAGCTATGTGGCTTCGGCAGATGAGGTGAATGTATCGGAACCTACGCAGGAGGAATTGCAGACTCTTAATCCGTATGCTTGGTTGTCCCTCTACAAGCAGGGATACAGATTGAAGTTGAGCAGTGTCGGTGGTAAGCAAGACAAGTCTGTTTATTACATCACCATGACTGCTGCCGACAAGAGAAGAGACCCTGAAAGTGTCTATCTGTTTGTGACAAAGGATACGTATCGTCTGCATCAAGTGGACTTGGCACCACGGGGGAGTAAGTATATGACTACTATCCTTATTAATAACTACCAGACCGGACAATCCTATCCGGATAGTTTCTTTGTCTTTGACAAAAAAGCCTATCCCACGGCTGAAGTCATCGACATGCGCTAAATAGTAAATTGTAAATAGTCAAATAGTAAATAATATAATGATGGAAACAGAAAAAGTAAAATGTCTGATTGTCGGTTCGGGTCCTGCCGGCTATACTGCCGCTATTTATGCAGGCCGTGCCAATCTTTCACCGGTACTTTATGCAGGATTGCAGCCCGGTGGCCAGTTGACAACCACTACTGATGTGGAGAATTTCCCCGGTTATCCCCAAGGTATCGGAGGTCCGGAATTAATGGAAGACCTGCGGAAGCAAGCCGAACGTTTTGGTGCAGATTTGCGTTATGGAGTTGCTACCGCAGCCAATCTTGCTGAAGCACCTTACAAGATTACGATTGATGACGAAAAGATGATTGAGGCTGAAACGCTGATTATTGCTACAGGTGCCGCTGCGAAGTATCTGGGGCTGGAGGATGAAAAGAAATATGCGGGAATGGGTGTCAGCGCTTGTGCCACTTGTGACGGTTTCTTCTACCGCAAGAAAACGGTAGCTGTTGTAGGGGGTGGAGATACTGCCTGCGAGGAAGCTGTTTACCTTGCCGGACTGGCTGCCAAGGTTTATCTGATTGTCCGCAAACCTTATCTTCGCGCTTCCAAGATTATGCAGGAGCGTGTGATGAAGCATGACAAGATTGAAGTACTGTTCGAACATAATGCCGTAGGCTTGTTTGGAGAGAACGGTGTGGAAGGTGTACATTTGGTACAGCGTATGGGTGAACCTGATGAGAAGCGCTATGATGTGGCTATTGACGGTTTCTTCTTGGCTATCGGCCATAAACCCAACTCAGATATTTTCAAACCTTATGTAGATACGGACGAAGTAGGTTATATCGTCACCGAGCCGGGAACACCGCGTACCAAAGTGCCGGGCGTATTCGCCGCCGGAGACGTTGCTGATCCTCACTATCGTCAAGCCATCACCGCTGCCGGAACTGGTTGCCAGGCAGCCATTGAAGCGGAAAGATATTTGTCTGCGAAAGGACTGATTTAGTGATTAGTGATTAGGGGTTAGGATGGCAATAATGTGTTTTTATTATGCTAACCCCTAATCGCTTATCCCTTGTCACTTATTCCTTATCCTATCTTGCTGATTTTCTTCAGCTTTTCTTCGTCTATGATTTTGATTTTACGCCCGTCGATGGTGATTAACCGTTCTGTGGCAAACTGTGACAACGTACGTATGGCGTTGGAAGTGGTCATGTTTGACAAATTGGCCAGATCTTCACGCGAGAGATAGATACTCAAGGTGGAGCCGTCTTCCTCCAAACCATAACTTTCTTTGAGGAATAGTAGGGATTCTGCGAGTCTTCCGCGGATATGTTTCTGCGTCAGGTTTACAGTGCGTTCATCGGCAATGCCCAAGTCAACGGACAATTGCTTGATGAAGAACATGGCAAGGTCGTTGTTTTGTGTGAGCAGAGTCATCAAGGCAGTCATGGGGATTTGGCAAACAAGAGACGGCTCGAATGCAGATGCTGCCGTGACATAGTCTGTTTTTGCAAAGTAAGGGCGGTAACCGAAATATTCGACAGGTTTAATCATACGGATAATCTGGCTTCTACCACCGACTCCGTCTTTATAGATTTTGACCTTTCCACTCAGCAGACACATCAAATGCGTAGGTGTCTCGCCTTCGCAATGGATGACTTCGTTTTTTTTGTAGTTCTGGAGTGTGAAGTGGTTGGCGAGGAATTCCCGTTGTTCGTCATTCAAGGGAGACCATATATCTGCAATCAACTCCGGAACATTAATATCAGACAAGTTTACTTTTACCATAACTGCTGCAAAACTGTGTTATACAGCACAAATGTAAAAAGAAAAAATTAAATATTGCACAAATATGACAAAAAGATGTCGTAGGGGGGGAGATGAAGGAAAATCTATATATTTACGATTAGACGATTTACGATTGAAGTTTGTATTGTTAAACAACTACTCATTAGCAGGTGGGTTTATGATTGTATGAGTAACTCCAACCGTAAACCGTCAAATCGTAAATCGTAGTAACTTAATTGTTTATCGTAGTATCTCTATCCCCCTCCCTACGGGGGAGGGGCTAGGGAGAGGCCTACTTTGTAAACAGCAGCTCCCTATATTTCGGAAGCGGCCAGATTTCATCATCAATTTCCATCTCAAGGTGGTCGATGTGGTCACGGATACTTTCCAGATAAGGGCGTACGGTTTCTTCGTAAGCGAAAGCCTTGTCTTTGTAGTTATCCATGTGGTTGGCTACTTTGCGGGCTTCGGTCATTTCGCGTACTTGTACCTTGATGGCTGTTACGCGCTTGGAAATTTCGCGTACAAGCTCTTTCCGGTCGGCACTGAGGACTTCGTATTCTTCGGGAGAGAAGGTCTCGCGCAGGCCACGGAGATTTTCCAGCAGACGGTTTTGGTAGATAACGGCAGTCGGTACGATGTGGTTGATGGCAAGGTCGCCCAGCACACGGCTTTCTATCTGTACCTTCATGGTGTATTTCTCCAGTTCTACTTCCAGGCGGCAGGCAAGCTCCGTTTCGTTGAAGATACGTTCGCCGATGAGTACGGAACGGGACTGGTTATCCATGTAGTGCATCAGGGCTTCGGGAACGTGGCAGATGTTGGTCAGCCCACGGCGGGCGGCTTCCTGCTTCCATTGTTCGGAGTAGCCGTCACCCTCAAAGCGGATAGGCTCGGAGGCGATGATGGTCTCTTTCATAATGCGGAAGATGGCTTCATCCTTGCCGACTCCTTCTTCCATCAGTTTGTCGATGGAGACTTTGAATTCGTTCAACTGGTTTGCCATAGCTGCATTGATGGCAATCATGGCGGCGGCACAGTTGGCGGACGAACCTGCGGCACGGAACTCAAAGCGGTTGCCGGTAAAGGCGAATGGAGAAGTACGGTTACGGTCGGTGGTATCCAGTAATATTTCGGGAATACGTCCGATGCCTAATTTCAGTGTTGTCTTTTCTTCCGATGTCATCTTGCTGCTGCTTATCTGGCGAGCTATCTCGTCGAGGATGGAAGACAGCTGTTTGCCCAGGAAGATGGACAGAATGGCGGGAGGTGCTTCATTGGCTCCCAGACGGTGGCTGTTTCCGGCACTCATGATGGAGGCGCGCAGCAAGTTCTGGTTTTTGTATACCATCATCAGTACGTTTACCAGGAAGGTAAGGAACAGCATGTTTCCTTTCGGATTCTTGCCCGGTGCAAACAAATTGATACCCGTATCGGTGCAAAGCGACCAGTTGTTGTGCTTGCCGGAGCCGTTCACGCCGTTGTAGGGTTTTTCGTGAAGCAGTACGGCGAAGTGATGCTTGCGTGCGATGCGTTTCATCAGATCCATCACAAGCTGGTTGTGGTCGTTGGCAAGGTTGGCATTCTCAAAGATAGGCGCCAGCTCAAACTGGTTGGGAGCTACTTCGTTATGGCGGGTCTTGACCGGGATACCCAGTTTGTGACATTCGATTTCCAGTTCTTTCATAAAAGCTGTGACACGTGGGGGGATGGAGCCGAAATAGTGGTCCTCCAGCTGCTGGTCTTTGGCCGAGGAGTGTCCCATCAGGGTACGTCCGGTCAGACAAAGGTCCGGGCGGGCATTGTACAGTGCCGAGTCGACGAGGAAATATTCTTGTTCCCAGCCTAAATTGGTATAAACGCGTGTGATATTCTTGTCGAACAACTGGCATACGTCTGTCGCTGCTTTGTCTACGGCTGCCAAGGCTTTGAGCAATGGAGTCTTGTAGTCGAGCGCTTCGCCGGTATAAGAGATGAAGATAGTGGGGATGCAAAGTGTGGTATCTACCACAAAGGCAGGTGAGGAAACATCCCAAGCAGTATATCCTCGTGCTTCGAATGTGTTTCTGATACCCCCGTTGGGGAAAGAGGATGCATCCGGTTCCTGCTGGATGAGCAGTTTGCCGGAAAAACGTTCAATCACTTCCGTTCCTTCTCCGAATTCGATGAAGCCGTCATGTTTCTCGGCTGTTCCGTCCGTCAGAGGCTGGAACCAGTGCGTGTAGTGGGTGACGTTGAGGGACTTTGCCCAACTTTTCATGCCGTTGGCAATCAGGTCTGCCATTTCGCGGTTGATGGGAGTGCCTTTTTCGATGGCGTCGGTCACGGCTTTGTAGGCTTCACGAGGCAGGTATTCCTGCATTTTCTTACGGTCGAAGACATGGCTGCCGTAGTAGTCGGACAGTTTGTTTGAAGGGGTGGTCACTTCAAGAGGTTGCCGATTGGCAAGTTCTTGCAAAGCAAAAAATCGCATTTTTGACATATAAGTCTCTCCTTTTATTGGTTGTTGGGCGCAAAAATACATGTTTTTTCTGAACTACCCCCTCTTTTTTAGGGGGTATTCTCGAAAATATTAGTGTTTTTTGAGAATAGACCCCCTAAAAAAGTCTGCTTGTTATGGAAAAACGACCAAAAGCTTGCGTTTGTTACATGCCATGATTAGTAATCTTTCCGCATCACGATTAGTAATTTTAGTGCGTCGTGATTAGTAATTTTCATGTGTCACAATTACGAATCATTCTGTACATGACACTTGTGGCACCCTTTTTATAACAATTAATATAGGTTCGTATTTATCTCGCACAAACTATGTGTGCTTGTGTATTATTGTCTCTCGCGCGTAACATATGTTTTATAATAAAGGGTGTCACAAGTGTCATTCCCGCTTCTTTATGGAACATGTTTTTGCATTACACAAATTCTTCCGTATATTTGTCCCGATTCTATAAGGAGAAATTGCGGTTGAAACGTTTGTTGTTTATATGGATTTGGATTTGCTTCTTGTTTTCTTTTGTACAGAAGGCAGGGGCGGAGCGTGTATCTTATCCGGTTGACAAACATGTGAGTTCGGCAGACTCCATCATGGAGAAAGTCATCTTCTTTGCCCCCCTTTATGAACGTATTATTGAAAGTTACAAGGCTGAGCTTTACATAAAGGGCTGGGTGAATATCCGTAAGAAGAATCATATTCTCCGCTACATCCCTTCCATGTTCCGGCCCAAGAAAGGGGTGCGGGAATATATGATGGAAACTTATAGCGATTTGCATTTTACTGCTCCCGACATCTATGACCAGAAGGTAAAGGCAAGTGTCGGTACTGCTTCCGAGTTTTGGGAAATGGACGGACGGCTGCCGGAATATTTTCACATCAACATCTATTCTTCTACCTTATTATATGACAAACTACTCTCTCCTTTAGCACCCAATGCCAAAAAATATTATACCTATCGGATTGATACGGTGATGGGGGAACGGCATGCCCTTCAGTATAAAATCCGTTTTATGCCAAAAAGCAAAAGCTTTCAGCTGGTGGGCGGTTATCTGATTGTGAGTGATAACGTGTGGAGTGTACGCGAGATGCGTTTTTCCGGACGTAATGAGATGGTGCGGTTCAATAATCTGGTGAAGATGGGTAATGTGGGCGATTCGGACGAATTTCTTCCGTTGCAGTATGATGTGGATGCAACGTTTCGTTTTTTGGGAAATGTGGTAGATGGCACTTATGAAGCTGTACTCGATTATAAGAACATCATTCAGAAAACTTCTGGCAGTGATATACGGAGGTCGGTGAAGAAAAGTAAATATGACTTGTCCGATTCATACACGTTGCGTACTGATACGAATGCTTATCTACGTGATACTGCTTACTTTAAAACTTTGCGTCCCATTCCTTTGACTCCGCATGAGGAGACACTGTATCAGGATTTCTTCTTGCGTCGGGATACGCTCGCCCGGAAAAAGAAACCGGTGAATAAGAACTTGGAGTTTTGGGGGCAGATTGGAGATGCATTGATCAGTCGCTATACGGTAGACCTTGATAAATTGGGGAGTGTGCGCTGTTCACCACTAATCAATCCTTTTCTTTTGAGCTATAGCGGCAAGCATGGAATTTCGTATCGGCAGGAGTTCAAGTACAACCGTATTTTTACCGGTGATCGCCTGCTGCGCATCGTTCCCCGGATAGGTTATAATTTTAAGGAAAAAGAGTTTTACTGGAGGGTGAGGTCCGATTTTGATTATTGGCCCCGTAAGCGTGCAGCATTGCATCTGGAGTTTGGTAACGGTAACCGGATTTACAGCAGTGATGTGCTGGACGACCTGAAAGCCATCCCCGACAGTATTTTTGACTTCAACCAGATACACTTGGATTATTTCAAGGATTTGTATCTGAATCTGCGTCATAGCTGGGAAATAGTAAACGGTCTGTCGCTGGAAGTGGGTGTATCCATGCACAGACGTACGGAAGTGAACCGCTCCCGGTTTGAACTGAACTACCCGAGCATGCCGCCTACCAAGTCGGCCACCCGTGCCGGTTCCGGAGGTTCATCCTTCTTTCCGAATTTTGACCCGAATATCCTGAACAAGTTCCGCCATACCTATAATAGTTTTGCTCCCCGCGTCCGCCTCACCTGGACTCCGGGACAATACTATTATATGAATGGCGACCGTAAAGTAAATCTTCATTCCAAGTATCCTTCCATCTCAGTAGATTGGGAGCGGGGACTCAGTGGAGTGTTGCAGAGCAGTGGTTCGTACGAGCGTGTAGAGATTGATTTGCAGCATCAGGTTTCTTTGGGCTTGATGCGTGATATTTATTGGCGTTTTGGTTGGGGAGAGTTTACCAATCAGAAGGAACTGTACTTTGTGGACTTTGCCAATTTGCGGCGTTCCAATCTTCCTATGGGTTGGAGTGATGATATTGGCGGGGTGTTCCAGTTGCTGGACGGCCGCTGGTATAACTCTTCCCGTAAATATATCCGCGGACACCTTACCTATGAAGCTCCTTTCCTCCTGCTCCGCCATCTGATGAAATATACCCAATATGTATTGAATGAACGTCTGTATCTGAATGCATTGGTGGTTCCTCACTTGAAACCTTATCTGGAAGTAGGGTATGGCATTGGTACACATATATTTGACTTTGGCTTGTTTGCCAGCTTTGCAAACTGGAAGTATCAGGAAATAGGTTGCAAATTTACCTTCGAACTGTTTAACAGATAGCAATGTGGTAATGTGATTAATGTGCCAATGTGTCAATGACCAGGACGTGATGGCGTAGCATAAACATAGCGCAGCCAATTAGCCAATTAGCATATTGGCACATTATCACATTAATCAATTGTCAATTATTGATTCTTTTGTAACTTTGCTGCAAATTACTTGGAGCTATGGGTATAGTAATAGGAATAGATGTGGGTGGAAGTACCACGAAAATCGTTGGAATCAATGGAGAACAGATACAGTCTCCAATGTTTATTACGGCTACCGACCCGGTGACTTCCTTATTCGGAGCATTCGGTAAGTATATTTATGACAATGGTATACAGCTGGCCGATGTGGAGCAGGTGATGCTGACGGGAGTGGGAAGCGCATTTGTCAACAGCCCTCTATATGGACTGCCTACTCGCAAAACGGATGAGTTTATTGCCAATGGTTTGGGAGCTAGACATGCAACGGATATAGACCAACTGATTGTAGTCAGCATGGGTACCGGCACTTCTTTTGTGAAAATAGACGGAGACAAGGTGCAGCATATTGGCGGCTTGGGGATTGGTGGAGGTACTTTGCAGGGATTATCGAGGTTGCTGTTGAAAACTCATGATATTCATCAGGTGTCCGAGTTGGCTGAGAAAGGGGATGTAACTCGTGTCAACTTGCAGATAGGTGATATTTGCAACACTGCTTTGCCTGACTTGCCAGTGAGTGCTACCGCCTCTCTTTTCGGGAAAGCAGATAGCAATGCTTCTCAAGAAGATATTGCCTGCGGTATAATTTATACGGTACTTCAAACCATTGGAGGAGCTGCTGTACTGTCAGCTTTGAACAGTCCTATCAAGGATTTCGTTCTGATAGGAAATCTCACCCAACTGCCCCAGTGCCGGGAGGTGTTTTCTAAAATGGAAGCCATCTATCATGTACATTTTCATATACCGCCCTATGCTGAATATAGAACAGCAATAGGAGCGGCATTGGCATACGTAAAAGAAAGGCAAGGGTAGTGGTTACTTCTTGCCTGCCTTCTTCATATAGCTGTTTATCAAGGTACATGCGGGAGCGGCCACCGTACCGTGGTCAAATCCCTCCATCTGATAGAGGGTGGTTTTTTGTCCCAATGCTTTGAGGAGAGCATACAAATGGGCGTTTTCCTCATAGCGTGCCAGCATCTCCAACTCTTTGTCGCCAGTGATAAGTATCATGGGTGAAGCGTCTTTTCTTACGTTATTGGAAGGAGCATATTTATCTATAATCGGAGTGTCGGAAGGCAGCCCGCGTTCTTTGCGGATGGTGTAGTGGGTAGTGGTCTGTCCGCTGATGGGGAAAGCGCCTGCCAGGCTGTTGGCGTCAATATTCCACTTTGCCAGGTAACTCTTGTCCAGATTGAGCATCAGACAGAGATAACCACCGGCTGAATGACCGGCTATGTATATTTTGTCTTTATCTCCTCCGAATTCTTCTATATTCTCGAAAGTCCAAGCAACGGCCTCTGCGGCATCTTCCGTGTAGGCAGGATTTTGGGCACGCGGGCTGAGTCGGTAGTTTACGGCTATCACGGCGTAGCCTTGCTCCAGGAACTCCTTCGGAAAATGTTTTTCTCCGGCTTCCAGTCCTCCGCCGTGGAACCAGATAAGGGTGGCAAATCCTTTTTTATCAGTAGGATAATGGAGGTCGAGCTTACAACGCTCCAGCTTATAACTGTCCTTTTCGCCGGGATGAAGATAGGAAATGTTCTTTTGCGTACGGTAGTTGTTGTCCGTTGTCTGATTTTGGCTATAACATAATAATGTATAGCAAATGATGGAAATGCATGCGATTATCTTTTTCATGATAAATTATTGAGATTATGTATAAATGAAACGATGCAAAGGTAACATTTTTTTTATTCTTTAATTGATTATTCCACTGCTGTTTTGAATGCTTTTTGTTTTGTAGTTCAAGAAAATACTTCTATCTTTGCGCCCGATTTACAATGAGTCAACATAAAGTCTCACTTAATTAACGAGTTAAACAATTTATTTATTAATGGAAAATTTAAAGAATGTAGCTCCTATTGAAGACTTCAACTGGGATGCTTATGAGAACGGCGAATCAGTAGCCAGTGCAAGCCACGAAGAACTGGAAAAGGCGTATGACAATACGTTGAACAAGGTTAACGACCGCGAGGTAGTTGATGGAACCGTAATCGCAATGAACAAGCGTGAAGTAGTTGTGAACATCGGTTACAAATCAGACGGTATCATTCCGATGAGTGAATTCCGTTACAATCCTGAACTGAAGGTTGGTGATACTGTTGAGGTATACATCGAAAACCAGGAAGACAAGAAAGGACAGCTCGTTCTGTCTCACCGTAAAGCTCGTGCTACCCGTTCTTGGGATCGCGTAAACGCAGCTTTGGAAAACGAAGAAATTATCAAGGGTTACATCAAGTGCCGCACAAAGGGTGGTATGATTGTAGACGTATTCGGCATCGAAGCTTTCTTGCCGGGTTCTCAAATCGACGTGAAGCCTATCCGCGACTACGATGTATTCGTTGGCAAAACTATGGAATTCAAGGTTGTTAAGATCAACCAGGAATTCAAGAATGTGGTTGTTTCCCACAAGGCTCTTATCGAAGCCGAACTGGAACAACAGAAGAAGGAAATCATCGGTAAACTCGAAAAAGGACAAGTTCTCGAAGGTACCGTTAAGAATATCACTTCCTATGGTGTATTTATCGACTTGGGTGGCGTAGATGGTTTGATTCACATTACAGACCTTTCTTGGGGCCGTGTTAGCGATCCGAAAGAAGTGGTTGAACTCGACCAGAAACTCAACGTCGTTATCCTTGACTTCGATGATGAGAAGAAGCGTATCGCTCTCGGCTTGAAGCAACTCACTCCGCATCCTTGGGATGCACTGGATGCTAACCTGAAGGTTGGCGACCACGTGAAGGGTAAAGTTGTAGTTATGGCTGACTACGGTGCATTCATCGAAATCGCTCCGGGTGTTGAAGGTCTGATTCACGTATCTGAAATGTCTTGGTCACAGCACTTGCGTTCTGCACAAGACTTCATGAAGGTAGGTGACGAAGTTGAGGCAGTAGTCCTGACTTTGGACCGCGAAGAGCGTAAGATGTCTTTGGGTATCAAGCAGCTGAAGTCTGATCCTTGGGAAACTATCGAAGAGAAGTATCCTATCGGCAGCAAGCACACTGCAAAAGTTCGTAACTTCACTAACTTCGGCGTATTCGTTGAAATCGAAGAAGGTGTTGACGGCTTGATTCACATCTCTGACCTGTCTTGGACGAAGAAGGTTAAACATCCGTCTGAATTCACTCAGATTGGTGCAGACATCGACGTACAAGTTCTGGAAATCGACAAGGAAAACCGTCGCTTGAGCCTTGGCCACAAGCAACTCGAAGAAAATCCTTGGGATGTATTTGAAACTGTATTTACAGTAGGTTCTGTACACGAAGGTACTATTATCGAAATGCTGGATAAGGGTGCTGTAGTTGCTCTGCCTTATGGTGTAGAAGGTTTCGCTACTCCGAAGCACCTCGTTAAGGAAGACGGATCACAAGCTCAGTTGGACGAGAAGCTTGAATTCAAGGTAATTGAGTTCAACAAGGACGCTAAGCGTATCATCCTTTCTCACAGCCGTATCTTCGAAGATGCTGCAAAGGCAGAAGAAAGAGCTGAAAAGAAGGCTGCTACTAAGAAGTCAACCGGTAAGAGAGAAGACGTTGCTCCTGCTATCCAAAACCAGGCTGCATCTACTACTCTGGGTGACATTGATGCTTTGGCTGCCTTGAAGGAACAGATGGAAGCTGGAAAGAAATAATTACTCCGTTCTATAAATGAAGGAAGGGTACTTGCGCAAACAAGTGCCCTTCTTTTTTATGATTTGTCAATAGAATTTTATGGAATTAAGGATGGTTTTTCCATAAATGTTTATCTTTGCAGGGTGGTTACTTTTGCAATCATAGAAATATTCAATAATTTAATTTTCATTTATTATGAAAAACATGTTCAAAAATGCAGGGAAGATGGTGTTGTTCACTTGCCTGTCGCTGATGTTACTAACCGCATGCGGCCAGAAGTCTAAACTCAAGCTGGCTATCGCAGCAGCCAACAAACAATGTCCCATGGATATGGGAGCTTCCGGCGAAATATCCAGTATTACTTTTGATGGGTCGGATGTGGTATATGTACTGCTTATGAATGAAAGTTTCCTCAATATAGACGCTTTGAAAGAGAATCCTGATGCAATGAAGTCTGCTGTGACTGTTATGTTCGGTAATCCACAAGGGTCTATTAAAGAGATGCTGGATTTGGTTGTCGGTACTGATTCCGGTATAAAGTTCATATATAAAGGAAAGACATCCGGTAACGAAGTGGAATGTTATCTGACTACTCAGGACTTGAAAGATATATTGAATGGTGGTGGTGCATCTGCCGACAGCAGTGACGAGAAGAAACTGGAAGAGCAAGTGAAGATGACCAACGTATCGTGCCCGATGCAGGTGGATGAAGCTACTATGCTCAATAAACTGACAATCGAGTCGGATAAGGTGCTTTATCATTATACGATTGACGAATCTGTAGTACAGATGTCTGCTTTGAAGGAAAATGCCGAACAGATGAAGGCAAATGTGAAGAACTCTTTGAACTCCTCCGATCCAGCCTTGCGCATGTTCTTGGAAGTATGTGTGAAGTGTGATAAAGGGGTGGGCTATCTGTATAAAGGGAATAAATCCGGAGAAACTTTTGAAATATCCTTTGGAGTTTCAGAGATAAAGGCTCTTCTATAAATCAAGGAGTAGAAATCAGTTCGGAAGGTTTGGAATGGAAAAATTTGAGTTACATATTCTTGGTTGTGGTTCCGCTTTACCCACAACGCGTCATTTCCCTACGTCTCAAATTGTGAACGTGCGCGACAAGTTGTTTATGATTGATTGTGGGGAAGGGGCGCAGTTGCAGTTCCGTAAATCACATCTGAAGTTTTCACGTTTGAATCATATTTTTATCTCTCACTTGCATGGAGACCATTGTTTTGGCTTATTAGGACTGATTTCTACACTTAACCTTTTAGGACGTACAGCCGAGTTGCATATCCATTCTCCCAAAGGGCTGGAAACATTACTGACACCTATGCTGGATTTTTTTAATAGGCAGATGACGTACAAGGTCCTTTTCCATGAGTTTGATACGAAAGAACCGATGCAGATTTATGAAGACCGTTCGTTGACGGTTACTACCATTCCTTTGCGTCATCGTATGCCGTGTTGTGGCTTTTTGTTTGCAGAGAAGCGGCGTCCTAACCATATTATCCGTGAAATGGTCGATTTCTACCAAGTGCCGGTATACGAATTGAATCGTATAAAGAATGGGGCCGATTACGTGACACCGGAGGGAAAAACGGTTTCCAACAACTTGTTGACCCGCCCTTCTGCTCCGTCCCGCAGTTATGCCTATTGCTCGGATACCATCTATCTTCCTTCTATCGTAGAGCAGATAAAAGGAGTTGACTTGCTTTTTCATGAAGCGACATTTGCGAATGAGGATGCACCGCGTGCTAAAGAAACATTTCATACAACTGCTACACAAGCGGCCGAAATAGCCAGGAGGGCTGAGGTGAAGAAGTTGTTGATAGGACATTTTTCGGCACGATACGAAGATGAAAATATCTTGCTTCAAGAAGCATCCGCTATTTTTCCGGATACTCAGCTTGCCAAAGAAACACTTTGTGTATCGGTATGAATTAAACTTTTCGTATCTTTGGCAGTCTAAAACAACAAATGCGAATAGAAATTTATGACCCCTTCCTATAATGAACGCGAAGTGTTGGCTCTTCTACAAGAAGAAAGCACACAAAAGCGGGGATTTGAGATGATTGTTACCCAATATAGCGAGCAGTTGTATTGGCAGATTCGTCGTATGGTCCTCTCTCATGAAGATGCCAATGATTTACTTCAGAATACTTTCATTAAAGCATGGATTAATATAGATTATTTCAGGGCAGAGGCTAAACTCTCTACCTGGCTCTATCGCATAGCCTTGAATGAATGCCTCACTTTTCTGAACAAACAACGGGCTGCTTCCACAGTCTCTTTGGATGACCCCGAGGCAGATGCACTTCAAAAGCTTGAAAGTGATCCTTACTTCTCCGGTGATAAAGCAGAGATGGCTTTGCAAAAAGCCTTGCTTGCCTTGCCGGAAAAACAACGTATGGTGTTTAACCTGAAGTATTACCAGGAAATGAAATACGAAGAGATGTCCGATATATTTGGTACTTCCGTAGGTGCCTTGAAGGCTTCCTATCACCATGCCGTGAAGAAAATAGAAAAGTTTTTGGGTGAGGAGTATTAAACCTTTGCCACAAAACAATGTCTAATTAAACAGAAAGGAGAAAGCTTATGAAAGAAGAAGATAAAATACAGAAAAAGATAGGGACGGAAAATCCTTTCCGCGTTCCTGAAGGCTACTTTGAGAATCTTACTTCAGAGGTAATGAACCGGCTTCCCGAAAAAGAGAAACTCATTGCTGTGCAGACAGAGCCTACAATGTGGCAGAAGGTAAGGCCTTGGTTGTATATGACCGCCATGTTTATAGGTGCGGCATTGATTATCCGTGTAGCTTCTTCGGAGCATACTCCATCTGTAGAGCGTATGGCTGCTGATGATACGGAAACAGAAATGGAATATATTAATATGGCCGTAGAGAATTCCATGCTGGATGATTATTCATTGTATGTTTATTTGGCAGACTCTGATGCAGAATAAGGTAACAACACTCAACTATTTAAAAATGAAGAAACTAATTGTTTTATTGGTTATGATATGTGGCATTATGCCTCTGCTTTGGGCTAGCGATGGATGTGACCAGCATCTGTCACCTGAAGAGTTTCGTGCCAAACAAAAAGCGTTTATAACGGAGAAAGCCGGACTGACGAGTGAGGAGGCAGCCAAGTTCTTCCCATTGTATTTTGAATTGCAGGACCGGAAAAAGCAGCTAAATGACGAGGCTTGGAAGTTGCTTCGACAAGGGAAAGATGAAAAAACAACCGAAGCCCAGTATGAGGAAATTATGGAAGGTGTATATGATGCCCGTATCGCTTCTGACCGGTTGGACAAGACCTACTTTGATAAGTTCAAGAAAATATTGCCTTGTAAAAAGATTTATCTGGTGCAAAGGGCTGAAATGCGTTTCCACCGTGAATTACTGAAAGGCATGCATAAAAAGGGGGATGCTTCTCCACGAAAAACACAAGGAAAAAGATGAATAGTGAATGAATACAAATAAGGAAGGTTGCCACAATGATGTGAGCAACCTTCTTTTGTTAATGATAGATACCTCGCTTTAGCCAGCTAAACCTGACCTTTAGAAGAATCATCTTGTTTGCTTTCTTTTTCCAATGCTTTCGCTTCATTCCATAGCTTATCCATTTCTTCCAGCGTCATGTCATGGAGATTTTTACCCTCCTTGATGCTGTGTGCTTCTACATAGTTGAATCGGTTGATGAACTTCTGGTTGGTGCGTTCCAGTGCATTGTCCGGATTGATTTTGTAGAGGCGGGCAGCATTGATGAGGCTGAACATGACATCGCCGAATTCGGCTTCAGCCTTTTCTTTATCCATGTGGGCGACTTCAGCCTGGAATTCCTGGATTTCTTCTTTTACCTTATCCCACACTTGCTCGCGTTCCTCCCAGTCAAATCCTACATTGCGGGCCTTGTCTTGGATACGATAGGCCTTGATGAGTGAGGGTAGGGCAGCGGGTACACCGCTCAGCACTGTTTTGTTCCCATCTTTTTCCTTCAATTTTAGCTGTTCCCAGTTTTCAGAAACCTGGCCTGCGGTTTCGGCCTTTACATCGCCGAAGACATGGGGATGGCGGAAAATAAGTTTCTCACAAAGACGGTCGCATACGTCTTTCATATCGAAATCATCGGTTTCGGAGCCTATCTTTGCGTAAAAAGCCACATGCAGCAGCACATCGCCCAGCTCTTTGCAGATGTCATTCTTGTCATCGCGTATCAGGGCGTCACAAAGTTCATAAGTCTCTTCGATGGTATTGGGGCGCAGGCTTTCGTTGGTCTGCTTGCGGTCCCAGGGACATTTCTCGCGCAGCTCGTCGAGTATGTCGAGGAAGCGGCCGAAGGCTTCCATCTGTTCTTTTCTTGTATGCATGATTTTGAAATTTAGTTTTTCCATTCTTCGTATGAGATAAGCAAGCCTATTACTTCCGAATAGTTCTTGCGTCCGCTTTGAATCTTGTTTCCTTTAAGGTACAAGTCGTAGATAAAGTTCTGGATGTCTCCGATGAGCGGACTGTATTTCTCCATCCAGTATTGCTGGTTCTTTTGGGCCAGTTCTATGATTTCAGGACGTATCCGGTTGAAAAGTTCTGCGTATTCTTCTTCGCTCATCAGTCGGCGGGCATTGCCCAGCACATGTGGGAGTACGGAGAAATACCCACTGAAACGAATCTCTTTCACCTGCGAACGGGTGCAGACCTGGTAAGCGTAGAAGTTGGCTTCTGCCTCGCTGGTGATGCCTAAAAAGTGTGCCAGCTCGTGGGCATAAGTAGCAGGATATTGTGGTGGAAGCAAATCGCCGTTCAGCGTGAATTCGCAGAAGAAAGGTCCCATGCTTCCCGTAACACCGACCATGGAAATGAACGGAGTGAAAAGCATGGTCTTCACGCGCGGAGAGGAGTGGGGAGGGCGATGTATCCCCAGCGTATCGCTGATTTGGTTGTATCCGTGTACGCTTTCCCGGCAGACCAATGGTTCGTCAATGGAGGTGACATCTGTATAGGAAGCATTCAGCTTGTCTATATAGTTGTCTACAAATGACTGAAAGATTTCGGGAGTATAGGCAGTATAAGGAATGTTTGTCCTGCCATAGAAATCTTTCTGTGAGTAGTTCAGTCCCCATGCCAGATAGAACCATGCATATATCCACAGCAAGTATTCCATTTCGTTCAGCAGAATCTGTTTCCACTTTTTCTTTTGGATATAGCGTGCCCTGATTGGATTGAAAAGAAGTCCGAGTACACTGAGGAAAATAAACAAGTCGCCTATGGCAAAAGGCATGAGTTTTGAAAAGGAGGACAAGAAATGAGAAATCACCGGATATACAGACTGTGCATATACTTCTCCCAATATTGGAATGAGCTGCGTTGCCCATACAACAGACAGTAATACGATTAATACGACATACCGGATTTTCAATTTGTCTCTCATTTTTATTTTCAACCTACCATTAAGAGGACTATCGACCTCTAACTCCTAAGCCCGGAGGGCGATAACTCCCTTTAACTCCTACTAACTCCTGACTCATTTTGTAGGGACAAAAATATATATTTAAATTTTAATTCATTAATTTTGCGCCCGTTATTCGCAATAAATTAATTATAGAGATTTAAAAACATGGAATTAGCAAGTAAGTACAATCCCGCTGACGTGGAGGGAAAGTGGTACCAGTATTGGTTGGACCACAAATTATTCAGTTCGAAACCCGATGGTCGTGAGCCTTACACCGTCGTCATCCCGCCCCCCAACGTCACCGGTGTGTTGCACATGGGACACATGCTTAATAATACCATACAAGATATTCTGGTACGCCGTGCCCGCATGGAAGGCAAGAATGCCTGCTGGGTGCCGGGAACCGACCATGCATCCATTGCTACCGAGGCCAAGGTGGTGAACAAACTTGCCGCACAAGGCATCAAGAAGACAGACCTTACCCGCGACGAGTTCTTGAAGCATGCCTGGGAATGGACTGACGAACATGGCGGCATCATCTTGAAGCAGCTCCGCAAGCTGGGTGCTTCTTGCGATTGGGATCGTACAGCTTTTACTATGGATGAGAAACGCAGTGAAAGCGTGCTCAAGGTTTTTGTTGACTTGTATAACAAAGGTCTGATTTATCGTGGTGTCCGCATGGTGAACTGGGACCCTAAGGCACTGACCGCACTTAGTGACGAGGAAGTAATCTACAAAGAAGAGCACAGCAAGCTGTACTATCTGAAGTATATGGTAGAAGGTGACCCCGAAGGACGTTATGCAGTGGTTGCTACCACCCGCCCTGAAACCATCATGGGAGATACAGCCATGTGCATCAATCCGAATGACCCCAAGAATACCTGGTTGAAGGGTAAGAAGGTGATTGTTCCGTTGGTAGGACGTGTTATCCCGGTTATCGAGGACGATTACGTAGATATAGAGTTCGGTACCGGTTGTCTGAAGGTAACTCCTGCCCACGATGTGAACGACTACATGCTGGGTGAGAAGTACAACCTGCCGAGCATCGACATCTTCAATGATAACGGAACGCTTAGTGAAGCTGCCGGCTTGTATATCGGTATGGACCGTTTCGATGTGCGCGAGCAGATTGAGAAGGACCTGGCTGCTGCCGGTCTGTTGGAGAAAGTGGAAGCCTATACCAACAAGGTAGGTTTCTCCGAACGTACCAACGTGCCCATCGAACCGAAACTTTCCATGCAGTGGTTCCTGAAGATGCAGCACTTTGCCGACATGGCTTTGCCACCGGTGATGAATGATGAGTTGAAGTTCTATCCTGCCAAATATAAGAATACGTACAAGAACTGGTTGGAAAATATCAAGGACTGGTGTATCAGCCGCCAGTTGTGGTGGGGGCATCGCATTCCTGCTTATTTTTTGCCGGAAGGTGGTTATGTAGTGGCTGCCACTCCCGAAGAAGCCTTGGCGTTGGCAAAAGAGAAAACAGGTAATGCCGGTCTTAAACAGGAAGACCTTCGTCAGGACGAAGACTGTCTGGATACTTGGTTCTCTTCCTGGCTGTGGCCTATTTCTTTGTTTGACGGTATCAACAATCCGGGCAATGAGGAAATCAGCTACTATTATCCTACCAGCGACTTGGTGACCGGTCCGGACATTATCTTCTTCTGGGTAGCCCGTATGATTATGGCAGGTTATGAATATGAAGGAAAGATGCCGTTCAAGAACGTTTACTTTACGGGTATTGTCCGTGACAAGCTGGGACGTAAGATGTCCAAGTCGTTGGGTAACTCTCCCGATCCATTGGACTTGATAGAGAAGTACGGTGCCGACGGTGTGCGTATGGGCATGATGCTTGCAGCTCCTGCCGGAAACGACATACTCTTTGATGATGCGCTGTGTGAGCAAGGACGTAACTTCTGTAATAAGATATGGAATGCTTTCCGCTTGGTAAAAGGTTGGAGAGTGGACGACCAGAAACCGGTTCCCGAGGCATCGCGCCTGGCTGCTGACTGGTTTGAATCCAAACAGAATGAAGTGGCTGCCGAGGTGGCTGACCTTTTCAGCAAATATCGTTTGAGTGAAGCTTTGATGGCTGTCTACAAACTGTTCTGGGATGAGTTCTCTTCCTGGTATCTGGAAATCATCAAGCCTGCTTACGGTGAAGGCATTCCGAGTAGTATCCATGACTGTACCCTGCGTTTCTTTGATAACCTGTTGCACTTGTTGCATCCCTTTATGCCGTTTATCACTGAGGAAATCTGGCAACACCTCTACCGTACAGAAGAGGAGATTGAAGAAAGACAAGCCAGCTTGATGGTGGATAGGATAACGATAGACACTGTGGCAGACAAGGAGTTGCTTGTCCGCTTTGAAACGGTGAAAGAGGTTATCAGTAATATCCGTTCCATCCGTTTGCAGAAGAACATTGCCCAAAAGGAAGCGCTTGAGTTGCAGGTTATCGGCGAGAATCCGGTTGCGGCATTCAATGCGGTTGTTATGAAGATGTGTAACCTCTCGTCCGTCAATGTAGTGGAGAATAAGGCCGACGGCGCTGCCTCCTTCATGGTGGGTACCACGGAATATGCCGTACCTCTGGGCAATATGATTGACGTGGAAGCTGAGATAGCCCGTATGGAGGCTGAACTGAAGCACAAGGAAGGATTCCTGCAGGGCGTGCTGAAGAAGCTGGGTAACGAGAAGTTTGTGAACAACGCTCCTGCCACAGTGCTTGAGATGGAACGCAAGAAGCAGGCAGATGCCGAGAGTATCATCAAGTCTCTCAAGGAAAGTATTGCTGCATTGAAAAAAGCATAATCTGCCATAGCATAAAAAGAAGCTGTCTTAAATATAGAACTGATATATTTAAGACAGCTTCTTTTTTAAGGATATGGATTAAGGTTGTCTGAACAGTTCTGCCACGCACCACAGCAGGCGTGCGGTAGTGTGAGTCCAAATTTCCTTATAGGTACAGTTGTTCTGCATCGGGAAGTAGGGTTCGTCCTCATTTTCGAATGTTTCGATTCCTACGGGCACGGCTCCCACAACATTTCCGGCGTATGCCCCGTAAAGCGGCGGATAGTCATATCCGTCTCCATAAACGGTACTCATGGCAAACGGGTTGTAGCCTAATATGTATTCTACCTGGCGGGTTGCAATATCCCTTAACGCTTTGTCGTTGAATAGGCGTGCAAGAATAAAGGCAGCTTTGGCTTTGCCCATGACAACAGCGTGGAATCCCCTGAACTGATAGGCGACGGGGAAACGGCGCAGATAGAAATCCTTCGAGAGAGGGATGCCGTTGCGCACTTGTGCATTGTATTCTTCCAGGCTGGGAAGCCCTACCTGCTCTCCTTCGTGGTACAGATTCTTATAATCGGTATTATCCACCTCGTATACGGCGCTTGGCAGTATGCCGTACGGCTCAATCAGTTGTGAAATCCCGCGTAGATAGTCTGCATAGGCTTCACAGGATGCCTTCCACAACGGGACGTCCGGATGGGTAGGGGCATCTGTCAGTAGCATCGAGAGTCCTTCGGCCATCAAGTGCTCTTGGCTTTGGTGATAATAGGCCAGGATACGTTTTTTCCGGGAAGATTCATAGAAAAAACCTCGCAGGGGGATTTTCCAGTCGGTACGCTTTTCCAACTGTTGGCCCGCCATGACGGTACGTGCCAGCCGGGTTGCCCAGTCCAGATAGTAAACATCTTGTGTAAGGCGGTACAAACGCATGGCTGTGACGGTGGCAAGGGCATAAAGTTCGGTTTCGTTCTGTTCCGTCCTTTGCGTATCCAGCAGGTCGATGGCGAATTGGAAGTCCTCAATGGCACTGTTCCGGCACCACCGTGCAAACACTGGGTCTTTCTTTTCAAAATGAGGGGCGGCGAGTGCGCAACTGGAAGCGGCTTTCAGATTGTCCGTAGGCGTATTTCGTGCTTCTGTCTGCATGTCGTCTTTGTCACCACGGATATTCTTTGTCCAAATGCCGATAATCAGTCCACCCAGTCGGTAGCCGTCACCGAAGCGGGTACGCAGAATCCAGTTCACTCCCCAGCGTGCCTCTTCCAGCAGGCGTTCGTAGAAGATACTGTCTTTGCTTTGTACGGCACCGGCCATTTCGAGGAGGGCGATGCACGATTCGGCTGTATTTCCCGTTCCTTGAGTCAGGTCGGCTGCATCGTGCCATCCTCCGGCAATGCTCATGCTCCGTCCGTCGGGATGATAGGCGAATACATCCTGATGGCATTCCTGATGAATGCCGGGCTGGTCGAAACCGCAACGTTCGGAAAAGAAGAAGTTCAGCGTGTGCCAGGCGGTAGACAGGTAGGCATCATTTCCGATGGGGAAAGGCTTTGATTGTACATCACCGATGGAGAGGAAGTATTGTCCGGGCGTATTGAAACTGCTGAAGTCCAGCACAAGAAATCCTTTGTCCTGCTTCTTGTCCTGATTCAGAGGACTGGCCTTACCTTGATAAACGGTTTGTCCCGTGGCGGCATCGTGCAGGCTGAAAGTCCTTTCCGGTACGTGCTGCACCAAAGCCTGCTTGCGTGCTCCCGGCTTGTATCCGCTGTGGCAGTAGGCCATTGCATCTTTTCGCAGGTCGAATCCCCGGCTGTTTTCCGCTTCTACCTTTTCGATGCGCATGTCGTCTATGTATAGGCTCATGTGTTCGCTGGCTCCTGCAGGAGCACCTGCCAGCATGATGTTTACCGAAAAGCCGGTGACACAGTCACGGTATAGGTCCGGTATTTCCCATATGATGTGCTGCCATTTGTTGGGATAGACAGTCTCGAAGTGTTGTCCTTCAAAGCGTCCGGGAGTCGGCATGATTTTCTCCCCTTCATTGTATAGGGTGAATCCGGCAAAGGTCAGATAAACGCCCGGTGCATCCACATATACCCAAACGGAAAAGCGGTTGTATTCCCGCAAGTCTTCCCGGTCGAGGGGACGGATAATCTCCGGGGTGGCGTAATTCCGGTTTGTTGGATTCTTCTTGCCCAGGGAGGCAGGAGTGTCCAGACGGACACTTCCTTTGCCTGAGACAGTGACTTTACGGTCCACATGTATGGTTCCGGGTCCGGTGTGGCGCAGAGCGCCGAAATCTTCGGCCAGGGGGAGTCCCCTGCTTTTCAATACCTTTTTCTTTTCCCACCGCGTCAGTCCGGCGTGTGCGGGATTAGCTTTCATTATGCGGTGCACATGATTGCTTTGCTGTAATTGTTTCTCCAGTTCCGTATCGGGTTTCCACGGAGCTTGTGCTTGTGCCTGCATGCAGCAGCATGCCAGCAGCAGTGTTCGGATGATGTATTTCATGGTATTCAGTGTTTGGTTTCAGGGTAAGCATGAAAAGGAGCCTTGAACTCCGGACGTAATGTATAAGTATCCTTCAGTGGGAAATCTGCGGGAACTTCTTGAGTGACGGCACCGGTGGCAGCCCATTCGCATCCCCGGAGTAAAGTCACCTGGAAACCGGTGCAGCGCATGGAGTAAGTCATGTTCGGGTCGTTGCCGCAGTGCCCCAGGAGGTCGACGAATATGCGCCCTTTCCCGTAGCTTACTGTCCACATCAACGGTTCATGCCGTCCGCGTTCGTAGGCGGTGGCCAATATTTCCATGTTTCTTACCGGACCGCGTAGGCGGGTATATATCTCGTCCTTGAAGTGTTTCCATTGAGGAGGCAATCCTTGCAGGATAGGATGATGGGGGGCGCGGTGTTCTATGACGGTTTCGTGCTGCAAGCCGTGGTAGCCGGCATACCCCGGAGAGTAGTCGTAGACGTATTGTCCGTCTTTCCAGTACAGATACGGACCGTCCTTTTCGTTGCGTCCGTCCCAGGCCCCCATGCCTATTATCTCGTTGTATTCTTTCCAGTCGGCCATCGGGACGACGGAAGAATGTATCACTACCACACCGCCTCCATCGGCAACGTATTTCTCGAAATTCTTGCGTACGGGCTCTGTCCATGTAGCTCCGCCGTAGTTGATGACGATTAAATCATATTGGTGGAAATCGGGTTTGAAGGTGGCGATGTCTCCACCAAAGTCGGGTGTAAAGGCAAAGTCCACTTTAAACATTCCGCTGTTTTCCAATATCTGCTTCATGGCTTCGCAGGCGCCTTGCCAGTAATGGCTGCCGTCCTGCCCGGCTATCATCATGGTTTTGATTACTTTCTTTTGCTGTGCGTGTGTGTGCGAGGCAGCTCCTATATAAATAAGGAGTACCAGGATAAGTGTCAGTCTTGTTTTCATTTTCCGGAAGATTTAAAGTTTTTGCCAGTAGGGTTCCATTCTATACGGTCGTAGCAGCGTGTGGTGCGCAGATTGTAACCTTGTTCGTCTACGCTGAACTTTCCGTCTTTGAAGTAGGATATGTAGAGCTCGGAGATGCCGTCCTTGTTGCGGTCTTCTACAAGGAGATTGTACTTGTCGGTGACATAAATCTCGTCGGAAATGTATTGTATTTCTTTGGTATAGTTGTCTACGATTGCATAGTAGGCCTTGAAAAGGTCGAAAGTGGGGTAGTGCCCGTTGTCATGTCCGAAAAGCATTACTTCTTCAAGGGCATCGTCCCCGTCCATATTGGCAAGTACGGATTGCTGAAAGGAAAATCCCGGTTTTTGTACTTGTGGAGGGATATTGTCCCATCCTTCCTGATGGGCTGTCACTGAAAATTGCGCTTGTGCATGGATGACGTACACCAGCGCCGACAATAGGATAATCAGTTTTCTCATTGCGTGCATTTTGAGGTTATGATAATAATAGGGTTGCTTCTTGCTTATATGACCGGTGGCCCGGAGTTTTCCCTAACTTTTTTTAGAATAATTAATGAATACGGGATATATAGGGACTTAGTGCCTCTCCCATCAGGACTGAACCGGTCTGACCCGTATACTGAGAGGTCATAACATCCGCATCCTTTCCATTAAAACACCCGGATGTTTTGGGGTAATACATCCGGGTGTTTTGGGTGAAAACATCCCCATGTATTGGGGTAAAACATCCGGATGTTTTGACCTCTCAGTTCTATACTCTTTAGGGCTAAGTCCCGGTGTGTAGCCGACAAGGTATAGGGGACGTTCTGCTTGTGTATGGTCTTAATGCGAGGTGAGCAGGTGCATCAATATCAGTGGCAGATAATCTTTCAGCTTGACCCTTAATATCTTCAAAGCCTGCTGAATGCGGTAGTCTACCGTTTTGGGGGAAACGTTGAGTAGTTCGGCAGCTTCCTTGTAACTCAGATTCTGGAAACGATGCATGATGAAAGCTTCCCTATAAGTAGGCGGCAGTTCGTTGATGGCCCTTTGTATATGCTTGCTTAATTCGTTGATTTGATAGATATCCACCTCCTGCAGCATGGTGAACATTCGTTCATAGTAAGCGGTGTCTGCCCGTTGCTTCACTTCATTTTGGGCAATCCGGGTCATGCAACGATGGTAGACAGCCTTGAACAGATATTGCTTGAGCGAATATTCGACAATGGGTCTTTCGCGGTTTTCCCAAAGCCATAGCATGACGTCCTGAACAATCTCTTCTGCATCTTCCAGCCGGACAAAACGATAGCAGTAGGTGCAGAGCACAGAATAGTACTTTTGAAATAACACATCAAAAGCACTTCTATCTCCTTTTTGTATGGCGGATAATAAAGATGTATCTTCTAATGGTTTGTTTCTCATTGGGTGTGGGGGTTCATTATTGTTGGGCAAAAATAGCTTTTTTTTCCATTATAATCTATGTGTATAAAATATTTTTAGCTTTTTGTTTAGGAGTTCTTTTCACCCGTTTGTCTTTAGATTAAAGCTAGCAATAAAAATTATGGTAAAAAGAGAGGGAATGGAGAACCTGCTTCTCAGCTATTATGAAGGAGAGACAACGGAGGATGAAACTGCTCTGGTAGAGGAGTGGCTGGAAGCATCGGAAGAGAACCGCAGGACAGCCCGCCAGGTTCAGACACTCGGCCTGGCGGCGGACATGGCGCAGATTTCATCCAGGCTGGATGTAAAGAAGGCCTTGGAGGATGTACATCGTAAGATGAAACAGAAAAAGGTCAATAGGTATCAGGTATTATTTAGAGGGATGCAACGGGCGGCCGCCATTTTATTCATCCCTTTGATGGTATCGTGGTCTATCCTTTATTGGGACAAGGATAAAGAAGAGATACATATGATGGAAGTCAGGACAAATCCGGGAATGACTACTTCTGTCGAATTGCCGGATGGAACGGAAGTCGTTCTGAATTCGTCGTCGTCGTTGCGTTATCCTTCCCGGTTTGCCGATGATAAAAGGGAAGTGAAGTTGGTGGGTGAAGCATTCTTTTCTGTCGCAAAAGATGAAAAGAAGTTCATTGTCGGCACGCTGAACAATTCCAAGATAGTGGTACATGGAACGGAGTTCAACGTAGAGGCTTACAAAGGGAGCAGGACGGTACAGACCACTTTGGTTTCGGGTAAAGTCAGTTTCTCCTATGTGAATAACGGCAGGAGGAATAATGTAATGATGATACCGGGGCAAAAGGTTATTTATGATATAGTGCGGGAAAAGGTCGTTGTGAAAGAAGTCAATGTAGACGTGGAAACATGTTGGAAGGACGGACGCTTGATTTTCAGGAACACTCCGTTTGAAGATATATTGAATAGTCTGAGCAAAAGGTATAATGTGGAATTCATTCTGAAAAAGGCTTCATTGAAGCAGAATTCCTTTACGGCTACATTTACCAAACAACGTTTGGAGCGAATATTGGAGCACTTCCGAATCTCCTCGAATATTCATTTCAAGTTTGTTGAAGATGGTGATGTGAATGCCGAGAGACAGGTAATAGAAGTTTATTAACCCTTTAAAAAGTAGTATGATGAAACACAAGTCCGTTTAGAAAAACATGCAGGAAAATGTTGGCGCATTTTCCTGCATGAAACACAGTAACTTTTAAATATCTGTTTGGCGACAGATAAAGTAACTTTATTTTTTCACTAGAAATCAATACAAAATTATGAAAAAACACTATTGTATCCAATCATTTAGGGCAAAAAGTGTCCTGATGAGATGCATGAAAAAAATTCCTCTTGCTATGAGATGCACATTATTTATGTTGTTTTGTTTGGTTGGTATGACTTTTGCCAATGATAGTTATGCTCAAAAAACAATGGTAAGCCTTGCGCTTGAAGACAGAACGGTCGATGAAGTATTGACGGAATTGGAGCAGGGCACCGAATTCGTATTCTTCTACAACAACAAACAAGTTGATGTAAATCGTCGTGTATCGGTTCAGGTAAATAACAAAACTATATTCAAGGTTTTGAACGATATGTTCAAAGGAACCAATATAGGCTATAAGGTGTTGGACCGTAATATAATCCTTTATGATAAGGCTGTAGGAGCCGAGGAAGTACAGGCTACTATGCAGGCGATCACCGTAAAAGGTACTGTGGCTGATGCAACGGGTGAACCGATTATCGGTGCCAGTATTTTGGTGAAAGGTACCAGCAACGGTGTGATTACCGACATTGATGGTAACTTTACACTGAGCAATGTGGCTCCGACTGCTACTCTTCTTGTAAGTTATGTAGGTTATAAGACTCAAGAAATCCGTGTAGATGGTAAGACTTCTTTCAACATTGTATTGGCAGAAGATGCCGAAGTGTTGGATGAGGTTGTCGTTGTGGGTTATGGTGTTCAGAAGAAGCAGTCATTGACGGGTGCTGTAACAGCGATTACTTCTGAAACTATTCAGACCACTAAGAGTGAGAACCTTATCAATAATATCCAAGGTAAGATGCCGGGTCTTATGATTCGTCAGAAAACGGGTGAACCGGGTACCTTCGATAACATGATCAGTATTCGTGGTGGTGGTGAACCGTTGATCGTAATCGACGGTGTAACACGTGAATATGAAGAGTTTGCCCAACTTAACTCTGAAGATATCGAGAATATCTCTATCTTGAAAGATGCTTCGGCTGCTATTTATGGTATGAACTCGGCTAACGGTGTTATCATTGTTACTACCAAGCAAGGTGCTTCCGAAAAGACACGTGTTTCTTACTCCGGTTTGTTCGGTATTAAGCATGCTACCGGTATGGAAGAAACTGTAGACGCTTATACATTCCGTATGATGGAAAACGAAATGAGCCGCAACGGTAAGAAGGCTGAAGTTTATTCACAAGACATTCTGGATAAATATAAGAATGGTGTAGAAGGTTATCGTGATTGGGACTGGATTGATATGTATATGAACAAGCAGGCCTTCGCTACGAACCATACTCTTTCTATTCGTGGTGGTAATGAAAAGGTGAAATACTTTGTAAGTGCCGGTTACAACCGCGATAACGGTTTGTTGAAAAACAATGTGCAGTATTACGAACGTTTCACTTTCCGTTCAAACTTGACAGCCGAGTTGGCTAAGGGATTGACCATGAACGTTAAAGTGGCCGGTCGTTGGGACCAAACACAGCGTCCGAGAGAAGACTTTATGTGGACTTTCAAGACTTTGTTGGTAAATGACCGTGGTGTAGGTCCTTACGCTATGGGGTCTACAAACCACTATTCTGATATTGCTCCCGAAAGTAAGAATCCGGCAGCTTTGGTTGACCCGAATGTAGACGGATATCGTCGTAATCGTGGTGTGAACTACTCCGCAGACTTCGATTTGACTTGGAAAGTTCCTTTCGTACAGGGTTTGAGCTTAGGTATCTTGGGTTCTTTCAATGGTAACAACCGCAACAACTCAGAATTGCAGAAATCTTATCAGTTGTACGACTACTTCACTGACCAGCCGACTAAGACTTTTGGTGAAAACCGTTATCAGAACACAATGGGTATTTTCCAAAGACTTTATGGACGTGCACAGGTGAACTATGCAAATAGCTTTGGCAACCACAACATTAGTGCTACCGGAGTTGTCGAACTGTCAGGTAGCCGTTACGATGAATTGTATGGACGTCGTTTGTATGACGGTTATTTCACGAACGACATTTTGAATCAGGCTGATGCCAGTACAGCAACCAATAGCGGTTACCGCAGAGAAACTCGTCTGGCTGCATATTTGGTACGTGCCAACTATGATTATGCTGGCAAATATTTGTTGGAAGTTGTAGGACGTTACGACGGTTCTTATCGTTATGCTCCTGGACATCGTTGGGCTTTCTTCCCCTCGGTAAGTGCCGGTTGGCGTATGTCTGAAGAGAAATTCATCAAAGAGGGTCTGCCGTTTGTTTCTAACTTGAAACTCCGTGCTTCTTACGGAAAGAGTGGATACGATGCCGGTGATCCGTTCCAATACGTGGCTGCATATACACAAGGTGAAAAAGGTTATGTATTTAATGATAAGCTGACCATGGGTATGGTTGCTCCGGGTGTGGTTCTTGATAATCTGTCATGGGTTGTAACCAAGACTGCTAACATCGGTGTGGACTTTGATTTGTGGAATGGTAAATTGTTCGGTACTGTCGAAGTTTATCGTCGTGTCAACGATGGTATCTTGGCAAGCCGCATCATGGATATTCCGAATACATTCGGTGCCAGCTTCCCGAAAGAAAACATTAACTCGGAAGAAAACACCGGTTTTGAAATTGAACTCGGAACACGCGGTAAGATTGGTAAGGACTTTGGTTATACCATCAGTGCCAACTACTCGTTCACTCGTTACAAATTCTTGGATGTAGAACACAATCCTTACCAAAGTTCAATGGACCGCTTCTTGAATGGTCATGATAATCGTACCATCGGCGGTATGTGGGATCACTCAGGTGGTGGTATGTGGATTCAGAAGACAGACGGCCAGTTCCAGAATATTTCCGAATTTGAAAGAGCACCTCTGTATGGTGGCAGCAATGGTAACTCCATGATGCTTCCCGGTGCATTCCGTATTATTGACCGCAATGGTGACGGTGTAATTGGTTATGAAGACCAGTTGCCTGAATCACGTCGTGCAGGAGCCAATCCTCCTTACCAGTTTGGTATGAACTTGGGATTCACTTACAAGAACTTCGACCTGAACATTCTGTTGCAGGGTGCTGCCGGTTATGTAATCGGTTATGCTAATGATGACGTATTCGGTTACGGTTCGAAGACTAACCCGACTTTGATGAAGAAGTATATGGACCGTTGGCATACAGCTAACGTTACTGATGACCCCTACAATCCTGCTACTCAATGGGTATCTGGTAAGTTCCCCGCTTTGCGTCGTGACTTCGTCGGTACACAGGATAATGGTAACAGCTGGGGTGTAGGTGCTATTCCTTTCTGGAATCCGAATGCTACTTACTTGCGTTTGAAGAGCTTGGAATTGGGTTACACACTTCCGAAGAATCTTACTCGTAAGGTGGGTATCAGCGACCTGCGTGTCTTTGTAAATGGTTTCAACCTCTTGACATTCTGTAACTCTTTGTTGAAAGATGCAGACCCCGAACGTGAAGAACGCGACTGGGGTGCCAGCTTGGCTTATCCGTTGATGAAATCATATAATATTGGTTTGAATATTAATTTTTAATACTTAGATTATTATGAAGAAAAACATATTATCCGCTCTGGCCCTATGTGCGGTTGTAGGACTTTCAAGTTGCGATAGCTTCTTGGAATTGGAGCCGCTTGATAAAGTGTCCGGCGACAAACTGACTGAAACTGATGGTGGTATGAAGGCTTTATTGGCTACTGTTTATGCCGCAGTCCCTATGGAAGATTTTGTATTCCGTCCCTACACAGGTTTCAATGCCCGTAACTATGACGGTGTAAACGGTGCTTCCAACATTGCTTTCCTTTCTGATGAAGCTGCCCGTAGTGAAGGTGGTGGCGGTATTACAGAAGGTTTCGATTATTGGCCTTATGATGAGATTCGTCAGGTGAATATCTTTATAGAAACTGTGACATCTTCACAAGAAAAAGGGCTTTTGAGTCAAGCAGATGCTACTCGTATGATTGCTGAGGCTCGCTTTGCCCGTGCTTACATCTATTTTGGTTTGGTGAAGCGTTACGGTGGTGTGCCTATCATTAACCGCGTGCAAGATGGTGATTATGTGCCGGGTGATTCAGAAGCTTTGAGAGTGCCGCGTAGTACAGAATCAGACACTTGGAAATTCGTTATTAACGAGTTTGGCGAAGCTGCAAAGGATCTTCCTGTTGCTCGTGACGGTTATCGTTTCACAAAATGGGGCGCATTGGGTATGAAGTCGCGTGCGGCATTGTTCGCTGCTTCTTTGGCCAAATATTGGGACAAGGCTCCGTTGGCAGGTGAAGCTGTTAATCAGAAATTGGTTGGTTTAAGCAAAGGCGAAGCTGATTATTTCTATGGTGAATGTATTGCTGCTTCAGATGAAATTCTGAATAATTATGGTGGTGCATTGTATGGAGCCAATCCGGGTAGCATAGACGAAGCTCGTCAAAATTTCCAAAAGCTCTTTATACAGTCTACTCCGGTAGATGAAGTGTTGCTGTCTCGTGGCTATGTAGATGGTTCGACTAATAACAACCGTTCAGGTCATGGTTGGTCTTTGTATTACAGCTTGGCACAGGTAAATCCGGGTGCTTTGCGTTACGGACGTTTCAGCCCTACGCTTGATTTGGTCGATTTGTTCGAAGATTATACCGATGATGGTACAGGTAAGAGTGCTCCTATCAAGACTCGTGCAGATGGCAATGAAGCCAATGTACCTAATGTTCAGTTGGAAGGTAATGTGAAGTCTACCGATCCTTACATTCAATATAGCAGCTTGTCTGAACCTTTCTTGAATAAGGATGCACGTCTGCAAGCCAGTGTCATCATTCCCGGATCAAGCTATGCCAGTGTACCTATCTTGATGCAAGGTGGTTTGGTAGAAACTTCAGGAAAAGTCGTTGTTTATAACAACTCTTCTGCTCAGGGTAAAGATGGAAAGACTTACTTTGCTTTTGGTGCCGAAGGTACAAGTGGCTACTCTGGTTTCGGTAACATTGGTAACTCAGAAAATGGTAACTATACTACTACCGGTTTCTCGGTACGTAAGTATATGGAAGAAGAAAAATTCTCTTCTTTGTCCAGCCGTGATAACTCCATTACTACTCCGTTTATCGACATTCGTTTGGCAGAAATCTATTTGAACTATGCCGAGGCTGTAGTTGAAAGTGGTAAGGGCGATCAGAACAAGGCTGCTACCTTGCTGAATGCTCTCCGTCATCGTGCTGCTCATAAGGATAACATTCCTCTTACTTTGGAGAATGTATTGAAAGAGCGTCGTGTAGAATTGGCATTTGAAGGTAAACGTTTCTGGGATATGGTTCGTCGTCGCGACAACCACGTGTACTATAATGGTGGTATGCGTTCGGCTCTCGTTCCGATGATTGACTTGCGTACCGACACGCCTTCGTACATCTTTGTACGTGCAAACTTCCACGGAGATGAAAAACAGAACGGTCGTACCTTTGCTCCTCAGTCATACTATCGTGCTATTCCTGGAACAGCATCAAATGGCTTAGTTCAGAACCCTGGTTATTAATACTAAATTCTTAGAAGATTATGAAAAAAATATTGTTAATGATCTCATGCTGTTTGTTTGCATTGACATCTTGTGAAATTGATAACTATGAATCTCCCAATGCCTCTATTCATGGCTCTATTATTGATGAGAAGACAGGTGAGCTGGTTGGAATGGACGTTCAAGACGGAGGCGAACTGAAAGTTGTGGAGTTAGGTTTTGCCAACCCGCAGACTCAAAGCTGGAAAATTATGAATACGGGCGAATACCGCAACAATTTGGTTTTTGCCGCTACCTATGACATCCGTATGGAGAATAATAACTGCTATGCTTTCAAACAAGAAGGCGTGGTAGTGAAGAAGGGTGATAATACCTTGGATTTCAAGGTAACTCCTTACATCCGTATCAAGAACCCGAGAATTGAGAAGAATGGTAACCAGATTGTTGCTACTTTCTCATTGGAAGGTGGAAAGGGAAATGAAAAACTTTCGGATCTCCAATTGTTTGCTTTCTCTGATATGTGGGTAGGTAATATCGTGAAGTTCGGATTGAGCGGCGGCACAGACAAAATTGCATTTGATGAGCCTATAGCAATTGACCCGGCTAAGACTTATACGCTGACTATTGATGTGGCTGCTAACCAAAGTGCATTTAAATATACAGGAAAGAATTATTTCTTCCGTATTGGCGCCAAGGCAAGTATTCCTGATGTAGGTACAATACGTTATAATTACAGTCCGTTGGTTGAAATACCGTTTTAAACAAAAACTGTAACGATATAAACCTTATATTTGTGACATAATATACTTCTTGTTCTAAGAAGAATGTATATTTAACTGACAAAGGCGTTCTGTCCTTGGAAGAACAGAACGCCTTTATTGTATAATTATCTTAATAACAAATTATTATGAAAAGACTGACAACCAATCTTTTAATGCTTTTGTTGGGAATGCTCAGTATGCAACTTTATGCAGTGGAATTGAACTCCATCTACCCAATGAAACCGAATGATCCGGAAGCATTCTATTTCACTCCCGAGAACTATCCGATAAAGGCGGATGGAAAAATGGACGTGTCGGACGCTTTGCAGGCAGCCATTAATCAAGTGAAGAAAGAAAAGAATTTCGGTATTCTTTTTATACCTGAAGGCAAGTATAAAATCAGTAAGACTATTTATATTCCTACAGCCATTCGTTTGATTGGTTATGGAAAGAACCGTCCTGAATTTATTTTGGCTAAAAACTCTCCGGGATTTCAAGAAGAAGTACCAAGCGATAAGGGAAAAGCAAAATATATGTTCTGGTTTACAGGAGGTATGGTTAAAGAAGGTGAGAAACCGCGTGATGCAGGTGCCAGTACGTTCTATAGTGCTATGTCTAATATTAACCTGCGCATAGAAGACGGTAATCCGCATGCAGTGGCATTGCGTACTCACTTTGCACAGCATAGTTTTATCAATTATGTTGCAGTATATATCGGTAAGGGTAAAGCCGGTCTGTTCGATGTAGGTAATGAATTGGAAAACGTAGCTTTCTATGGAGGTGATTATGGTATCTATACGACAAAAGCTTCTCCGGGTTGGCCGGTAATGATGGTTGATTCTTATTTTGAGGGACAACGCATTGCAGCGCTTCGTTGCCAAGAGTCTGGTTTGGCAATGGTAAATCTGTATGCTAAGAATGTACCGGCTGTATTCGACATCGACCCTAATTATTGCGACAAGCTCTTTTTGGAAAACAGCTACTTTGAAAATGTAAGTGGTCCGGCTGTGGTAATTACCAATGAGAACAACAGCAATAATCAAATTACTTTCCGTAATGTATATTGTAAGAATGTGCCGGTTTTGGCTAAGTACACACGTAGCAATACAGATACAAAAGTTGCTCATAAAATCTATAAAGTGAAATCATACGACCACGGTCTGCAAATGGATAACCTGCTTGATATGCCGGAATATGAAACATTGGTTGAAGTTGAGCCGATACAGAAGATGCCGGTAGCTCAACGAATGGATATTCCTGCACTGCCTGCTATGGCAACGTGGGTGAATCTTCGCGAACTTGGTGCCAAGGGTGATGGAGAAACAGATGATACAAAGGCTATTCAAGAGGCTATTGATAAATACGATAACATCTATGTGCCTCAGGGCTGGTATCGCATTACTGAAACATTGAAGATGAAGCCCAATACCAAGTTGATTGGCTTGCATCCTTTTGGAACACAATTCAGATTGAACGAAAGTACTGCTGCATTTAGCGGCTTTGGTGGTCCGAAGGCAATGGTTGAATCGTCCGAAGGTGGTGCTAATATGCTGGTAGGTATCGGTATCAATACCGGTGGTTACAACTATCGTGCAGTAGGCGTGAAGTGGATGGCAAATGCCGATTCTTATATGAACGATGTGAAATTTGTAGGTGGACACGGTGGCTTGTGGAAACCGAAACCCGGTGTGGCTGAACCAAGAGGCTGGTGGGAAAGACCGGTTCGCATCAGCTCTCCCGATAATCCGGTAGCGGCTTCGGGCATGGACCTTGCTTGGGACAACCAGTATTGGAGTCTGTGGGTGACCAACAACGGTGGCGGCACCTTTAAAGACATCTGGACAGCAAGCACATATGCCACCAATGGTTTCTATGCCAACAATACTTCTACTCCGGGGCGTATCTATGCCATGTCCATCGAGCATCATGTAAGAAATGAAGTACGTTTCAACAAGGTGTCCAACTGGAAGGTGTATTGCATGCAAACCGAGGAAGAGAGCCGCGAAAGTACCGATTGCCAACCGATAGAGATGGACGACTGCAAAGATGTGACCTTTGCAAACTTGTATATGTTCCGCGTTATCCGTGTCAATGAACCGTATCACAGTTCTGTACGTATCCGCAATTGCGAGAACATCGCATTTCTGAACCTGCATAACTATTCTCAGATTAAATATACGAATAACATTGCAGTGTTCGATGTCAATAAAGACATTGACATCCGCCCGTGGGAACTTTCTCGCTTGATTGTAACCGGAAAAGAACCTCATCAGCAACCGTTAGGCAATGAAATAGGTAAGGTGAACCAATTGGCTTCCGATTTGGAATTTGCCGAAGGCATTGCGCGCGACAGTAAAGGTAACATTTACTTCTGCGACCATCGGATGCGTCGTATCTTTAAATGGTCGGTAGAGACAAACAGCTTGTCGCTGCTGGCAGATTTCCCGTGGAAACCCTCCAACCTGGCTTTTGATTCAGAAGATAATCTATTGGTATTGTTCAGATATGATGCGCAGCCGGGATATCTGATTAATGGTAAGCCGGAGGAAATGCCGGTAATGCCTGATACAAAAGGTACTTCTTTCAGCGGATATGGTAATTCCGCATATACAATGAGAGTCTACTCCATTGACCCGGAAAATCCGGAAGAGACCATCAAACTGTTGCCGCGTGTTCCGATGGGTCAAGTGAAGAACGTGTATAAGGCTCTTTATCCTTCTAACCGTTGGAGAGACTTCCACGATTTCAATGCGGTGTCGGTCTATGTTCCTGAAATGTGCTTCCTGGCACCGGATGGAAAAACTATCATTCCTCATTATTTCGACTTGTCACGTAGTTCTTCCCTGCTGGAAGCCTATCCGGGAAAGCCTTTCTATACCTCTGATGAATATGACCGCAGAATGGTGAAGATGGATGTGGCCAATGACGGCACGCTCTCCAACTTGAGCTATTTTGTGGAGCAGGGCGAATTTGGTTCTGCTGTAGATAAGGAAGGGAACTTGTATGTGGCTGACGGAGAAATATATGTATTTGATAAGGATGGCAAGAAGAAAGGGATGATTCGTGTTCCCGAACGTCCGTCCACATTACAGTTTGGCGGTAAGGATGGCAATACATTGTTTGTCACAGGCCGTTCCAAGTTCTTTGGTGTACGTATTAAATAAGGAAAATCCATATTAAAACAATCTGTGTAATGAGAAATTATCAAATAATGAGATACCTGCTGATAGTCTGTTGGATTATCGGTAATATGCCGTCCGGGTGGGCGGCAGAGGGTGGTTCCACCTATACGCAAAGACCGGACGATCCGGAAGCATTCTACTTTACCCCGGAGAATTACGGCTTCAAGGCTGATGGAAAGTCTGACGTGACCGATGCACTTCAAGAGGCAATCAATCAGGTGAAGCGCGAAAAGAACTTTGGGATACTGTTTCTGCCGGAAGGAAATTATCGTATTAGCAAGACGATTCAAATTCCCTCATCCATTCGGCTGATTGGTTATGGGAAGAAACGGCCGGTGATTTATTTGGGAGCCGATACACCCGGTTTCCAGACTACTCAAAATTATATGATATGGTTTACGGGAGGGCTGGCACAAGAGGGCAGGAAGCCTTCGGATGCCGGTGCAGGTACTTTCTATAGTGCGGTGTCCAATGTGGATTTCCGTATAGACAAAGGTAATCCTCAAGCCGTCGCCATTCGTGCGCATTTTGCCCAGCATGGATTTATCAATCATTGCGACATTCGGATTGGTTCGGGGAAAGCCGGCATGTATGATGTTGGCAATGAACTGGAAGACGTCAGGTTTTATGGCGGTGAATATGGGATAATTTCCTCCAGGACTTCTCCGGGATGGCCTATGATGATGGTCGATACTTACTTTGAGGGGCAGAGAAAGGCGGCTGTCTATTCAAAAGAGGTGGGGTTTGCCATCGTCAATATGCATGTGAAGAATACGCCCGTTGCCTTTGAAATGGCAGAGAATCTGGCAGACCGTCTTCATGTGGAGAATTCGTTGTGGGAGAATATTTCGGAAGCCGGTGTCAGGGTGAGCGTAGAGGGAAATACTTTTTCGCAATTGAATCTGGTGAATGTGGATTGCAGGAATGTTCCCGTACTGGTGGGCTATGCTCAAAGTGGAAAGAAAGTGGCCGGAAAAGCAAAAATGTACAGAGTCAAGGAGTTTACTTACGGTCTGGTGTATCAGGATTTGAATGATGCTTCTTCTTTCAGGGAAATATGTGAAATAGAGCCGGTGGCAAAACTGCCGGTTACACTTGGCAAGGACCTTCCGGTTCTTCCGGCAATGGAGACATGGGTCAATATCCGAGACTTAGGGGCAAAAGGTGATGGCGAGACTGATGATACGGAAGTTTTTGAGAAAGCTGTCTCTTTGCATAAAAACATCTATGTGCCCCAGGGTTGGTATCGCCTGACGAGAACGTTGAAGCTGTCTCCCGGTACTAAGCTGATTGGGCTGCATCCTTTTGGGACTCAATTTCTGTTGAAGGAAAGCGAGCCTGCATTCAGTGGTTTCGGCATGCCTGTGCCTTTGGTTGAATCTTCCGAAGGCGGCGACGACGTGCTGAATGGCATAGGTATTAATACCGGTGCGTATAATTACCGTGCTGTCGGCTGTAAATGGATGGCGGGTGAGCGTTCGTACTTGAATGATGTGAAGTTTGTAGGCGGGCACGGCACCTTGCGCAAACTGGCTCCGAATGTTTCCGGACAGTCGTCTTACCGCAGGGGCGAGCGTCGAATTAGTTCCCCGTCTTCTCCGGTCATGGAGACCGGTAAGGATATGGCTTGGGACAACCAGTATTGGAGTTTGTGGATTACAAACAATGGCGGCGGGACAATTAAGGATGTTTGGACAGCCAGTACGTATGCTGCCAGTGGGCTTTATATTAGCGAAACGAAGACTCCGGGACGTATTTATGCCATGTCTTTGGAGCATCATGTCCGTACTGAAGCCCGTTTCCATAATGTGGCCAACTGGAAAATTTATGCTTTCCAGTTTGAGGAAGAAGGTCGTGAAGGGCCTGATTGTTATATGGCAGAAATGTCCAATTGTCAAAATATCGAAATGGTAAATGTGTGGATGTATCGCGTGATCCGTGCCTTTATGCCGAAGAGGATAGGTTTCCGCATATGGGATTGCAAGAATATCACTTTCCGTAATATGCACAATTATACGCAGATATTGCCAGTCATAGAGTTTCCTATATATGATATGAATAAGAAGTTGCCCGTTTATTCGTGGGACTTTGCCCGTCTCACTGTTTCGGGTAGCGAGAAGAGCCTTCGCCCTTCCTGCACGGTCATGGACAAGCCTGTGAAGCTGGCTACCGGTTTTGAACTGGCCTCCGGAGCTACTACCGACAGTAAAGGAAATATCTACTTCTGTGAAAACCGTCTGAAGAAAATCTATAAATGGTCGGCAGACACGGAGCAGATTACTTTGATAGCCGATTATCCCTGGAAACCTTTTACATTGGCCACTGATACGCAAGACAATCTGCTGGTTATTTTCCGCTATGACCCTCAGCCGGGTTATCTGGTGAACGGCAAGCAGGAAACGGTAGTGCGCTTGCCGGATGATAATCCGATGTACAGTGGTTGGGGTAACAGTGGCTGGAGTGCTTGGGGGTATTCTTTTAATCCGGATAACGTGGATGCTACGATGAAGCCTATGCCACGTGTCGTTACAGCCGGTATGAAGAATATACAGAAAGTCATTCACCCTTCCAGTCGTTGGAGAGGTGACTTTGACAAGGTGGTTGCCAGTATGCCTGAGTATAGTTTTGTCGCTCCGGATGGCGTGACAATTATTCCGGATACCTATGATTTGGGACGTTCTTGTGCTTTGACTGTTACAGTTCCCGGTCAGTCAGAACCGGTTTATATTGTAAATGAGATGAATAAAACGACAGTACAACTTTCCGTTGGTGGGGATGGCCGTTTGACAGAACAAGGAATAATATGTCCTTATGGCCAATACAGTAATGTGACCGATGCTGACGGAAATGTCTATGTTGCTGATGGTGAAATATTTGTCTATGACAAATATGGTAAAGAGCAGAGACGTATTCAGATAGAAGAACGCCCGATTTCCTTGGCAATTGGTGGAAGGCAGAAGGATATGCTTTTTGTTACCACCTCAAGTTCTTTCTATGGAATTAAGATACGTTAGGTATTGTATAGGTAAAAAAGAATTAGCCCCTGCGGTCGTTTTATATCGCAGGGGCTAATTTATTATAAGAAGGTCTCTTTTCCTTATAGGCTGATTGTTTGGAATATTATTTTTCCAGCAGCTCTTTCAGAAAAGAATCCAGTTCCTCATCCAATCCTTTCAGTAGCTCTTCATTGACCAATAGAGTATCATCATCCATCAGCAACAGTTCTGCTATTGTTTCTTTATCATCATCCACCAGTACAAAAGAGAATGGTTTCAGGATAGTCAGCTTGTCGAACTTTCCTTCATTTTTCATGTTGCAGAGCAGTGAGGACAAGATACGCTCTACATTTTCGTAGAAATCATCCCCCTCGTATGTCATCCATTCTTCAATGGAAGTATTGGCAAGCTCTTCATCTTCATCATCAAAGATAGACAGTTCGCCCGAATTCTGATTCGGTTGCAGATGAATGTCTGTAACGATAGTCTGTTCGCAACCGCAGGTGTATTTGCCGATTGCTTTTTTAAGAGTGTCCTCCAAGAGTGCTAATGACGATTGACTGAGCTTCATAATAACTTTCTTTTCTTAATGGTTGTTCAAAGGTATAAAAAAAACGGTTATCTCTGCATCATTTGACTAAAAATCATCATCAAATCTGTTCATTTGCATGTTCAGGCGTGCCATTCCCTCTTTTCGTTTCTCCAATTCGTCTACATACATGCTGATAAAGATATAATAGGAGATGGTTCCATCATGTATTTCGCCTGTCTCTTTTTTGTCTGTCTTGCTTTTCTCACGGGCAAGGGTTTGCGCTTTTAATGCCCATTCCAAGGCAGTATCTATGCTGTCTTGCATTTCGTAGCCCAAAGCGGTGTTATAGGCTGCATACATTTTCTGTTTTCCTTTTTTTGTTTCGTAGGTCTGCTTCCAGAGCTCTACTGCTTTACTCCAATTTTCTTCTTTGGCATATACGGCTGCGTCACGCATATTTACAGAACCACCACTGAAGAGATAGCGGTTACTGGTTTTCCAATAGGGGAGTAGATGTCTTACCGGAACCGTTCCTGCAAATTCAGATGCTTGCTTCACCATGTCTTCTTCGCTGATGAGGCGGGAACGTACTGACGCTTCACCATTTCCTGCCTCTTCCCAGAAAATACTGTCATTGCTGTTGACGGTCACCATAGGACCTTTGCGGTTAGGTAAATATATTCTGACGGTAGGATATACCTTTACATCCACTGTGCCGAGGAACACACCCCAGTCGGGCATATAACTTATCTTGCGATTGGAACGCATTTGTATGTTTTCCAGGGCTATCAGGAAATCTACGTCCAAATTCTGTGTAAGTTCCAGTACTTCATCTCTCGATAATGTGCTTTCGCGGGGATTGATGTCTTTACTCCGGAGGGCAGAGTCGCATATCACAACCTCTTCAAAGTAGTTTTCGTTGGCAAGGGCCTCTGCAAGGGATTCGGTTGTTATTGCGGCGTCTCCATTGTAGTAGTTGGTGAGGCGTGCCACCTCATTCTCGCTTTTTTTCTGTTCTTCCTCAGTGATGATGAGTTTGTTGTCCGGTACGTTTGGCATGTTGTTGACAACAGCCACACGTTTCAGTGTTGCCGGGAAACTGACTTCTGCCGGAAGCATATAATCAATGGACAGTTGTTCTACACTCTGGCAGCTGCCTAACAGCAGAGAACCCATCAATAACAGACAATAGTGATATTTGGTCATAGTCTTTGGTTTTGTTCTTTGGAGCAAAAGTACTCTTTTAGCTGAATATTCAAAAGCTGGAACGAATAAAAAATGTGATAATGTGGCAGGAGAAAAAGTGATAGGGTGATAAAAGATACCTGACGGTATCATCTTATCACCCTATCGCCTTATCATTTTATAGCTTTGATTTATGCATTCCTTCCGTGGCAGTTTTTGTATTTCTTACCGCTTCCGCAAGGACAAGGATCATTGCGTCCTACGGTCTTCTCGGCACGGATAGGTTCGCGTCTTGGTTGTTCACGTGTATCTTGTGCCGCAGCGGCCTGCTGGTTCGGGTCATTCAAATCAACCTTCTGTTCGCGATACTTGCTCATATCCTGGCGTTGTTCCGGAGCAGCCTGGCGCACCTCTACTTGGCGGGGAGCCTGGGGAGCCTCAGGGGCTTCAGCCGGAGCCTCTTGTACCGGGATTTGTCCACGCATTAAGATAGAGATAGTCTGATTATTAATCTTATTCACCATGGCATCAAACAAGTTCACAGATTCCAGCTTGTAAATCAGCAGCGGGTCTTTCTGCTCGTAACTTGCATTCTGCACGGAGTGTTTCAGCTCGTCCAGCTCGCGCAGGTTTTCTTTCCATGCTTCGTCGATGACGTGCAGCAAGATGGATTTCTCGAATGACTTCACCACCTCCTTACATTCTGTCTCATAAGCTCTCTTCAGGTTGCAGGAGATGTTATACATACGTTTTCCGTCTGTGATGGGGATAAGTATGTTTTCGTACATGTGTCCCTGCGTTTCGTATACTTGTTTGATGACCGGATAGGCTATCTGTGCCATACGTTCTGTCTTGCGTTTGAAGAGTTCCATGGCAGCGTCAAAAGTTCTGTCTGCCAGTTTTTCTTTCTTCTCATTACGGAATTCCTCTTCGGTGAAAGGTACTTCCATGGCAAGTGTCTGGAGCACATCCATCTTGCAGTTTTCGTAGTCGGGCGCTTCAATGGCATTGGCACAACGGTCCCAAATCATGTTCACGATATCCATGCCGATACGTTCGCCCATCAAAGCGTGGCGGCGTTTGGTGTAGACTACTGTACGTTGCTTGTTCATCACGTCGTCATATTCCAACAGACGCTTACGGATGCCGAAGTTGTTTTCCTCAACTTTCTTTTGTGCACGTTCAATGGACTTGGAAATCATGCCGTGTTCAATCATTTCACCTTCTTTGAAACCCAGTTTGTCCATTACACTGGCAATGCGGTCACTGGAGAACAAACGCATCAGGTCATCTTCCAAAGATACGAAGAATACAGAAGAACCCGGGTCGCCTTGACGTCCTGCACGACCACGTAACTGACGGTCCACACGGCGTGATTCGTGGCGTTCTGTACCGATGATGGCAAGACCGCCTGCAGCTTTCACTTCCGGACTCAGCTTGATGTCGGTACCACGGCCGGCCATATTGGTAGCGATGGTTACAGCACATTTCAAACCGGCAGTAGCCACAATATCCGCTTCCTTCTGATGCAGTTTGGCATTCAATACACTATGTTCAATCTTACGCATGGTAAGCATTTTGCTCAACATTTCAGAGATTTCAACAGAAGTGGTACCCACCAGTACGGGGCGTCCTGCTGCCACCATTTTTTCTATCTCTTCGATGACTGCTTTATATTTTTCACGTTTTGTCTTGTAAACGCGGTCATTCATGTCATTACGGGCAATGGGGCGGTTAGTCGGAATAACCACTACATCCAGTTTGTAGATGTCCCACAACTCGCCGGCTTCTGTTTCTGCCGTACCGGTCATACCGGATAGTTTGTGGTACATACGGAAATAGTTCTGTAATGTAATGGTGGCAAAAGTCTGGGTGGCAGCTTCTACTTTCACGCCTTCTTTGGCTTCGATGGCTTGGTGCAAACCGTCAGAATAACGACGTCCTTCCATGATACGTCCCGTCTGCTCATCCACAATCTTCACTTGGCCGTCAATTACCACATATTCGTCATCTTTCTCGAACATGGTGTATGCCTTCAACAGTTGGTTGATGGTATGCACACGTTCGCTTTTGATGGCATAGTTGGTCATCAGGGCATCCTTCTTTTCAAGGCGCTGTTCGTCTGTCAGCTCTGTTTCGTTTTCCAAGGCAGAGAGTTGCGCTGTGATATCGGGGAGTACGAAGAAAGTGGGGTCCTCTACATTGCTACTAATCAAGTCTACGCCCTTGTCCGTCAAATCCACGCTGTTCATTTTCTCTTCGATAACGAAGTACAGCGGGTCAGTCACCTCGTGCATGCGCTTGTTGTTCTGCTCCATGTAGATTTCTTCGGTCTTCAGCATACCGGCCTTGATGCCTTGTTCGCTGAGGAACTTGATGAGTGCCTTGTTCTTGGGCAGGCACTTGTGACTGCGGTACAAAGCGAGGAAGCCTTCTTCCTGGTCTTTCTTATCGTTTGATGCAATCAGGCGCTTGGCATCGGCCAGGTATTGGGTAGCCAGTTTTTTCTGAGCTTCTACCAGACGTTCCACTTGCGGGCGGAGCTGTTCGAAGAGTTGGTCATCGCCTTTGGGAACCGGTCCGGAGATAATCAGCGGAGTACGGGCATCATCAATCAATACTGAGTCCACCTCATCGACAATGGCATAATTATGTTGGCGTTGTACCAGGTCTTTGGGGCTGATAGCCATGTTGTCACGCAGGTAGTCGAAACCGAATTCATTGTTTGTACCGAACGTGATATCTGCCAGATAAGCTTTGCGACGGGCATCAGAGTTGGGCTGGTGCTTGTCGATGCAATCTACACTCAAACCGTGGAACATGTAAAGAGGACCCATCCATTCGGAGTCACGTTTTGCCAGATAGTCGTTCACTGTTACCACGTGCACGCCGTTACCAGTCAGGGCATTGAGGAATACCGGTAGGGTAGCTACCAATGTCTTACCTTCACCGGTTGCCATTTCGGCAATCTTACCTTTATGTAGAACCACACCACCGAATAGCTGTACATCATAATGTACCATGTTCCATACAGTATCGTTACCACCTGCTATCCAATGGTTCTGGTAGATGGCTTTATCGCCTTCGATGCGTACAAAGTCTTTAGTGGCAGCCAGTTGGCGGTCAAAATCGGTAGCTGTAACCACTATTTCTTCATTTTCAGAGAATCGTTTGGCTGTTTCCTTTACAATAGAGAAAGCGGTGGGTAATACTTCGTCCAGCGCTTTTTCATAAATCTCCAATATCTCTTTCTCGATTTTGTCGATTTGGTTGAAGAGGTCTTCGCGTTTTTCCAGTTCGGTATCTTCAACGTTGGCTTTCAGTTCTTCCACTTTGGCGCGTTGTTCGGCTGCCGAATCGTGGATGTAGGCTTTCAGTTCTTCTGTCTTGGCGCGTAGGGCGTCGTTGTCGAGTTTGGCTACTTCCGGGTAAGCGGCTTTGATTTTCTCCACCCACGGTTGTATTTCTTTCATGTCGCGTGTGGATTTGTTGCCGAAAATCGAGCTTAAAAATTCATTAAATCCCATTATATATTTGTTTTTATTATTATTGCTGAGTTAGTTGAGCGTGCAAAGTTACTGATTTCTATACAGATTATCCAGATTTGCACAGATTATTTTAGAATCAAAAGTCAAGGGGAGATGCTGTACTTGCATTAGGGGCGCGGATGCGCATTACACTTGCCAAGGTAGGGGCAATGCGGTCAATACTGATGGGGGTACGGATGGTTTCAGCCTTCATTCCTCCTCCCAATAAAATGAGGGGAGCAGGAATATCGGCCGTACGTACTACACGGTTATCAGTACTATTTTCCTGCATGATAGTCCAGCCCGGGAGTATTTCAATGAGCAAATCGCCAGAGCGCTTGCGATGAAAACTATTGCGTATACGTTCTATTTGCGGTGACCAGGGGCCCAAAAGCAGGCGATGAGCTGAATATACTTCGCTCACGCCACTAAACTGAACCAGAAATTCGGCAGATTTTTCTTGAATTTCAGTCAGGCTCAACTGCTTGTTCTCAATAAGTTTATGGTTGAGATAGATTTGTTGGTCATAATAAGCTTCCACATATTGTCCCTCGCCATAGGATGCCATGAGGTACATGTTTAGCAGGGCGGCACAGCGGTTCAGGTAGAATTCACCACCCGGTATCCGGTATACGCCCGGGTCGGCTGCTTCCGGGTCGGCATAGCCGGTGGAGGTGATGCAGAAAAGTACGTTGTGGAGCCCAACTTTACGTTCTATGAGCTCTAATAAGGAAGCTATACTACGGTCCAGTCGCACGTAGGTGTCTTGCATTTCCATGGCACATTCCTGCGTACTTCGGTGGTTATAATTTCCTGCGTAGTAAGTCAGCGATAATAGGTCGGGCACGTCATCTTGTCCGATAGTGCTCTTATTCAGCAGCTCTTCGGTCAGCAGGTTGACTTCCTCATTGATGAAAGGGCTGGTTATCAAGCGGCGGAACTTGTTTGTCCGTTCACCATCCAGCTTGTATTTGAATGGCTCGTTGCGCCATTCGGGCAGAAATGTATAGTTGGTAAAAGGAAGTGCAGGTGTCCATACCATATCCTTGATACGGTAGTCAGGAGATTTCCAGTCGTTGTATTGGCTCAGCCACCACGGAAATTCATTATAATAAGTCGTACTGCACCATTTTCCGGTATTGTTATTAAGCCAGAAAGCACCGTTCCCCGCGTGCCCGGCACCCAATATGGCGGCATCGCGGAAAGGCGCGATGGCATAGACCAGACCTTTGTTGCGGGTAGCTATTTTCAGCTCGTCGGCAATAGTAGAGGTCAGTAATTGGGAGGGGGAAGTGCTTTCGTCGGTATAGTTGCCCATGAAGTTGGGGTCTTCTACACAGTTTATGGGGCGTAGTGTACCTGCATCCAGCCACTGCTCTGCAATGATGCCGTTCATGGACGGTGTTGTCCCGGTATAGATGGCGGCAATGGCCGAGGCTCGGTCCGTTCCGCAAAAAGGAAATTCTGCTTGACGGAATACTTTACCTTCACGCAGTAAGCGCTTAAACCCCTTTTCTCCGTATAAGGACGAAAATGCTTCCATATAGTCTGTACGCAACTGGTCAATGGTCAATGTTACCACCAGCTTTGGGGAGGCAGGCAGCGGTTGGGCTTGCAGACCACTGAATGTAAGTGCGAGTATGGAAGTTATCAGTCCTTTTTTCATTACTTTCGTTTGTATGTTAGAATGAGGTTGCTTGCAGAACGTATCAGCAAACACAGTGCCAAAGGTAATACTGCTGGCGGAATTCTCTGCGGAATTATTGTCCAAAGCCCTATAAAAAGTGTTAAAACTACAAAATCAACCAGCATATAGCGGCTTATTTCCCTTTTTCGTACCCTGGATAGCATGAATGGAAGGCAGAAAAGGTGAAATGGATGGAATACAAATAATATATAATTGGGACTTACTGCCGGATGCTGTGAGAATAGTGCTAAAAATGCCAGTATACATCCAGCCATTCCGGCAACCAAGAAGAGTATGAGGTCTATGCCCCAAAGAGTTTTCCCTCTTCGTATGCCGTAAATGCTGATGCCTGCTACAAGTATCAGTAATAGCGAAGCCGACTGCATCGGTGTGATGCCTCTGCTGACGAAGTCGGCTGGTGTTTTACCCGTTACTACGATTTTTTCTTCTTTGGCAACCAGTGGCCGTGCTTGTCCTTCTTTGTCCACAATCTGCGCTTTATTGAAATACTCCTGCATGTAGAAGGGGACGAACATTGCCAGCCGCCGGTTGATGGGTTCGTCTGCTTTGCTGCCCATGCATAGGTCCATGCCGAAACGTGACCACAAATGGCCTTCACTGTATTTATGCAGCAAATCCCTGAAAGAGATTCCCGTACTGTTAGCAGTCATATTGTCAGCGTATTGCAGAGTGCCGTTGATGGCACGCTCTATCTGGTCCCGCGGGCGGGTGGCACAATTGTCGTAGAAAAAATTGTAGCGGTATACTCGGTTTTCAGGGCGGTAGTTCTCTGTCAATAGTGCTATCAGGCGTTCTTTTTCCTCTTCTGTTAGATTTAACGTTTGTTGCCAGACATCGCGTCCCAGATAGTTGTATTCGGCGGCGAAATGCTCATAATCGGTTACTCCAAGTTGATAATCCGTTTCTCCCAAGGCAAAACGGAAGATGAAGTTAGGGGCGTTGAAGTTGAACATGCCGTAATTGAAGACGGCGTCAATGCCACGTGTATAGTTCTCGTACCGTATGGCAGTGTGTCCGAATAGGGAATAAATCTCTCCTCCTGCAGCGCAAGTCAGTAGGCTGACGCGTACGGAGTCTGTTGCAGCAGTCTTTTGCTGTTGTGTCACCTGGGCATTTGCTGAAGGCAAACAGAAGAAAAAGATTACTATATATATATGTATAAGTAGGCTTCGTTTCATGCTGCAAACTTACGGAAAAAACTAATATTATCCCAATTTGTGATTAGGAACTAAAGCGGTTATTCGCGTTATTCCGGTCATCTGTGTCCGAAGAATCTTTTTTAATTATGAACTTGATACAATTCTTAATTCGCATTATTGGTTGTTTTGAATCAACTGTCGAGTACGAGTGGTAGATATTTTCTATTTACAAACGATACGGGTGCAAGAAATAGTGGTATATTGAACCTGATTCAGTCGTATACTGAATGCCATTCAATCGTATACTGAATAGGGCTCAGTCGTATACTGAATGTAGCGCATTTAGTTGTATTGATAATCAGGTGGTTGTGGTATGATGTTGCGGCTTTAATAAATCTCAACAGAATGTAAAAGTGGCATTGTGGTTGTTTGGTGTGGATGTGAATAAGAATTCTTGTGCAGTTGTTCTTCTAATAAAGAGATGGTTTCTGCTGAATTTCAATATTAATGTTATATCTTTGCGCCGCTAAATTTATGCAATACGGTGAATCTCATTATTGATATAGGAAATACAATCGCCAAGATGGCGGTGTTTGATGGTGAACGTATCGTGGAGGTGGTGTATGACTCCAATCTGACGTTGGAACGGTTGCCTGAAGTATGCCGTACATATACGATTGAAAAAGCGATAGTGGCTACTGTCATTGATTTGAGTAGAGAGGTGTTGTCGCAACTGGAAGATATGGCTGTCCCCATTCTGTGGCTCAATGAAAAGACTTCTCTTCCGGTAGAAAACCTCTATGAAACTCCCCGGACGCTGGGGTATGATCGTATGGCGGCGGTGGTAGGAGCCAATGAGCAATTTCCTGGCAGGGATATACTGGTGATTGATGCCGGTACCTGTATCACTTATGAGTTTGTTGATGCTGCTGCCCGCTATCATGGCGGGAATATCTCTCCCGGCCTGCAGATGCGTTTCAAGGCGCTTCATCAGTTTACCGGACGGCTTCCAATGGTGGCTCTTGAGGGGCGGATGGTGCCCATGGGGAAGGATACCGATACAGCTATCCGTGCCGGAGTACTGAAGGGTATTGAATATGAAATTTCAGGTTACGTTACGGCTATGAAGCATAAATATCCTGAACTTTTGGTTTTTTTAACGGGCGGGGATGATTTTTCTTTTGATACAAACTTAAAAAGTATCATCTTTGCAGACAGATTTTTAGTGTTGAAAGGATTAAATAGAATTTTAAACTATAATAATGACAGGCTATAGACAAACACTGTTAGTGCTCTTGCTCACGATATTATCAGGAGCGGCAGTCGCTCAAAATAATACAAATTCTCCCTATACACGATATGGATATGGACAGTTATCTGAACAAGGCTCAAGTAACAGCAGGGCGATGGGTGGTATTGCCTATGGTTTACGAGACAAGTATCAGACAAACTTCGCTAATCCAGCATCCTATACGGCGGTAGATTCGCTGACTTTTATCTTTGATGGAGCAGTCTCTTTACAGAATACAAACCTCAGTAACGGTACTCTGAAACGAAATGCCAAGAATTCCAGTTTTGATTACATCACGATGCAGTTTCGTGCAAGTAAATGGGCTGCCATAAGCTTGGGATTGTTGCCTTATTCGAATGTGGGATACAGCATGGGAGAGTACCGGGAAGATACGGAATTCCCAGACAAATCTACGACGGTAAGCTATTCGGGAGAAGGAGGTCTGCATCAGCTTTATTTAGGTGCGGGCTTTAAAATAATTAAAAATCTTTCTGTCGGTGCGAATTTTTCGTATCTTTGGGGAGATATAACAAGAACCGCTGCGGAAACCTTTCCGTCCAGTTCAAGTGTATTTCCTATTACAATACAGTCTAATGTGGCTGTAAAGAGTTATAAGTTGGATTTTGGAGCGCAGTACACCCATCAGTTTGGGAAAAAGCATGTTGCAACGTTGGGAGTCGTCTTTTCTCCGGGGCATGATTTGAGTAACGATGCGTACGAAGTTACGCAGACTGGTGATAGCAATACGGGAGCTACTTCGGCAACGAGGGATACTATTGTTACTTGCGGCATTCCGACAACATTTGGCGCAGGTGTGACGTACGTGTACGACAATCGTCTGACGGTAGGAGCGGATGTGATGTTCCAGAATTGGAGCAAAGTGAGCTATATGAACAATGACGAGGCGTTTTGCGACCGTGGAAGAATATCCGTTGGTGCAGAGTATCTGCCGAATCCTATGGGAAGAAGTTATTTGTCTCATGTGAAGTATCGTTTGGGAGCTTATTATTCCAAACCTTATTATAAGATAGACGGTGTACGTGCCGCTGATGAATATGGTGTTACTGCCGGTTTTGGATTACCCATACCGAGAACCCGTTCTGTATTGAGCCTTTCTGCGCAATACGTGCGAACCAAAGGAACCCAAGCAGCGTTCTTGAACGAAAATACATTGCGCATTTGTATCGGAGTAACCTTTAACGAACGTTGGTTCTTCAAGCGTAAAGTGGATTAATGGAAATTGAATAGACAAAAATATAACAACTAAAATTTAAATACAATGAAAATTAAGACGCTTGTGGCTGTCTTGCTCCTTTCGGGTGGAGTGACCAGCACTTTCGCACAGACTGAAAATTGTAATTCGAACAGTAGTATCTCTCATGAAGCAGTGAGAGCTGGTAACTTTAAGGATGCATACGCTCCTTGTATGGCTGTATTGAAGGATTGTCCTACACTGCGGTATTACACATTTACAGATGCTCAGAAGATTTTAGTGGGTTTCTTGAGTCAGATTAAGGATAGAAATTCTGCTGATTACAAGAAGTATTTTGATGAGTTGATGGATGTATATGATTTGAGAATGAAGTATATTCCTGAATTCATTGGTAAGGGAATGAAGGGCGTGCCGAGTGTGGCTGATGCCTTGGGTGCCAAAGCTGTGGATTATCTTCAGTTCGCTCCTGCTCCGGACCTTAATACGGCTTATAATTGGCTGAAAGAATCTGTTCATGCTGAAAAGGGTGGTTCCAAAGGTGCGGTGTTGCACTATTTCCTGGATACTTCCATGCAGAAGGTAAAGGCTGATGATAATCATACCGACCAGTTCTTCCAGGATTATATTGATGCTTCCAAGTATGCAGATGACGCACTTGCTGCTGAAACCAAGGAAGCTAAGAAGGCTAACTTGCAAGCTATCAAGGATAACCTCGTGGCCATGTTCATTCAGAGTGGTGTAGCTGATTGTGAATCTTTGCAGAATATCTATGGTCCTAAGGTGGAAGCAAGCAAGACTGACTCCGCTTTCTTGAAGAAGGCATTGAACATCCTGAAATTGATGAAGTGCAACGAAAGCGAAGTTTACTTCAAGGCATCTGAGTACATGTATCAGATTGACCCGACTGCCGATGCAGCTGTAGGTGTAGCATACATGTACTATAAGAAAGGTGACTATGACAATGCCGTGAAGTATTTTGATGAAGCATTGGCTAAAGAAACAGATAATGACAAGAAGGCTGAAATGGCATACGCTACTGCCGCAGCCTTGATGCAGGCCAAGAAACTCTCTCAGGCAAGAAGCTACTGCCAAAAGGCTATGAGCTTTAAGGAGAACTATGGAGAGCCTTATATTTTACTGGCACAGCTTTACGGCTCCAATCCTAACTGGACCGATGAGCCTGCTCTGAATAAGTGTACTTACTTTGTAGTAATTGACAAGCTGCAGAGAGCTAAAGCTGTAGATCCTTCAGTTACAGAACGTGCTAACGAATTGATTAGTACTTATTCCCGCCACACTCCCCAGGCTAAAGACCTCTTTATGTTGGGTTACAAAGCTGGTGACCGTATCACTATCGGTGGATGGATAGGTGAATCTACAACTATCAGATAAAATCATGTTGCTACAACCCATCAACATTGTTTATCATAAAAATGCGAGCATAACCATTGTCCTTGGGGCAATGGTTATGCTTCTTTTATTTTCTTCGTGTTCCGGGAAGAAGAAGGAGCTGGGAGATGCCATTACCGAGCGTGACTCTATGGCAGTGATGGATACCCGTGGGGTGACTACACTGGTTTCTGATTCCGGTGTAACGCGTTACCGCATCAATACGGAAGAGTGGCTGGTCTTTGACCGGAAGAATCCTCCTTACTGGGCTTTTGAAAAGGGGGTCTATTTGGAGAAGTTCGACTCTATCTTCCAAGTGGAGGCAAGTATCAAGGCTGATACAGCCTACTTCTTTAATAAGGAGGAGTTGTGGAAACTGATGGGGAATGTGCATATACAGAATTTGAAAGGTGAGCAGTTTGATACAGAGCTGCTGTATTGGGACCAGCGGGCACAAAGAATTTATTCGGATGAGTTTATCCGTATCGAGCAGCCTGACCGTATCATTACGGGACATGGCTTTGAATCCAATCAGCAGATGACTGTTTACACGATTCGCAAGCCGGAAGGTATCTTCTATGTTGACGAGGAGACTGCCGCAACAGATAGTTTGCAGACTGATACCATAAATTGATAAAATGGATACCGTTATTTTTTTATTGATAACCATGGCTTTCTCCGCTTTCTTTTCAGGAATGGAGATTGCCTTTGTTTCCGTAGATAAACTGCGCTTTGAGATGGAAAGGAAGTCAGGCGTCACTTCCGGTATCATTTCCTATTTCCTTCGCAACCCGAATAACTTCATCTCGACCATGCTGGTGGGTAATAACATCGCGCTTGTCATTTATGGTATCTTGATGGCACAAATCATAGAGGTGAATCTTCTTGCCGGAATTATTTCCAATCATTTTGTAATGGTGTTGGTGCAGACTGTAATTTCCACTCTTATTATTTTGGTAACCGGTGAGTTCTTGCCGAAGACTTTGTTTAAAATCAATCCCAATCTGATGCTGAGGGTATGTGCCATTCCTTTATTCATATGTTATGTCATTCTGTTTCCTGTTTCAAAGTTTGCATCGGGATTGTCGTATCTGTTCCTTCGGATATTTGGGATGAAAGTAAACAAGGAGGCGTCGGCCAAGGCTTTTGGCAAAGTGGATTTGGATTACTTCATCCAGTCGAGCATAGAGAATGCGGAAAGTGAAGAAGAACTGGATGCAGAGGTAAAGATATTCCAAAATGCGCTTGACTTTTCGAATATAAAGATACGCGACTGTATTGTACCGCGTACAGAGGTGGTAGCTGTAGATCTGACCACTACATTGGAAGAATTGAAATGTCTTTTTGTGGAGTCGGGTATTTCCAAAATCATAGTATATGATGGAAATATAGATAATGTGGTGGGATATATTCACTCGTCGGAGATGTTCAGGAATCCGGTGGACTGGAGGAATAACGTGAAGGAAGTGCCTATTGTACCCGAAACGATGTCGGCCCACAAACTGATGAAACTGTTCATGCAGCAGAAAAAAACGATTGCTGTAGTGGTGGACGAATTCGGTGGTACGGCGGGTATCGTCTCTTTGGAGGATTTGGTGGAAGAAATTTTCGGCGATATTGAGGATGAGCATGATAATACGTCCTATGTATGTAAGCAGCTGGGTGAACGTGAATATGTGCTTTCGGCCCGTCTGGAAATAGAAAAGGTAAATGAGACTTTCGGGCTCGACCTGCCGGAATCGGATGATTATCTGACAGTGGGCGGTCTGATTCTGAACCGTTATCAAAGTTTCCCGAAGCTGCATGAAGTGATTGAAGTGGATAATTATCAGTTTAAAATAATCAAGGTAACAGCCACTAAAATTGAGTTGGTAAGACTGAAAGTCATTGAATAATTTCATTTAGGCATAATTTTTTAAAGAATAAATGGATGCGTATTAGCATTTTTTGTATCTTCGTGCGCTAAAATGAACGTGTTAGGAAAATAATAATAAACAAATAAATCATATTAACTAAAATGGCAACATTACAAAACATTCGGTCTAAAGGACCTTTATTGGTGATTGTTATTGGTTTGGCGCTGTTTGCTTTCATCGCAGGTGACGCGTGGAAAGTGCTTCAGCCACACCAGTCACAAGACGTAGGTGAAGTGAACGGGGAATCAATTTCCGCTCAGGATTTTCAAGCATTGGTAGAAGAATATACAGAAGTCATCAAGTTCTCCAGTGGCAACAGTGCATTGAGCGATGAGCAGACAAACCAAATCAAAGATGAAGTATGGAGAACATACGTCAATAATAAGCTGATTGAAAAGGAAGCAAAGAAACTCGGTCTGGTTGTATCGAAGGCTGAGATTCAGGCTATCATTAATGCCGGTGTGCATCCGATGCTGCAACAGACTCCGTTCCGTAATCCTCAGACCGGTGCGTTTGATAAGGATATGTTGAAGAAGTTCTTGGTGGACTATTCAAAAATGAATAAGGCGCAGATGCCTTCACAATATGCAGAATACTATGAATCCATGTACAAGTTCTGGTCTTTCCTCGAAAAGTCTCTTATCCAGGCACGTCTTCAGGAGAAGTATCAGGCTTTGATTACAAAATCTCTTTTCTCCAACCCGGTAGAAGCTCAAGACGCTTTTGATGCAAGAGTAGAGCAGTCAGACCTGCTGCTTGCTGCAGTTCCCTATTCTTCTATCGTTGACTCTACCATCGTTATCAAGGATTCTGATTTGAAGGCTGCATACGACAAGAAGAAAGAACAGTTCAAGCAATATGTGGAAACTCGCAATATCAAGTTCATTGATGTGCAAGTTACTGCAAGTGCAGAAGACAGAGCTGCTCTCCAGAAGGAAATGGAAGAATACACCGAACAACTTACTGCCAATCCTTCTGACTATACTACCTTCATCCGTTCTACCGGTTCCGAAGCTCCTTATACAGACTTGTTCTACACTACTAAGTCTCTGCCTGCTGATGTGACAGCCCGTTTGGATTCTGTTGCGGTGGGTGGTGTATTCGGACCTTATTATAACGTATCGGACAATACTCTTAACTCTTTCAAGAAATTGGCTACTGCTGCTATGCCGGACTCTATCGAGTTCCGTCAGATTCAGGTAGTTGCCGAAGATGCTGAAAAGACGAAGACTTTAGCCGACAGCATCTACAATGCTATTAAGGGTGGTGCCAGCTTTGCTGAAATTGCGAAGAAGTACGGTCAGACCGGTGAGCCTACCTGGATTTCTTCTGCTAACTACGAAGGCGCACAGATTGACGGTGACAACTTGAAATACATTACCGCTGTCACAACTTTGGGACAGAACGAACTGACCAATCTGGCGTTGGGACAAGCAAATGTCATTTTGCAAGTAACCAACAAGAAGGCTGTCAAGGATAAATATAAGGTAGCCGTTATCAAGCGTCCGGTAGAATTCAGCAAGGAAACTTACAGCAAGGCATACAATGAGTTTAGCCAGTTCATCGCTGCAAACAATACTTTAGAGAAAATGATTGCCAATGCGGAAGATGCCGGTTACAAGTTGCTGGATAGAGCCGACTTGTACAGCTCTGAACATGGTATCGGTGGTATCAGAGGAACCAAAGATGCTTTGAAATGGGCGTTTGAGGCAAAAGCCGGTGAAGTTTCCGGTTTGTACGAATGTGGCGAGAGCGACCGTATGCTGGTAGTAGGTGTTGCAAGTATTGTTCCTGAAGGTTATCGCCCACTGGCTTTGGTAAAGGACCAGTTGAGAGCTGAAATTCTCCGTGACAAGAAAGCAGAGAAGATTATGGCTGATATGAAGGCTGCCAATGCAACTTCGTTCGAGCAGTACAAGAATATGGCAAATGCTGTTAGTGATTCTGTAAAGCACGTTACTTTCTCTGCTCCTGCCTATATCCCGGCATTGCGTAGCAGCGAACCTCTGGTAGGCGCATACGCTTCTATTGCCGAAGTGAACAAGCTGAGTGCTCCTATCAAGGGTAACGGTGGTGTATTCGTTCTGCAACCTTATGCAAAAGAGAAGCTGAACGAAACATTCAACAAGGAAACTGAAGAGGCTAACTTGGCTAACATGCATGCACGCATGGCAAGCCAGTTCATCAGTGACTTGTATCTGAAAGCCAACGTAAAAGACCAACGTTATTTATTCTTCTAAGAATAGAAAACCCATATTGAAAAGCCGTTCGGTACTCCCGGGCGGCTTTTTCATTCTCTGTACATTTCATTTTCTATACTCTCCGTTGTCTTTGTGCAACTTTATTCCTACCTTTGCATTCTTGAAAGAGTTTTGTTTTTAATGAAAAACGATATGCAGAAACGACCTCTATTGGGCTTGACGCTCTCTGAATTGCAGAATGTGGTGAAGAATCTGGGAATGCCCGGTTTCTCTGCCAAGCAGATAGCTTCCTGGCTGTATGACAAGAAGGTGACTTCTATAGACGAAATGAGCAATCTTTCGTTGAAGCATCGGGAATTGCTGAAAGAAATCTATGAGGTAGGTGCCGAAGCGCCGGTAGATGCCATGCGCTCTGTAGACGGTACGGTGAAATACTTGTACCGGGCAGGCGAGGGGCATTTCGTGGAAGCTGTCTATATACCCGACGAAGACAGGGCTACGCTTTGTGTCTCCTCGCAGGTGGGCTGTAAGATGAATTGCAAGTTCTGTATGACCGGCAAACAAGGTTTTACTGCCAATCTGACATCCAACCAGATTATTAATCAAATCAATTCGTTGCCCGAAAGGGACAAGCTTACCAATGTGGTAATGATGGGCATGGGTGAACCACTTGATAATCTGGACGAGGTATTGAAAGCGCTGGAAATAATGACCGCCTCTTATGGGTATGCGTGGAGTCCCAAGCGTGTTACACTTTCTTCTGTGGGATTGAAGAAGGGCTTGCAGCGTTTTATTGAGGAATCGGACTGCCATCTGGCTATCAGCCTTCATTCGCCGATACCTTTGCAACGCCGCGAACTGATGCCGGCAGAGAAGGCGTTCTCCATCACGGAGATTGTGGAATTGTTAAGAAACTATGATTTTAGCAAACAGCGCAGACTATCTTTTGAATATATTGTTTTCAAAGGAGTGAATGACTCGTTACCGTATGCAAAGGAACTTCTGAAGCTGCTACGCGGGCTGGACTGCCGGATTAACCTGATTCGTTTTCATGCCATACCTGGAGTGAATCTTGAAGGGGCTGATATGGAAACCATGACTGCGTTCCGTGATTATCTGACTTCGCACGGTCTGTTTACCACTATACGGTCATCGCGTGGAGAGGATATATTTGCCGCTTGTGGCATGTTGTCCACTGCCAAGCAGGAGGAGAATAAAGAAGAATTAATATAAATTATTAACTTAGGTAGGGAGGATATTACGCATTCTTCGTAGCTTTGTGAAAAACTAAAATGATAGAGATATGAGAAAGCACTTGTTTTATTTAAGTATGGTTCTCGTACTGACACTTTTTTCCGCTTGCGGTGGTGGTAAAAAGGGTGTGTTTACTCCGACCTCCAGTGGTCGTGCGTATGAAGTTCTGGTAGTGGTGGAGCCCGGCTTGTGGGAACGTCCTGCCGGTAGGGCGCTTTTCGATGTGCTTGATTCTGATGTTCCGGGGCTTCCCCAGTCAGAACGTTCATTCCGAATCATGTATACTGCCCCTTCCAATTATGATGCCACTTTAAAACTGATTCGCAATATCATTATTGTCGATGTGAACAAGGACCTCTATACCCAGCCTAAATTCAAGTATGCAAGGAATGTATATGCTGCTCCTCAGTCTATTCTCACTATTCAGGCACCGGACGAGGCTTCGTTCGAGAAATTTGTGGAGGAGAATAGGCAGGTAATCATCGATTTCTTTACCCATGCGGAAATGAATCGTCAGATTTCAGTATTGAAGGACAAGCATAGCGACTATATAGCAACGAAGGTGAAAAGCCAGTTCGATTGCGATGTATGGGTGCCGGGCGAACTGACATCTACCAAGGAGGGTGAGAACTTCTTCTGGGCAGGTACGAATGCAGCTACCGGCGACCAGAACTTTGTAATCTACTCTTATCCTTATACGGATAAGGATACGTTTACTAAAGAATATTTTGTTCATAAACGCGATTCCGTGATGAAGGTTAATATCCCTGGTGCCCGTGAAGGCATGTATATGTCGACGGATTCTCTGATGACCGATGTACGCCCCATCAGTGTGCAGGGAGACTATGCACTGGAGGCCCGCGGCTTGTGGCGCATAAAGGGTGACTTCATGGGCGGTCCGTTCGTATCGCATGTACGTTTGGACAAGGCCAATCAGCGTATTATCGTATCTGAAATATTTATTTATTCACCTGATAAAATGAAACGTAATCTGGTACGTCAGATGGAGGCTTCGCTCTATACCTTGAAACTGCCCGGCAGCAAGCAGGAAGGTGCGGAAATTCCGGTAGGCGTAACCTCAAAAGATACTACTAATAATAAGTAATAAAAATGGAAGACAACAAAATAAGAGTCGGCATTACACAAGGCGACATTAATGGTGTAGGGTATGAAGTGATTTTAAAGACGTTTGCAGACCCGGTGATGCTGGAATTGTGCACGCCGATTATCTACGGTTCGCCTAAAGTGGCAGCTTATCATCGTAAATCATTGGACTTGCCTACCAACTTCAGTATCGTCAACTCCGCCTCCGAAGCGGTTCCCAATCGCTTGAGTGTAGTGAACTGTACGGATGATGAAGTAAAGGTTGAGTTCTCTAAACCTGACGTTGAAGCTGGTAAAGCTGCACTTGGTGCACTGGAAAAAGCCATTGAGGAATATAAGGAGGGAATGATAGACGTGATTGTCACAGCTCCCATCAACAAGCATACCATCCAGTCGGAGGAGTTTGCCTTCCCCGGACATACGGAGTATATAGAGCAAAAATTGGGAGATGGCGAGAAGGCCCTTATGATTCTGATGAAAGATGACTTCCGGGTAGCATTGGTGACCGGACATATTCCCGTTAAAGAGATAGCCGGAAGCATCACCAAAGAACTGATACAAGAAAAACTGAAGATATTCAACCGCTCCTTGAAGCAGGATTTTGCTATCAGCGCACCGCGTATTGCAGTGCTTTCGCTGAATCCGCATGCAGGAGACGGCGGATTGCTGGGAACTGAAGAGCAGGAGATTATCATTCCGGCCATCAACGAAATGGCTGCTAAGGGTATGCTTTGCTATGGTCCTTATCCGGCAGACGGGTTTATGGGCTCAGATAACTTTACCCATTTTGATGGTATCCTGGCCATGTATCACGACCAGGGGCTGGCACCGTTCAAGGCATTGGCTATGGACGAGGGCGTGAACTATACTGCCGGCTTGCCGGTGATACGCACTTCGCCTGCTCATGGCACGGCCTACGATATTGCCGGGAAAGGAATCGCCTCTGAAGATTCATTCCGGCAGGCTATCTATGTGGCAATAGATGTGTTCCGTAACCGCCAGCGTGAGAAAGAGGCACATGCAAATCCGCTGCGCAAGCAATATTACGAGAAACGTGACGATAGCGACAAACTGAAACTCGATAGTGTAGAAGAAGATTTGTAGAATGACAAAAGCGGAAATACAACAAGTAAAATTACGTTTCGGCATTATCGGCAACAATGAAGCGCTGATGCGTGCCATTGATATCGCTATCCAGGTAGCGCCCACCGACTTGTCTGTACTGATTACCGGAGAGAGTGGTGTGGGAAAGGAGAGCTTTCCGCAGATAATACACCAGTACAGCCGGCGCAAGCATGGACAGTACATTGCCGTGAACTGTGGAGCCATTCCCGAAGGGACGATTGACTCGGAACTGTTCGGTCATGAGAAGGGCGCATTTACCGGGGCTATCGGCGAACGGAAGGGGTATTTCGGTGAGGCCAACGGCGGAACAATCTTCCTTGATGAAGTCGGCGAATTGCCTTTGCCTACCCAGGCACGCTTGTTGCGTGTGCTCGAGAGCGGTGAATTCATCAAAGTAGGTTCTTCTAAGGTGGAAAAGACCGATGTGCGTATTGTTGCCGCTACCAATGTAAACTTGACACAAGCCATTGCTGACGGACGTTTTCGTGAAGACTTGTATTACCGTTTGAACACAGTTCCTATTCAGGTCCCTCCATTGCGCGAACGCGGTGAAGACGTGGTGCTGCTGTTCCGAAAGTTTGCTTCGGACTTTGCAGAAAAGTACCGTATGCCTGCCATTCAGCTGACGGAAGACGGCAAGCAAGTGTTGCTGGGCTACTCATGGCCGGGTAATGTGCGCCAGTTGAAGAATATCACCGAGCAGATATCCATCATTGAGACCAATCGTGAAATCAATGCATCCATACTGAAGGGCTATCTGCCTGAGCAGAACAATATGCAGCGCCTGCCTGCCTTGTTTGGAGTGAAGGAGGACAAGAGCTTTGGGAGTGAACGGGAAATTCTCTACCAGGTTCTGTTTGATATGCGCCAGGATGTAACGGACTTGAAAAAGTTGGTGCATGAGATTATGGCTGAAAGGGGAACGGTAGCCAATCCGGCGGTTGCCACATCGGCCTACTATACGCCGGCTACTCCGGCGGTGGTACCTCCGGTAACATCCAGTGTTCCCACCATTATACATCCTTCGGTAAAGCCGGTTACTCCGGTGGACGATGATTTCCAGGATACGGAAGAATATGTGGAGGAGTCACTCTCCCTGGATGAAGTGGAGAAAGAAATGATACGTAAGGCGCTTGAAAAACATCACGGCAAGCGTAAGAGTGCGGCTCAGGATTTGAATATCTCTGAGCGTACGTTATACAGAAAGATAAAAGAATATGGATTGGATTAAAAAAGCGGCATTTGCTTCCTTGTTGGTAAGCTTGTTATTTCTGGTGAATTCATGTAGTATGAAGTTGGGACTTGCTCCGATAAGCTCTATCGACTATACAAAGGTAAAAACGATTTCCATTGCCGATTTCCAGAACCGGGCAGAGTATGTATATGCACCGCTGGCAACAGAATTTAACCAGAAAATGAAGGATATGTTCATTCAGCAGACTCGCCTGCAACTGGTGAATTCCGGAGGAGACCTGGAAATAGACGGAGAAATAACCGGCTACAATCAATATAATGAATCGGTGGATGCCAGCGGCTACTCTTCGAAGGTGAAGGTGACGCTGACTGTCAACGTGCGCTACACCAATAACACGAACCATGAGGAGGACTTTGAACAGCAGTTCTCGGCTTTCCAGACCTATGATTCCTCAAAATTGCTGACCGAAGTGCAGGACCAGCTGATAACCTTGATGGTGAAAGACATTGCCGAACAGATTTTCAATGCAACTGTAGCTAACTGGTAAACTCATGACGCCTACCCATTTGCAACAATGGATTCAGCATCCCGAGACGCTGAATAGGGATACTTTGTACGAGCTTCGCACATTGGTGGCACGCTATCCTTATTTCCAGTCGCTCCGTTTGCTCTATCTGAAAAACCTCTATCTACTGCACGACATCAACTTTGGCGCGGAGTTGCGCAAGGCTGTGTTGTATGTGGCAGACCGTCGTGTGCTGTTTTACTTTATAGAGGGTGACCGCTATACTTTGAAATCCCGGAAGGTCTCGTCGCTGTTTTCCGGCGATTTGGAGAAAGAGCCGAGTGTGGACCGTACCCTTTCCTTGATTGACGCATTTCTGGCTACTGTTCCCGAAGAGCATTCACAGCATACGGAGCTGGATTATGCGGTGGATTATACGGCCTATTTAATGCAGGAAGAACCCGGTGTGGATGCAGAAGATGAGTCGGAAGTGCCTAAACTGCGTGGGCATGAATTGATAGATGACTTTATCCAAAAGAGTGAGTCTTCGGATGCCTCGGATACGAGAAGGGAGTTTCTTGTAGAGAAGGAGGAAGAGACTGAAGAAGAGGAAGAACCCTCAGTATCGCCGGTAACGGAAGAGTTGGACGATAGCTGTTTTACGGAAACTTTAGCCAAAATCTATATAAAACAGCACCGATATGACAAGGCGCTTGAAATTATTAAAAAATTAAGTTTGAATTATCCAAAAAAAAATGCTTACTTTGCAGACCAAATCAGATTTTTGGAGAAATTGATTATTAACGCTAAATCAAAATAACAAAATGTATTTATTATTAGTTATCTTAATGCTGATTGCATCTGTGCTGATGTGCTTCATTGTATTGATTCAAAATTCTAAAGGAGGTGGTCTGGCATCAGGCTTTTCATCATCCAACCAAATTATGGGTGTGCGCAAGACTACGGACTTTTTGGAAAAAGCAACCTGGACTCTGGCAGCTGTCATGGTAGTCTTCAGTATTGTTTCTGCTTACACTATTCCTTCTTCCACAGGCAAGGGCGGTGATGTGATTCTGGAACAGGCGCAACAAGAAGAAAAAACTAATCCTTATAACATGCCCGTAGGTACAGAAGCTCCGCAATCGGAGGCCCCTGCAGCTACAACTCCGGCTGAAACTCCTGCTCCTGCAGCAGAAGCCCCTGCAGCAGAATAAGATAAGGATATTGCGGATGACTCCCGCTTGGAAAAATAAGAGAAAGGTTGATACTGAAAAGGTGTCAGCCTTTTTTCGTTTTGATGAAGTATTTATTTACCTTTGTCAGCAATTTATGCAATCTGATTAATAAATTGAAATCCAAATAGTACAATGACAGAACAACTCAAACTTAAATTGAATGATTCCAAGGCTACCCGTTGGGGGGCATTGGTGATTGTTGCCTTCACGATGATGGCAGCTTATTATGTAAACGACGTGGTAGCACCGTTGAAGACAATGTTGGAAACGGACTTGGCTTGGTCGAGTACCGATTTCGGATTCTTTACCGGTGGTTATAGTTTTCTGAATGTTTTTTTCCTGATGTTGATTTGGGGAGGATTAATCCTCGACCGCTTTGGTATCCGTTTCACCGGAAAGCTGGCAACTATCCTGATGGTAGGTGGTACAGCACTTGAATACTATGCAATGACGGGACTTGCCGGTGCCGACGCGACTTTATTCGGAATCAATGAAATATTTGGCTATAAAACGGGTGTGTTTGTTGCTTTTGCCGGTTATTCCATTTTTGGAGTAGGAGCGGAGGTCGCCGGTATTACAGTTTCCAAAATCATAGCCAAGTGGTTTAAGGGGAAAGAGCTTGCCACGGCTATGGGGGTACAAGTCGCTTTAGCACGTATCGGTTCGCAAGCCGGTTATGCCGTAGCCATTCCTTTGGCCCGCGCTTTCGGTATTTCCACACCGGTGTTGTTGGGTTTGGTTCTGTTGTTGGGCGGTATGATTGCTTTCTTCGTCTTTGCAGTGATGGACAAGAAGCTGGACAAACAGATGGAAGCTGCTGCCATTGCTGCCGGTACGGAAGATGAGGAAGAGAAGTTCTCTTTTAAGGATGTGAAGAATATTCTGGTCAATCCCGGTTTCTGGCTGATAGCATTGCTGTGTGTATTGTTCTACTCTTGTGTATTCCCATTCCAGAAGTTTGCTTCCGAGTTGATGATTATCAAATACGGTATCAATGAGAATGTGGCCGGTACATTTGCCGGACTTCCGGCATTGGGAGCGCTGATTCTGACTCCGGTCTTTGGTGGTTTCATTGACAAGCGGGGCAAGTCCGCATCTATCATGCTGCTGGGCTCGGCCATGCTGATATGTGTGCATTTCATTTATGCTATTCCCGATATAAACTATTGGCTGGTAGCTATTGTGCTGATGATAATTTTGGGTATCGCTTTCTCGCTGGTACCTTCTGCCATGTGGCCGGCTGTGGCCAAGATATTCCCGGTAAGCCAGTTGGGTACGGCATACGCATTGATTTTCTTTATCCAGAATATCGGTCTTTGGGGTATTCCTACATTGATAGGGTGGGTGCTTGATGCCTATTGTATATCCGGCAAGAAACCAGATGGAACGAATATGTATGACTATACGGTGCCTATGTGCATTTTTACCGGTATTGCCTGCTTGTCCCTTATAGTGGCTCTACTGCTGAAGAAGGCAGACAAGAAGTATGGTTATAAGCTGGAAGAGCCTAATATTCAGAAATAATAGGAAAAGCGGATACCGTATGATGGAAATACCCGAAGGAAAAGTAAGTCTGTTGGACGCTGTTCCGGTCCGCTGTGGACATATAACAACCGAATGGGAAGGTGAGTGCGCCGTACTCGCCTACCCACGGTTTAAATACGAATGGATGCGTCGTTTTTTATTGCCGAAGGGGATGTCTCCTGACATCCATGTGAGGCTGGAAGAACACGGTACAGCTGTCTGGAATCTGATAGATGGACATCGTACCGTGCGCGAAATCATCTATCTACTTGCCAGGCACTTTGGGGAGGAAGAGAATTATATTCCCCGGGTCACCGCCTACGTAATGCAGTTGCGTAAGGATGGATTTATCCAGTTGACAATCCGGAATTAGAATTCCTTTATTCCCTATCCACTTTTATCAATCCTCCCGTTGCCGTATCAAACAGCACTTTGATGGTAGAATTCTTGTTGAACAGTACCGGTGCGAGGTATTCTACGGTGCCGAATTGGGTAATGGGAAGTTGGTCGTCAAACAATTTCTTATTGTTATACACCAATGTCACTTGTGCCTTGCCCGGAAGGTTATAGGCTACACCGTCCACTTTCTTTTTGCCTTCCTCGGTGGCAGATACATCGGGACTTTTGAGGTCGGTGACGCTGATATAATACGGTTCACCGGCAAGGTCATTATTGGCCACCACTCCCAGCTTTCGGGAAAAACGGAAAGCCACTTCATCTTTCATCTCTTTAGGCGTCAGCCGGATGGTGAATGTCTTGGGTTCTTTCTTTATTTTGCCCGAGAACATTTCCGTCATAGCCGTTTCCTGCTGGTTCAGATTGTCAAGCATCAGCTTGAGTTGGGCGCCGTCCTTGGGCATATTGTCTGCTTCGCCGCGCAGGAGGGCATTCTTGCTTTCGCGGATGCTGTATATTTCCTTAGCCACCAGCTCGGCCATCTTGGCACTGGAGTTGGACATCAGTATTTCTTCCGTCAGAAAACTGCGTGGGTCAATGCTGCTTTCGGTGGCTTTGGCTTCGGGCGTCTTGGCAGCAGGCTTACCGCTGAACGGAATGTTGATGGAGCGGACAATTCCGTCTTCGGTAAGCTCCATAAGGGGTGCTACGGTCTTGTCTTTCATCTTCACGAAATAGACGTTGTCCTTATCCGGTACACCGGCTATGCGGGTTTCTATCTTATCCAGTGTCCAGAACTCCTCGGGTTCGGCAGACACGTTGTTGAGACGCAGATAGCGGTCGGCATATCTGCAAAATTCTCCGGGAGTGTAAGTATGTTTGGTGGCTTGCAATACGATTTCTATTTCTGTTTTGGGCAACATATAAGTCACTCCGTAGTCTTTGCCACGCATCACACCGGTGGTTACGTCTGTTTGCGCCAGGGCAGTGGTAGACAAGAACAGAGCTGAGAGCATCAATATATTCTTCTTCATAATGTACATTCGTTTAGACTGATTTAGCTAAGGGACAAAGTTAATGAAGTTATCTTTGCTAAATATTGCTTTATAAATTATTAACAGAGCTGACGAACTGTACGCAAACCGGCATGTCGACTACAATGTCCTGATGAGTATCTTCCAAGAGTCCGGTAACTTCGTTTCGTTTGTATACCTGAATGACATTGCTGTCGCGGCAGGCGGCAAGCAAGTATTTACCGTTGGGCGTGATGTTGAAGTTGCGGGGATGGATGCCGGTGGGCTGATAACCTACCTTTGCCAAGGTCCCATTTTCGGGATTCACGGCAAAGATGGCGATGCCGTCTTCTTTCAGACGGTTGCTGGCGTAGAGGTATTTCCCATCCGGACTGAGGTGGATGTCTGCACTTCCACGGGCGGCTACGGTGTCGGCTGTGATAGTCTGTATCTGTTCCAGGCGGCCGTCGTCGTAACTGAAGGCAATGACCTTACCGGACAGTTCGGTGATGAGATAGGCAAACTTCCCATTAGGGCTGAATGTCAGATGGCGCGGGCCGGAATCTGCCTCAATGCCAACGGCTTCCAGAGAAGCATGAGGAATAGGGTTGTCGGGGTGCATCACAAAGCGCAGGATGCGGTCGGCACTGAAGTCGGTGGCGAAGATATACTTTCCGTCCGGTGAAAAGACCGTGCAATGGATGTGGGGAGTGGCTTGCCGTATGGCGTCGGGACCGGTGGCAGAGCCTTGAAAGAGCGTGTCTGCAGGAGCCAAAGTGCCGTCTTTCTGTAAAGGAAAGACGGACATGGTTCCACCGCTGTAGTTGGCAGTCAACACTTCCCGGCCATTGGTGGCCACGTAGCAGGGGTCGGCGCCGAAGGTGGGAACGGTGTTCAGCAGGCGCATTTCTCCCGTTTCCCGGTCGAAGGCAAGGGAGCTGAGGGCTGCTGTGCTGTCGTTCATTTCACTGACGGCATAGACAAATTCGCCATCTTCCGAGGGGACGAGGTAGGAGGGATTGGGCAATGCCGCTGAACTGAGCGGAACGGCTGTTCCCGTCTCCTGATTAAAGCGGAAGGTATAGATACCCTTGCTTGAGCCATTCGTGTAAGTACCTATTAGCATGGCGAGTTCGTCCTGGTCACCGTTAGTGCCCTTTGGAGAAGAGCCACATGCTGTCAAACCTAATCCGAGCATACAGAAAAGAAGTGTTTTCATTAATTTAATGTGTTAATGTGCCAATATGCTAATGTGCTAATTGGCTGCGCTGTATATGCTGCATGGTCATTGGTACATTAGCATATTGGCACATTAGCACATTAAAATTTAACTTCGGCAATACTGACGCGGTCATCGTTCAGCACGATGCGGAGGTCGCTGGCGGTAGTGCCTTTGAACGGATAGGAAATCAGCTTGCCATATTCGCTGACGGTGCCCGAATATATGGTGAGGAACTGTCCGCCACCGCCCGAGAGCTGGATTTCGAAGGTTGCCGGCAGGTTGTTGTCACGTGTAAAGGCGATGGTAACTTTATCTACCTGGGTTCCGTTCTTCAAGGCAAAGGTAATATAATCTCCCTTATTTCCTTGCCATGCGGTATTGATTTTTTCGTCGAGCACGTTTTCGGCATCCTCTGGGTTGGTGCTGGCACTCACACGCTTTGCTGGTTTTTGGGCTTCAATGGCTTTGGCACGGGTCTGGTAGTCTTCTACGGTCAGCGTTCCGTTCAGGCGGATGTCTTCGGAAGAGGCGCCGGCCATGAGCACGAAGTCGCCGGGTTCCACCACCCATTTCATGTCGGCGTCCAGAAGCTCCAGGTGCTTGCGGTCGATGGTGAAGGACAGCTCCTGGGCTTCGCCCGGTTCGAGGTGGATGCGCTGGAAGCCTGCAAGATTCTTTTCGTAGGTGGTGATGCTGCTCAGTACGTCGCGGATATAGAGCTGCACTACTTCATCTCCGGCACGTTTGCCGGTGTTGGTCACCTTCAGGCGGACGGTGGCAGACTCGTTCGGGGTGATGACTCGGGGGGTGATGTCGAGGTCGGAGTACTCGAAGGTGGTGTAGCTCAAGCCGTAACCGAAGGGGTAGAGTGCTCCGTTGATGCGTGACATGTTGCCCGTAGGTCCCGGATTCTTACCGCCGTCTATCTGTGAAGAAGGTTTGCAGGGGAAGTTGAAGGGGATTTGCCCTACGGTCTTGGGGAAGGTCACCGTCAGCTTTCCACCGGGGTTGTAGTCGCCGAAGAGGATGTCGGCCAGGGCTGTTCCGCCTTTGGAGCCGGGATACCAGGCTTCGAGGATAGCGGGGACGAACTTGTCTGCCCAGTTGATGGAGAGCGGGCGTCCGTTGATGAGTATCAGTACGACGGGCTTGCCCGTGGCTTGTATGGCTTGAAGCAGTTGCAACTGCCGGCCGGGCAGGTCGAGGCTGGTGCGCGATTTGTTTTCGCCGCAGGTGCGTTGTCCGCCGCCCAATACTACGACGGCAACATCAGCTTGGCGGGCATTTTCTACGGCTTTGTCTATCTCGGCTTGCTCGTCGTCGGTCAGAGGATAGTCTATGATTTCACTTTCGGGCCAGTGGGCATCCACTAGGTCGCAGCCTTTGGTGTAGAGCACCTCTGCCTTGCTTTTTGTCTTTTCTTGAATGCCTTCCAGTACAGTGGTCACTTCTACGGCAAGTGGGCCGTAATGGGTCAGCGCGTAGCCTTCTTCATTGGCATTGGGACCACAGACGGCAATCTTCTTGGTGGAGTTGATGTCTAAGGGCAACAGCTCATCGGCATTCTTCAGCAGAACGACGGACTCGTGGGATGCCTGCAAGGCGATGGCTTCGTTCTCTTCTTTTTCCACTTCACGGTCGGCACCGGCAAGGTCTGTCTGGTAGGGGGCATCGAACAGACCAATGAGGAACTTTACCCGGAGGATGTCGCGCACACGGTCGTTAATGACTTCTTCGCTCAGCCCGCCTTCCTTCACCAGTTCGCGGAGGGGAAGGACGAAGGAGTCGGGCGAGCGGAAGGTACAGCGTACGTTCAGCCCGGCTTCCACGCTTTGGCGGACGGCTTCTTTCATGTCTTTGGCGGTGCCGTGCTTGGTGTAGAGGTATTCTACGGCGTCACTGTCGGATACGACGTAGCCACGGAATCCCATTTCGCCACGCAGGCGGGTGGTGAGCCAGTAGTAGCTGCCCTGCACGGGGATGCCGTCGTAATCGTTGTACGAACTCATTACGCCCAGCATGCCAGCTTCCCGGATGACGCGTTTGAAGGGGTAGATGTGTATGTTCTCCACTTCGCGCGGCGACATTTGCGGGTCCACGCGTGCCATGCCTTCGCGGGCGCCTTTGTTGTTACTGTAAGCGGCAAAGTGCTTGCCGGTGGCGGCCACTTGGTGGTTGTGCTGCAAGCCGCGCACCATTTCGATGCCCAGTTCGGCTACGAGGTAGGGAGATTCGCCGTAAACTTCTTCGTAGCGTCCCCAGCGCTGGTCGCGTCCTACGTCGAGGATGGGGGCGTAGACGTTGGTGTAGCCCAGCATGCGGGCTTCGCGTCCGGTGATGAGTCCTACTTGGCGAATCAGTTCACGGTTCCAGGTATGTCCCAGTCCCAGTTGGGTGGGGAAGTTGGTGGCGCGGTAGCTTTCCACGCCGCGTATGCCTTCGTTGGTAAAGTCTACGGGGATGCCGAGACGGGTATCTTCCACAAAGAACCGTTGCACCTCGTTCAGTGCCCAGGCGTGGCGCGAGGCGGGCCAGACGTAGGCATTGTCCGAGGGAGGCAGCCCCCATTGCTGGAAGCCGTTCAGGTGTTCGTCGATGGCGCCGATGCCGTCTTTCCAGAGCAGCTCTTTCCATTCGGGGGTGGGGAGGTCGTCTTTCAGTACGCGTTTGTAGCCGTAGAGGGTGACCATTTGGCAGGTCTTTTCGTCCAGCGTCATCTGTTGCAGCAGGTTTTCGATGCGTGCTTCGAGCGGGGCGGAGGGGTCTTCGTACACGTCTTTCACTCCGTTTTTGTTGAAGTCTATCCAACCTTTGCGGTACATTTCACTTTTCACCGGCTTGTAGGTTGCCGGTGTTTTGGCAGGCTTTTGTGCGCAGAGCAGTGTGCTTCCTCCAAGCAGCAGGGTTAGGGCAATAAGGTTCTTCATGATATGTTCTAAAAATCTCTTGGTTATTATTGTTTCTTTTGTTGACAAAAATACGGCTAATGTGTGAAATAAAGGGATAAAATAGTCCGAAGTATCGGCTTTTATTGTCCGAAGGGTCTTCCTCTTACTAAAAATATCCTCCAAGACGCTACCGGGGAATTCAAATCATTATTAGACGAAACATATCATTCACTTTTAAAAAGAAAGAACACTATAATAACCTGAAAAGTAGATGCAATCGCGGTGTATACAAGTATTACGGCTACATCTGTTAAACGAGGGTGTATTTATATAATAGGAATCTGTTGGCGGAATTGTTGCTTGTACGGAAGAACTTTCTTTTCAACCTTGGGATGTCTAAACCAAACCTTGGTTTAGACATCTCAAGGCTGGGTATGGAAAAACCAAAGTTTGGGATAGATTGCTTCCTTAATTCTTTCCGGTTTTTCAGTTAACTTCAGAGACTTTTTCCGTTAACTTCCCATCTCTTTTGTGCAAATATCCATTACAGAAGATAGATATTCCCTCTTGCAGGGGGTAATTCCGTCAACGGATACTGGCTTTGGTAGCTGTTTGAACATTGATGACAATGGGGTGCACATATTCTATGTATGGAAGATTATTGTTTTTATCACGAAAAGTCAGTATTAGCTAATATTTGTAAATATATGGTGATTGCTAATAAAAGAATATGTATCTTTGGGCCAAAGAAAGCGGTAGAGGATGAAAAATAAAGTAGCATTTATCCCTTTTTCACCCTCCCTACTTAGCAATGAGTTACGCAATCTTTTAAATTTCAGACCGTTACAAAGTCATGGGGTTGACTGGATTTGACAGCGGGCAGAAATGGTAAGTAAGCATGCAGTGCGTCGTTGATTTGCACTTTAATCTCAGTCCTCAAAATTTTATCTGGCGAAACTCGTTACGCTCTCGCTGCTTAATCGAAGTATAGTAGATTGAAGCTTAATCCCGGCACCAGGTGCTGGGACGTGACATCACTCGGAAGCTGTTGCTCCGAAGCATTCCGATAAAGTGGTGCAGTCAAATCGGGGATAGTTCGTGTCAGCCTCGTGGCGCGGGTGAAAATTTAGAGGATAAGGCAACGGTTGATGGCTTTGGTTCTGCCGCTGCACGAAAATTTAGGCAAAGATAAGCATGTAGAAAGCTTATGATTTCCTCGTTTGGACGAGGGTTCGATTCCCTCCAGCTCCACGGATATAGTAAAAAGAAGTTTGTAAGTCCTTGAATTCCAGTAATTCAGGGGCTTTCTCTTTTCTTCTACTCCCCCTACCTTTTATATTCATTTAGAAAACGGTTGTAGTAAATGTGCTACAATTTAAAATTAATATCTACTTTTGTCTGTTCAAAAATCAATAACTATTAGAAGTGGGGGCAACACTTTAAATTCTGCAACAGATTTATGAAAATTCACGAAGGAAAATGTACAGAGAAGATTTTGAAAGAACGTGAACGGATTGGTAGTCGGTTAGCCATTCTTCGCAAGAAGAGAAATATGACCCAAGAGGAATTGGCTAATCTTTGTGGTGTTAATCGTGTTAATATAGCCAAGATAGAGAAAGGGGCTTATAATGTGAGCATTGATATACTATCTAAGGTAACATCCGCTCTTGGTTTTGTGATAGATATAAAAGTGGATAGCTCTGTTTGTCCGACTCATTTCTCTCAACGTAAACCTGTAAAGCTGGTAATAGGGGAAGATTATTATGTCAGTTTTGGCAATAACGAAGCCCATAGATGTAAGCTGGTGGATATTCCGGAGATGTACCAAGGTCAAAGAATTAAAATCGAAACTCCGACCCCGAGAGGGTCTATCACCCACATATTATTTGCCGATGAAATAGGAACGACACCTGACGAGGCTGTAATGAACCAAGTAACGATGTAAAAACATTAAAAGGGAGGAAGTGCAAGTTCCCCTTTTATTGAAATCACCTTCGCTACAACCATCTGCAGCGAGGGTGATTTTTTAGTTTATGAGGGTTTCTACACCCCCTCTTTCATCAGAGCTATTCAAAAATTTAATGGTTTCTTCTGAATATATAATCTTAAATTGATGGTTCGGAATCAATTCTAAAGCTGGGAAATCAGTAGTGATTAACAGTTTTAGTCCCTTTCTTTAATATGTAAAAGCAACTTGTACAAAAGAAGTTTCTTATGTACGGGATAGCAGCAATAACTCCGTTGAGCCTTCGTGGGGACAAGCCGAATTTGATTTTATAATGTGGGTTTATAAGGTACAGTCTCCGGTCAATGATTTGATAGTTGGCTTGCCGGGCGATGCGATTGAACAGTTCGATGGTGCATCCGGTGCTCTTTATATCCAGTAGCTCCGTGATTACGCGTTCCTGCTCACCGCATAGTCTTAATATCCATCTGTATAAAGTGCGGGGAAGGAGGTGGAGAAAAGGGAAATGTGAAACAATGTGGCTGTGTGCTATCTGCTGGTGGCCTCCGAATGGCATTTGCCAGGCGGGAAATCCTACAAATACAGCTCCGTCGGCAGACAAATGTTTTTGTAGGCCGGAGAGGAACCGTTCTTTGTCTCTGATATGCTCTATCACATCGTGTAGAAGAATCAGGGGAAAATTCGTAGCCTTGTCCTCAAGCTGGAAAATGTCGGTGGAAATGAACTGTCCCTGCTGATGCCTTTGGGTGAAGAAGGTCCTGGCTTGCTCTATTCGCATGGCATCAATGTCTACGCCCATCACCCGGCAACCGGCTTTGGCAAAGGGAAGCAGATTGCCTCCCTCTCCACAGCCCACTTCCAGCACTTTATCGGGGATGTGTCCGATGACTTCCTTTATGTAGGGGATATAATAGTTCTTGCTGGTCTGTGACTGTTCATCAAAGTAGCTTTCCCGGTCGGTATGTCGTTTCTGCATGTTCTTTGTTCCTTCTTGAGTTTGATTATCCATATAAATAGATAATCAGTCGGGTAAAAGACTGCGTGGCGCATCGTTTTTTTACCAGGAAATGCGGAGGCCTACCGGGAGGGTGAATATGAACGGGTGTTCCTTTCGGATGGTGCGCAGTTGGCTGCCGTCGGGGATGTAATAGTTTACAGTCGGCTCCAGATAGATGCCTGCCTGGGGTGTGAGGTGATATTGTATGCCTATACTTGTGTTGACCGACCACTGCCAGGGAGCACTTACCGGATGACTGCCGAGCTTGTGTGGAATACTGTCCGTGACATGGAAGCTTTGGAGTGTCCCTTTTATGGGGATATCCACCTGCATGCCTGCCGTGGCATAACCGGAGAAACGTTTGTAATGCCAGAAACGGTAGGAAAGCCGGAGAGGAATGCCGATATAATGCAACTTCTGGTTGTCTTGAATGCGGAATGCTTCGCCGGTAGTGAACTCCGACCTGAGAAGCGTATATTGCAATCCGGTTTCCAGACTCCAACGCTCATTCAATTTCTTGCTGAGAGAGAGTCCCACGACGATGGGGGCATGATGTTGCTGGTTCTCAACAATCCTGCCGCTGTTATTCTGGGCAATCTGCATGAGTCCGATGGAATCTTTTCCCAGAGTACCCTGCTGATAGCGGGTGTGCAGATAAGAATAATACTCTTCCCACGTGCTGACTTGTTGAGGGAAGTCACTTGAAATGCCGTCGGTATGTGGAGTGGCAATCAGCTTATATAAGTTCTGTGCCAGTTGCGGTCCGAGTGAACCTGCCAGCATCAACTTCCATTTTCCGGATTTCTTCTTGCGGGTTGGCGGCATCAGGGAAGGGGAGAAGACGAAAGCCATCTGTCGGTTGGTGATGGTCTGTCCGGTGAATGGAGAAGGTATGGGATATTTGTGGATACTATCTTTCATTGTGGGTATGGCAAGGGGCCATTCTGTGGAAACTGGAACGGGAGGGATGATTCGTTCCCTTTTGTTCAGATTTTCTTTGGTATAGCATTGTTCGTCGGTTCGGGGAGTATCGGTTTTCTTTGTTTGTTGCGTACTCCCGGCTTGCCTGGAAGAAACTTTGGACAAACGGTTTTCCCTGATACTCTTTTTCTCTCTGTACAGATAGTCATACAGCGTTGGAAAGAGAAGCAATACTGTCAAAACAATGAATACACGGTATCCTGCCAGCATCTTTTTAAGTAAAATTTTCGCCCGGAACAATTGGGAGGAAGAGGAGTGTGGCGCTATACCCAGTAAATCTCCGATTTCTTTGTGGGACAATCCTTCCAGTACTGCCAGTTTAAATACCTTGCAGTAGCCCTCCGGAAGGCTCTCCACTATATCCAGCATCTTATCGTACGAAATGAAATCCGGACAAAAAGGATTTTCAGCAGGCTCTTCCTCTTCCGGAATATCTGTCAATGGGATGGTGGGGTTGGCATTGGCATGGTTGAGGTATTGCAGTGCCAGGTTTCTCATAATCTTTTTCATCCAGTATTCCAGTTTCTCCGGGTTGCGCAGCGAATGAATGGAAGTGAATATGATGACAAAACCGTCGTGAAGAAGATCTTGGGCTATCGTTGGGTCGGGAATATAGCGTAGACATACTTTCAGCATTTTCTCTGAATAGTTTTCGTAGAGCAGGCTCAAGGCCTGCCCGTTTCCCTTCTGGCATAAAGTGACAAGAGCTTTTGTATCCATGTGTTTGTCTCAATGTTATTTCTTAAGGATAGAGAAGAACATGAATGACTGCATGGATTTTTATTTTTTGACTAAGCCTCCCGGTTGACTTCTGCTGCACAGTCCGGACAAATGCCTTTCAGTACATAGTTGATGCTGTTCAGTGTAAATCCTTGAGGCAGCTTCACCACCGGAGTGGGAATGTTGGTGAAGCAGAAGGTTTTGTTGCATTTCTCGCAATGGAAATGGGTGTGCAGGTCGCTTACGTCGCAAGAGCAACTGTCGCTGCACACGGCATACTTGAAGGAACCCGTCCCGTCATCTATACTGTGTATCAGATGATGGGAGAGGAATAGGGTAAGGGTACGGAAGATGGTGGATTTGTCCACCGTATCCAGCATGGTTTCAAGGTCGAGCAATGAGACGGAACGGCCTGCCTGCATCATGGTGCGCAATACCAGGATGCGGATGGCAGTGGGCTGTATGTCCCTTTTGGCCAATAGGTCCAAATATTTCTTTTCTTCCATTTTTTCTATTTAATAAGTTTTTGTATGCGTATGGCGTTCACTATCGCAATGAGGGCGACGCCTACGTCGGCAAAGACAGCTTCCCAAAGTGTAGCGATTCCACCGGCACCGAGGATGAGGACAAGCAGCTTCACTCCGAAAGCCAGCGAGATGTTCTGCCAGACAATCCGGCGGGTTTGCCTGCCCGCATGAATGGCGGTGGCCACTCTCGAAGGCTGGTCTGTCTGTATCACTACATCGGCGGTTTCGATGGCGGCATCGCTGCCAAGTCCGCCCATGGCGATGCCCACATGGCTAAGGGCAAGAACCGGGGCATCATTGATGCCGTCGCCCACAAAGGCTATTCGGTTGGCAGGGTTGCTGCGGAGTGCCTCGATGTGCTTCACCTTTCCGTCCGGCAGCAGGTCTCCGTATGCCTGGGTGATGCCTAGCTTTTCTGCAAAGTTAGTAACAATGGCTTGTTTGTCTCCCGATAATATCTGAATATTATTGATATTTAAAGCTTTTAATTCTTTGACGGCGTTGACGGCATCTTCCTTTAATGTGTCTGATAGCAACAGATAACCGGCATATTTTGTTCCGATGGCGCAGGCCACAATCGTATCGACAATTGATGACAATTCATCGGGATATTCTATCCCGAACTTAGTCAGCAGGCGGGTGTTGCCCACCAGGACACGCGTTCCATCCATAGTGGCTTGCAGTCCGTGGCCGGCAATCTCCGTAACGTCCGTTGTGGCAATCAGCTCTATATCTCTTTGTTGGGCATAGCTTATGATGGCTTTGGCTATGGGGTGCGTACTGTTTCGCTCTGCCGAGGCGGCAAGCTGTATCAACTTCTCTTCCGTAACTCCCGGTTGTGCCTGGCAGGATTGTACATCGAAGGTACCTTTGGTCAGCGTACCCGTCTTGTCGAATACCACCGTGTTGACTTGGGTGATGGCATCGAGGTAGTTGCCACCTTTGAAGAGGACACCCAGGCGGGAGGCGGCGCCGATTCCTCCGAAGTAGCCTAACGGAATGCTTACGACGAGGGCGCACGGGCAGGAGATAACCAGAAAGACCAATGCCCTGTATAGCCAGTCATTGAAGATGAACGAGAATTGTGCATCTGCCAGCGAATAGAGGAAGGGGAGCAGTACAATCAATGCCGCCAGTCCGGTGACGGCGGGCGTATAGATACGGGCAAACTTACGGATGAAAAGTTCTGCCGGCGCTTTGCGCTCGGAGGCATTCTGCACCAGTTCCAATATACGGGAAAGAGCACTTTTCTCGAAGGGTTTGGTGACTTGGATGCGTACGACTTTGTCGGTCGCAATCATTCCGGCAAGCACTTCCCCGCCCTGGCGGATGTTGCGGGGAACACTTTCTCCCGTCAGTGCGGAGGTGTTGAAGGCGGCAACTTCGTCCAGCATCGTTCCGTCCAGGGGGACGCGCTCTCCGGCTTTTACTTCGATGGTTTCGCCTACCTGCACACGTTGGGGAGCTTCGACAAGTGTACTGCCGTTTCTGATGACCGTTGCCGTTTCGGGACGTACGTCGAGCAGGGCGCTGATGTTACGCTTGGCTTTGTCTACGGCTTTGTCCTGAAAGAGCTCTCCCAAGGAGTAGAAGAGCATGACGGCAACGCCTTCGGGATATTCGCCTATATAGAAGGCGCCGAGGGTGGCGATGGACATAAGGGTGAATTCGCTGAACACGTCCTTTTGCAGGATGCTTTCCCAGGCTTCCCTCATCACCGGGAGGCCTACGGGGAGATAGGCAAGCAAGTACCATATAAAAGGTACATACTCTCCCTTGAAGAAGGTGGTGTCAGTAGCATTCAGGATGAGCCCTCCGAAGAGCAATAGGGCGGAGAGGATGATTCTCCAATAATCTTTCAGCAGACTGTTTCTTTTTTCTTGTATCGCTGTATGTCCGTGTGTGCAGCAGCATTTGCAACTCATATTGTTTCCTCCTATTTTCTATTTTCTGCAGCAAAGGTAGCGGAAAGGAGATGCAACTTGGTTGCAAAGTGAAAATTTCCGGAATGTCCGGGAAAGATTTCGCAAGCCGACACTTTCCGTATCGGCAATATCGGAGATGTTCATCCCGAAGATTTCCGGTAGCTGATAGAGGTAATTCGCGAGTTAAACGCTATCTTTCCCTATTTTTACACCCAATTTCGGAGGTATTAGATTTATGGCAACATCCAGAGAAATGGAAGAATACGGAGTTGTTCCTATACATTTCCGTTTCTTTTTTCCCGGTTTGGAGACTGCTCTGCATCCTGCGATACACTATCCAGGGGGTGGGATATACCAATCTTGCCATGCTTTCCGGTGTCTTGGAGATGATTGCCCGGATACTGGTCAGCCTACTGGCTGTTCCAGCCTTCGGTTGTCTGGCTGTTTGTTTTGGTGACCCTACTGCATGGATTTTTGCAGATGCCTTTTTAATACCAGCCTTCATTTATGTCTATCGGCGGATACTTCGGATGAAGAAAAATTAGTGTATCTTTGTATCGGGGAGTTGAAAGAAGAATGACTGGACGAAAAATTATACACATCGATATGGACGCATTCTACGCCTCCGTAGAACAGCGTGATAATCCTGCATTGCGGGGCAAGCCCATTGCCGTGGGCCATGCGGAGGAACGGGGAGTGGTGGCGGCAGCCAGTTACGAGGCACGGCGTTTCGGGGTGCGTTCTGCCATGTCGTCACTGAAGGCAAAGCAGCTGTGCCCCCAACTTATCTTTATCCCGGGACGGATGGAAGTCTACAAATCCGTTTCCCGCCAGATACACGAAATCTTTCATGAATATACGGATGTCATCGAGCCCATTTCGCTGGACGAGGCTTTTTTGGATGTGACGGAGAATAAACCGGGCATTCCATTGGCTGTAGACATCGCGAAGGAGATAAAGCGGAAGGTGCGGGAGAGGTTGAATCTGGTGGCTTCCGCCGGCATATCCTATAATAAGTTTCTTGCCAAGATAGCCTCGGACTACCGCAAGCCGGATGGGCTTTGCACCATACATCCTGCCCAGGCACTGGACTTTGTTGCCCGGCTGCCCATTGAAAGTTTCTGGGGAGTGGGACCGGTAACGGCGAAGAAGATGCACACCTTGGGGATTCACAACGGGGAACAGCTGCGCATGCAGTCTTTGGAGATGCTGACCCGCGAATTTGGCAAAGTGGGGACAGTCTATTATGATTTTGCCCGTGGCATCGATACCCGTCCGGTAGAGGCTGTCCGCATCCGCAAGTCTGTGGGTTGCGAACATACGTTGGAGAAGGACATCAGCAAGCGTTCATCCGTCATTATAGAGCTGTACCATGCGGCAGTGGAGCTGGTGGGGCGACTGGAGCACGCCAATTTCCGCGGGAATACGCTGACGCTGAAAATCAAGTTTCATGATTTTAGCCAGATTACCCGCAGTATGACCCAAACAAAGGAGCTGGTTGCCCTTGACGTGATTCTGCCTTTGGCAAAGCAGTTGCTGCAGGAAGTGGATTATGAACATCATCCTATCCGTTTGATTGGACTTTCCGTTTCCAATCCCCGTGAAGAGGAGGAGAAGGGAGTCTGGGAACAACTGAGTTTTGAATTTAGTGACTGGGAGACGGACCATTCAAATAAATAATGCTATATTTGTGTTCAGTATTAAAAAAAGGAAAGCTATGGGCTGTTTTATGAATATTTTGTGGTTGATGTTTGGAGGTATCATCACTGCTGTGGAGTATCTTATTGCAAGTTTATTGATGATGTTCACCATTATTGGCATCCCTTTCGGCATGCAGACCTTGAAAATGGCAAGCCTTGCCTTGTGGCCTTTCGGCAAAGAGGTTCGTAGCGGGGAACGTTCCAACGGTTGCCTCTATGTGCTGATGAATATTCTTTGGATATTCTTGGGCGGCATTTGGATTTGCCTTTCGCACTTGGGATTCGGGTTATTGCTGTGCATCACCATTATAGGCATTCCTTTCGGTATCCAACACTTTAAGCTGGCAGGGCTGGCATTGACTCCTTTCGGGAAGGATATTGTTGTGGCTTGAGCGATTGTGCTGTATCGTTTTTTTATAAATATATGTAAGTATAATTGATGGTGGAGGATGAATGGTGCTTTAATCTTATCGTAATGTGCTTCTGCTTGCATGCTAAATGTTTAGCTTTGTGTTTAGCATCCGATTATGGCTCTATTTTTTGTTTTTATTTGAATTATATATAATAATAATTTTATTTTTAAAAGTGAAATGTTATATTTGTGATTATCCTCACCTATAACACTTCACATATATGCGAAAAACACACCTTTACACGCTACTATGCGTCCTATGTTTTCCATCTTTGGTTTGTGCACAACAAGCCGTTTTTGATGAATTCAGAAAAGCGGCAGGAGATTATGCTGCTCTTTACTCCGGTAAGGCAGAGGAAAATTATAACCAGCAGAAGTATCTTAACCATCCCTATTGGAATACGGATGAATTTCGCGAGGGGGCTGTCTGTTATGGCAGATGGCTTTACTCGGATTTGCAGCTCCGTTATGATACCTATAAAAAGAGTCTGATTGTGGTTACTCCGGAGAAACGGATAACCTTGCAGGTAGATATGCGGAAAGTGGATTATTTTGTCATAGAAGGACAGAAGTTTGTACCGCAGGGTGACTGTTTCGCTGCGTTGCTATATGATAGTCCGCAAATGTGCCTGACACAGTATATCGTATCCACAATGGAGTCTCAGGTGAAGAAAAACGATCTTTATTACAGCCGGTTCAAGAAAAAGAGCTATTTCAGTCTTCGCAGTGGCGGAACCGATTATGTGATAACTTCCCGTTCGGGTTTCTTGAAACTTTTTCCTACATACAAGAAGCAGTTGAAGGCTTATTGCCGGAAAGAGCGGCTGGACTTCAAGGAAGATGGCGGTGTCCGGGCAATGACCCGGTTAACGGAATATATTGATTCCTTAATTCATGGAAAATAATATGAAAGCACATAATCTTAAATATACAGTAGCCTTTTTCCTCCTATTGTCGCCTTTCGGCATGTTTGCACAGCAACAGATGGCTACGGACAGCATTTCCATATTCGAATTGATGGATGCAGTAGAAAAGGGCACGTCTTGCCGTGTTTATACAACGATAACGGTTCCTTTTAAAGTGAAGCGGGCAGAGGTGAAGAACCCCACTGCCGAGTACTTGAGAGAGGCTTTGGCAGCTACTATCTATAAGGTGACGGTTTATGGTGACAGAATATTTGTCTTGCCGGAGATTTTTCTGGCTACCTCGCTGCCACCGGTATTGATGGGGGAAAAGTTGGAGACGGATGAGGAACTATTGCCTTCATACATTCCTATTGTGAAGTCTTCTTCAGAAAACAAGGTCTATGAGATAGGAAACAAGTACAAGCCTGCCCCCGGAGATATGATAACTTTGACCGGAAGAGTTTCTGACTTTAAGACCGGCCAGAATCTGGATGGTATCAACATCATTCATCGAGAGCCGTGGGTAGCTACGACGACCAACCGTCAGGGGGAATTTACCATTGACCTGCCTGCAGGCTATAATATTCTTGAAATCAGTGGGATGAATATCAAAGTGACCCATCGGCAATTTATGCTTTATGGTGAAGGCATTGTCCATATCGAGTTGGAAGAGGAAGACCATATGCTGGATGAGGTGCTTATTGTTTCGGGGCGTATACAGAACGTGAAAAGTGTGCAGTTGGGAATGGAGAAGCTGCAGCCTGCCCTGCTGAAAAACATTCCTACGGCTATGGGTGAGGTGGATGTGCTGAAGATGATACAGACACTTCCCGGCATCAAGACAGTGGGGGAGGCATCCAGCGGATACAATGTGCGTGGGAGTGCCGCTGACCAGAACCTGCTTCTTTTCAATAACGGAACGATTTATAACCCCAATCATCTTTTCGGTTTTTTCACGGCTTTTAATTCGGACATGATAAAGGATGCGGAACTTTATAAGAGCAGTATCCCCAGCCAGTATGGCGGGCGTATCGCTTCCGTACTGAACATCACCAGCAAGGAGGCGAACAAGGAAAAGTTTACTGGTTCTGCAGGTATCGGGCTTGTGACCAGTAAGTTGAATCTCGAGATTCCCATCATTAAGGAAAAGACTTCCCTTCTGCTGAGTGGACGTACGACCTATTCGGACTGGATAATGAAGACATTGCCCAACAAAAGCGGGTATCGTGATGGGAAAGCCGGTTTCTATGATTTGGGGACTGTCTTCTCGCATACGGTGAACGAGCGCAACAAGCTGAATGTCTATGGCTATTATAGTCACGACCGTTTTGCCTTTAATGACAATGAGAAGTATGCCTACAACAATATGAATTTCTCGGCAAACTGGAGGACTGTCTTTGCAGAAAAGCTGACCGGAAACTTCTCTTTCGGTTATGACCACTACGATTACCGAAATGATGAAACGGTGGAGGAAGCGTCTGCCGCACGGCTGTCTTTTGCCATTAACCAATGGTTTGGAAAAGCGGACTTTCTTTATCAAGCCGGCAATAGCCATGCGGTGAACTTCGGTTTGATGAGCCAGCTGTATAATGTGAATTCCGGGACCTACGAGCCGGTGGGGCCTAATTCGCTGGTAAGATATGATGAACTGCAAAAGGATAAAGCACTGGAAAGTGCCGTTTATATAGGGGATGAATGGGATATAACTTCCAGGCTCTCCATCAATGCGGGTATACGCTATTCCATGCTCAATGCTTTGGGACCGTGCACTTACTATACATATCAGGAAGGTATACTGCCCTCCATGTCTTCGGTGGCGGATTCTATCACGGCGGGGAATGGAAAGGTCATCAAGACCTATCACGGACCGGAATTCAGAGTGTCGGCACGTTATGCCTTTACAGATGATTTTTCCGTAAAGGCCGGTTTCAATACGATGAGGCAGTATATCCATAAGGTATCGAATACTGCCGTTATGTCTCCTACAGATACCTGGAAGCTGAGCGACCCCAATATCAAGCCTCAACGTGGCTGGCAGGTGGCGGCAGGCGCCTACTATAATACGCCGGGGCAACTTCTGGAATTATCTGTAGAAGGATATTACAAAAAGCTGATTGATTATCTGGATTATCGCAGTTCCGCCCAAATCCTGATGAACCACCATCTGGAGACGGATGTCATCAATACGGAGGGATATGCTTACGGCGTGGAATTCCAGGTGAAAAAACCGGCTGGAAAACTGAACGGGTGGATGAGCTATACTTATTCGCGCACTTTCTTGCGTCAGAATGATCCGCGCATAGCCCGTCCCATCAATGGTGGAGAATGGTATCCGACCGAGTATGACAAGCCGCATGACTTCAAGCTTGTAGGCAATTACAAGTTTACCCGCCGTTACAGCATGTCTTTCAATATGGATTACAGTACGGGCCGTCCCACCACAATTCCTGCCGGGCAATACTACGACCAGGGTTTGAAGAAAATGCAGGTTTACTATACCGACCGTAACAGTTATCGTGTTCCCGACTATTTCCGTATGGATTTGTCGTTCAATATTGAACCCAGTCACCACCTGACATTGTTGACCCACAGTTCCCTTTCTTTCGGTATCTATAACCTGACCGGAAGGAAGAATGTGTACTCTGTCTATTTTGTGTCCGAGGAGGGTAGGATTCAAGGATACAAGATGTCCATATTCGGTGCTCCCATTCCTTTTGTTACTTATAATATTAAATTCTGAAAGGGTATGAAGAATAAAGTATATTGGGTGATATGTATATGTCCGTTATGGTTGTTCCTTAGTAATTGTGTGGATAAGTTCAATGCCCACTTGCCGGAAAGTAGTATCGGCCTTCTCATAGTTGAAGGTAGTATAATATCGGATAGTGCTGTCGTGTTTTCTTTGAGCCGTTCCTTTTCCTTGGATGTGGAAGGGGTTCCTCCTGATTTCAATAAGGTGGATGCTGAAGTTTGTGTAACCGGTGAGGATGGCTCCAGTTTTAGGGGTGTTGCGTTGGGTAATGGAAAGTACCGGGTTGCTGTCGGAACATTGCATAGGGATGTCCGCTATAGCTTGAAGATTGTCTATGAGGGAGATATCTATACTTCCGAACCTCAATATCCGATAGGAACGGAAAGCATAGACGATGTCACCTACGAACAGCAAGGGGAGTATGGTGATGTCAGTATCCGTTTCTCTATGCAAAGCAAAGATGCTGCATGTTATTCTTGGAGTTATGAAGAAGATTGGGAGGTGAGGGCCGTATACAATCCTATGTGTGCTTATGACCCCGAAACAGATAAGATCGTTGATTATGATGCTAGACCATACTCACGCGGATGGTGTCATAGTGAATCGTCCGAGATAATAATAGGTAATATGGAAATAAACAAGGATAATCGTGTAAAGGATAAGTGTCTCTATTCCATTGAAGCAGACGATATTCGTTTTTCTTGCTATTACAGTACTATAGTGAAACAACGTAAGATTTCGAAGGGTGAATATGAATATTATCAGGAGAAAATAAAGCTTAATGAGGAGATGGGCGGGTTGTTTGTTCCCCAGCCTTCGGAATTGCCGTCGAACATTAGATGTGAAAGCTCAAATAAACAGGCCATTGGATATGTTGGTGTCAGTTTGAATGTGGCGGAATATCGCATTTTCATTTCTACAGATGATATACAATATAGGCTTCCTGAGGGGTATTGTCAGGGAGCGAAAGGGCTGAAAGAAGAGTATACATTTTTAGATTTATACTTGATGGGGTATACCATTGCATATCCGGACCCGGACCCACGTACGGGATTCAAAGGTTATGCATGGGTTTCTGGAGGTTGTACAGACGTACGCTATTTAGGTGCCAGCTTGGAAAAGCCTTCCTTCTGGCCAGTTGAAATCAATCTGTTTTAATAAGAAAAAGCGATGAATAATGCAAAATATATAGTAACATGGATATGCTTGTTGTGGCTCACTATTGGCAGTTGTGTGGATAAATTCAATGCGCACTTGCCGGAGAGTAGTACGAGGGTGCTTATAGTTGAAGGTAACATCATATCAGATAGTACAGTTGTTTTTTCCTTGAGCTGTTCCTTTCCTTTGAATGTAGAAGGAATTCCTCAGGATTATAACAAGATAGATGCAGAAGTCAGTGTAGTAGGAAGTGATGGTTCTTGTTTTAATGGCACTTCTTTGGGAGATGGAAAATACCAAGTTGTAATTGGCTCTTTGAATAAAGATGCCAGCTATAGTCTGAAAATTGTGTATGAAGGGGATATTTATACTTCGGAGCCTCAATATCCATTGGAGACAGAAACAATAAATGACGTTACCTACGAGCAACCGGAAAAATACGGTGACATCTCTATCCGCTTTTCTATGCGGAGTGAAGATGGCGGATGTTATTTCTGGAGTTACGAGGAAGATTGGGAAGTGAGGGCAGTATATAATCCCAAGTTCCGTTATGACCCTACCACTGATGAGGTGGTTGATTTTGATACTACACCATATGCACGGGGATGGTGTCATGATAAGTCGGCTAAAATCATAGTAGGTAATATAGGAACAAATAAGGATACTCAATTGAAGGATAAGTGGCTCTATTCTATAAAGGCGGATAATAACCGTGTCTTTCATCATTATAGCACTTTGGTGAAACAGCGTAAGATTTCGAGGGGCGAGTACGAATATTATCAGGAGAAAATAAAAATCAATGAAGAAATGGGTGGATTGTTTATTCCTCAGCCTTCAGAACTTCCTACGAATATTATTTGCAACAATTCAGGCAAAAATGTAGTTGGTTATGTGGGAGTTAGCATGAATGTGGCAAAATATCGTATTTTCATTTCTGCCGATGATATATATTATAGGTTTCCTGACGGTTATTGCCAAGAATTTAGAGGTTGGGCAGATTCGTACATGGATTTATATGTGATGGGATATGCTATTGCTTATCCATTGATGGTAGGTTATGCATGGGTTTCCGGAGGTTGTACAGACGTACGCTATTTAGGTGCCAGCTTGGAAAAGCCTTCCTTCTGGCCGGATGAAATGAATTAATATTGAAATGATATGAAGAGAGTGATATTTTGTATTATAGGTTGGGTTCTTGTATTGGGATTACACGCTCAAATTGTTGAGAATATGCGTATTTATACAGACAAGGACTGCTATGTGGCTGGAGAAGATTTGTGGATAAAAGTTTGTGTGACGGATTCCTTGTCTCGTGGAAGCGTATTAAGCAAAGTAGCTTATGTAGAGATAAGTGACACGAAGCTGGTATACGCACAAGGTAAAATCGACTTGCAGAACGGGAATGGATGGGGACGTATCAGACTTCCGCAAGTCATGCATACCGGAGCTTACCAACTGACGGCATATACGCGTTATATGAGGAACTATCCTATGGCTTGTTTCCCAAAGAAGTATATAGCCTTGCTTAATACTGTTCAGACAACAGAGGAGGATAATGTGGAACTTTTCACGGATTCCATTACCGTTTCACAAGCTTCCGGCAATCAGCTTTCCGGAGCGGACTTATGGACAGATAAATCGGTCTATGGGAACCGGAGTAAAGTAGCCTTGACATTACCCAATCTGCCTGCTGATGTCAAGGAGCTTACTTTGTCCGTAGTACGAAAAGACTATGTGCTAAAGGGGTTTCCAATATCAGCCGACGGGCAGAAGAACTATACAAGTGTTCCGGAACGGTCATTTGCTGCAGAGTGTGAAGGGCATATTGTAACCGGCAGGCTGATGGGAGCGCCTGCTGACAATGTAAATGCACGTCTGGCATGTGTGGGCAAGGATATTCGTGTCTTTGGCGGACAGCCTAAGGCTGACGCTATTTATGCTTTTTATACGACCGGAATAACGGATATGCAGGAGATTGTATTAACTGCATTACCGGAGGAGGAAAGTCCCTGCCGATTGGAGCTTATTTCTCCTTTTGTCGGGGTGTTGGCGGAAAAACTTCCTAAAGTCTGTGTGTCATTTCGGAAAGAAGACTTGATAGAGCGTGGTTTCAGCGCGCAATTACATTCTCTTTTGCCGGTAGATTCTTCGTATAGCAAGAGTATATTGCAACAACTTTATGATTTTGTTCCCGCTTCCACTTATAATCTGGATGAGTATGTTCGTTTCAGGACTGTGAGGGATGTTTTTGTGGAATTTGTCAAGGGAATACGTATCAGTCAGCTGGAAGGTAAAGATGTCATCCGGATACTGCAACCGGATATAAGGAGATTCAGTAATATGAAAACACTGGTGTTGTTAGACGGGATTCCGTTTGATGACCATGAAACCATTCTGAACTATGATGCCCGTTTGATACACTATATACATCGTTATACTGGCAAATATACTTTTGGCGGGGAGTTGTATGATGGAATTGTTTCGTTTATAACCCATCGGGGAACATTGCCTGATATACGTTTGGATAAGAATTCACAGATGTTTTCTTATGAGTTTCCACAAAAGAGAATCGCATTTGTTGCTCCATCATACAATTCAGAGAAACAAGCCGGTTCTCGCTTACCGGATTTTCGGCATACACTTTATTGGAATCCGGAGATAACTTCCGCTATGGGTACACTCAACTTTTATACTTCGGATATGAACGGAATATATATAATTACCCTACAAGGAATTTCGGTTGACGGTAGGGAGATAAGGATGCAAAGTGAGTTTGTTGTTGGTGCTAACCATTAGTATAGATGGATAAAAAAGAAAAAGGGCAGAGAACAGAAAAGTTCCCTGCCCTTTATTCATTGTATTTAAAGGTGTTTTTTTACATGGTTACGAGTGACTGCTTTGCAAGCAGCTTTTGTAGTTTACCGTTCAGTGTTTGACACATTGTTCCATTACCCATTGCCTGATAGCGTTTGATTTGGTACTGTAACATAAAAATTTCATTTGCATTCTTTTTCATAATTCTCATCTTTTTGTGCTCTCCGCGTTTCGGAAAGCGGGTTTTTACATCTTTTCTTTTATCTTATAACGTTGCAAAGATACGAAATGTTTGCGAGAAATGTGTTTTATAACATAAAAAATAGCCATTCATCCTTTATTTTCTTTAGAAATACTAGATTTTGCAATCTATATATGACAAATATGTTACGCAAGTTTCGCAAACTCTTCCTTGTTTTATACCTTTGTAAAAAGGGATATTTTAGTATGGAGAATATTGTCAGAACAATAAGAGTTTATTATCCGGTTTCAGATGAAGCATTGGCGACATTGGCACATGGTTTTGAAAAGCAAGTGTTTCCTGTCAAAACACTTTATCCGTGCAGGACAATTTGATAGGCAAGTCCACTTCATAGAGAAGGGAATGACACGCTCGTACACCTTGCACGATGGAAAAGAAATAACGACATGGTTCTCTATGGAAGGTGATGTAGCTTGTGGCTCGTGGGATTTATATAGGAACAAAGCAGGCTTTGAATACGTGGAAACATTGGAAGAAACACTGGTCTATTCTATTTCCATTGAAACGCTTAATGAGTTGTATAAGTCAGATATAGATATTGCAAATTGGATGAGGGTGTTACAACAGGAAAATTTTCTTCGCTTACAAGATATTCATATATCTCGCCTCAACTTGTCTGCGTATGAGCGTTATGAAAAATTAATGAGTGAGTGTCCGGCCCTTTTTCATAGAGTGACTTTGGGACATATCGCTTCTTTCCTTGGCATTACACAACAATCATTGAGTCGTATCAGGGCAAAGGGGTATTTTTTAACATAGGATAAATTCCTATACATTAGAGTTTTGTATTTTTGTCCGCAAAAACAGGATGCGTATGAAAACAGAATATGAAAAGTGCATGGCTGGCGAACCTTTTATAGGAAGCAGGGATCCGAAAATAGTGGAGATGATTTTGCGTACAAAACGTCTCCTGGCACAATTCAATGCCACAGATTATGCCGATAGCAAGCGCAGGAGGGAGTTGTTGTGTGAGATGTTGGGACATGTAGGCAAGAATGTGCATGTGGATATTGACTTCCATTGTGAATGTGGCAAGCATATTTTTATGGGCGACAAGGTAATTGTCAACATGAATTGTACCTTTGTGGACAACAATCGTATTGACATAGGTAGCAACGTCTTAATAGCCTCTAATGTACAGATATATACGGCAACCCATTCTACCAAAGTAGATGAACGTATGGTGCAGGACTGTCCGGAAGAACAAGAAATCTGCCGTACGTATGCCTTACCTGTACGAATAGAGGATGGAGTATGGATTGGTGGAGGGGTTGTCATTTTGCCTGGTGTCACCATCGGGAGGAACAGCGTTATCGGGGCGGGGAGTGTGGTTACCCGTTCTATTCCTGCGAATTGTGTGGCAGTGGGAAATCCTTGTCGTGTGATAAAACAGATTGATAATATAGTATCTGTATGAGCATGTGTTGAGTAAATGTATTATCTTTGCATATATTACCATGTAAACAAGAGAGACTATATACTTATGGGGAAATTGGTGGAACTTTGGCGGAGTCCTTATCCTACGTTTTATCAACGCTGGAAGGCAGTAGTGATACCTTCGGCCATTATTTTTCTGATATTATATATACTTCAGCCGTTCGGTATTTCCCGGATAAAGGGAAGTGTGTTTGGGGTGGTTGCCGGTTCTGCATTGATTGCGGCAGGTGCTTCGGGAGTTTTCACCTATTTGCTTCCGGCATTATTTCCTGCTTATTACAAGGAGCAGAACTGGACATTGGGTAAGCATGTGTTGAATTTGCTGCTGATGTTGTTGCTGATAGCAGTGGGGATTTGGGCCTATCAATCATGGTTGATGGGAATGTGGTTGGACAAGCGGTTGTTCTTTCTGGCTTTGTCTTGGGTAATGGTGCTGGCACCTTTTCCTACCATATTTTTTCTGATGTGGAACCGCAATTTGCAACTGACCCGCAATCTGAAAGAAGCTATGGAGATGAACGGTCACCTTTCAAGGAGAATATCCCCGGAAGTTGGGATAGCGAGCTTGGAAGACAAGGTGTTTTCCTCGGAAGAAGCGTTGGTGTTTGCCGGTGGCACCAAAGAAATGCTGGAAGTAAAGGCCGGAGATTTCCTTTATGCAGAGGCAAAGGGGAATTACGTAAAAGTAGGTTACCGTTCAGATTCGGATAAAGAAAAGAAAATTACATGGAGATTGTTGCGTGCCACCATGAAGCAGGCAGAGGAAGCTGTCTCTGCTTGCCCTTTTATTATCCGTTGCCATAGGGCCTTTCTTGTAAACATCCGGATGGTGGTGAAAGTAGATGGAAACTCTCAGGGATATAAGCTGAATCTGGAGGGTTGCGAAGAAGATGTTCCGGTTTCACGCGCATACGCCAAAGAGGTGAAAGCATTGATTGAAAACCGAACAAAGAGTTAGTCACTCGTCACAGAAATACGTTGTTCGTCACAAAGAGTTTGTTGGTTGTCACATATCCGGGCTGTCTGTCCCGGATATTTTTTTGTCTTATACCCTTCCTTTATGTTTGCGGCAGGAAACACAACGAATGTAAAGATATGAAACGGGAAACAGTCTTTGGGATATTGGGTGTATTACTTTATACACAGCCTTCCGTAGCGCAGAAATCAGTGACCGATACAGTACGTCTGAATTTTAATATAGACAGTGTCGCTTTGGAAGAAGTAGTGGTAAAAGGAGCCAGAACTCCTGCTGCCAACAGCCGTTGGAGCGATATGCATCCGGTGGAACTGGTCACGGTGGGCGGTGCGAACGGTGATTTATACAAGGCATTGCAGACTTTGCCCGGTACGCAAGTGCAGGGTGAAACCGGTGAATTGCTGGTACGTGGTGGAGGCAGTTACGAGACGCAGACTTTTATTGATGGAATGCATGTACTGAATCCCTATACTTCGAACGGAATAAATACCCCTGCTCGCAGCCGTTACTCTACATTTATGTTCAGTGGGGTAAACCTTGCTTCGGGAGGCGCTTCACAAGAATATGGAGAAGCGCTTTCGGCAGTCTTGCCATTGGAAACAAAAGATTACAGCAAGGTCGATAAAGTCGGAGTGAACGCTTCCGTTGTCGGTGTTGGTGGAGGGGGCACAAAGACTTTTGACAGAGGATCCTTGTCTGTTGACTTGAATTATCAGAACCTGGGTTTGTATGACAAGGTTTATTCGGGCAGGAGGGATTTCGAGAAGCCTTACCGGATGTTTTCCGGAGCTGTCCAGTTCCGTTATACTCTTGATGAAAGAGTGGTATGGAAGGTTTACGCACAATACGACCGGACGGACTTTTCCACTTACGAAGGGGATAACCGCAGATTGTTCGGGCTGGGTGAAGACAATATCTATGTAAATGCAACCTTTCGCAGGCATACTTCCGGAGAGTGGAGTTGGTTTGCAGGGGCGGCCTATTCTTACTATAACCGGAGAATCGGAGGAGCAGTTGTTTCGGGTGATAACTGGCTGGAACGTCAGCAAGAGACGCATCTGAAGGCTAAAGTTTCCAAACGGCTGTCATCGGTATTCCGCCTGGATATGGGGATAGAGAGCTATATCCGCAATTACAGGAATCATTATCTGTTGTGCGGGACGGATGACAGCAATCGCATGTCGCCTACCATTGGTGCGGGTTTCTTTTCGATGGCTTATTATCCGATGGAACAATTGAAGATGGAGTTTTCTTTTCGCACGGAATACACTTCTCCGAACCGTAAGATGAATTTCTCTCCCCGGCTGGCGGCGAACTATTATTGGGGAAACATGATGCTGTCGGGGATTGTAGGGCGATACACACAGTTGCCCGAGAACAACTGTTTGGTGCGTCGGCCGCAGTTGATGTCGGAAGTATGTATGCAGTACAATTTGGGCGTTCAGTACGACTATGAAGGGCGTTTCTGTAAAGCTGAACTTTATTATAAGGATTATGACCGTCTGGCATTGGAGGAAACGGATGCCGATACGAAAGCTGTATTCTTGACCTCCAACGGTTATGGACACAGCAAAGGCATAGACTTGTTCTTCCGTGATAGAGCGTCCTTCAAGAATCTGGAATACCAGTTATCCTATACCTATAATATAGCCAAACGTAAATATCGGGAGTATCCGGAACTGACTACTCCTCAGTATGCCACACGGCATAATGCAGCCTGGGTGGTGAAGTATTCCTTGCCTCGCCTGCGTTCCATTGTCAGCGTGACCGACCGTTTCAGTAGCGGACGTCCTTATCATAACCCCATGCTGCCGGGTCTGATGAACGATGAAGTGAAGCCTTATAACAGTCTGGATTTGGGTGTGACCTTCCTGGCAAGCAAGAAGGTAATCATCCATGCTTCCGCCAGCAATATCCTTTGCCGGAAGAATGAGTTCGGTAAGGTGGATAACAAGGCTGTCCTGGCTTCCAGCGACCATTTTTTCTATGTAGGAGTATATGTGACTTTAGGCAAGAAGGCCGCCTACGATGTATCCAATTTTTAGACAATAACCCTTTTTAAATAAACAAAGATGAAAGCAATGATTATTTTTTTAGTATTTGTAATGCAAAGTGCCGCCCAGCTGCTCTTTGCCCAGAACCTGACTATTGAAGTGTGTGACATTGAAAAGGTGGAGGGGCATCTCTATGTCGCCATCTACAATTCGGAAGAAACATTCATGAAGAAACCCTTGACCGCCTTCCGGATAGATGTGAAAGATACGTCGCTCTCCATTCCTTGCCAGGGGTTACCTACGGGTACGTATGCCATTTCGTTGTTTCAAGACGAGAACGGAAACGGGAAACTGGATACTGCCGTTTTCGGCATTCCTACAGAGAAGTACGGGTTCAGTAATGATGCTCAAGGCGTTATGGGTCCGCCGTCTTATGACAAATGCAGCTTCACTTTTTCCGGAGACACGACTTTGGTGATACATCTGAAGTAGAGTGATTATGTAAGTAAAACGGGAATTAATTTTCTTTTGCGGACGATTTACACTATTTTTGTGGTTCAACCTTAATAATTGCGTTATGAAACGAGTTGCACGACTTCTGGGATTTCTCGGACTGGTATGTTTGCTTGCCTCTTGCGGCAAACGTTCTTTCATTACAGACACTTCTTACCGCCAACGTGTGGAGCAAGACTTCAATCAAAAAAAAGAAAGGTTGCCGCAGGGCGATTTGTTTGCCATATTTGATACGGACTTGACGTCGTACGAACGCGAAGCTTTGGAGTTCCTTTATGCCTATATGCCTTTGGCAGACATTGCCGATTATTCCGGAGAATTTCATCTGATGAACGTGCGCGCCTCCCAAAAGGCTGCCGATGAGATGCCTTGGGGAAAAGTTATTCCTGAGGATTTGTTTCGTCATTTTGTACTTCCGGTGCGGGTCAACAATGAGCATCTGGACAGTGCACGGGTAGTGTTTTACGAAGAACTGAAGAATCGTGTCAAGTCTCTGTCCCTCTATGATGCCATTCTGGAGGTGAACCACTGGTGCCACGAGAAGGCTATCTATACTCCCTCCGATGCCCGTACCAGTTCGCCTTTGGCAACGGTACGCACGGCATACGGGCGTTGTGGCGAGGAATCTACCTTGCTGGTTGCCGCCTTGCGTTCGGTGGGTATCCCTGCTCGTCAGGTCTACACACCCCGGTGGGCGCATACCGACGACAATCATGCGTGGGTAGAAGCATGGGCAGACGGGAAATGGTATTTTCTTGGAGCCTGCGAACCCGAACCGGTACTCAACCTTGGTTGGTTCAATGCTCCGGCCAGCCGCGGCATGTTGATGCATACCAAAGTTTTCGGACGTTATGAAGGAGTGGAAGAAGTGATGTCCGTCACTCCCAATTATACGGAAATCAATGTAATCGGTAACTATGCACCGACGGCCAAGGCCACGGTTACGGTAACGGACGGGCAAGGCAAGCCGGTGCCCGATGCTTGTGTGGAGTTCAAACTCTACAATTATGCTGAGTTTTATACCGTAGCCCGGAAGCGGACCGATGCGGAGGGAAAGGCTTTTTTGACGGCCGGTAAGGGTGACATGCTGGTATGGGCTTCCAAAGACGGAAAATTCGGCTATGCCAAACTGTCTTTCGGTAAGGACCATGAACTGGTTGTGAAGATGGATAAGACTGCCGGCGGCGGCCATGCGGTAGATTTTGAACTTGTGCCGCCCCCCGAAAATGCGGAGTTGCCGGCGGTTACGCCCGAACAGCGTGCGGCGAATGACCGCCGCATGGTCCATGAAGATTCCATCCGCAACGCTTATGTGTCTATGTTCATGACGGATGAGACGGCGCGTTATTTTGCCCGGCGGTACAAGCTCGACGAAGATGCCGTTTCACGGATACTGGTCGCTTCCAGAGGAAACCATCGGGTCATTGTCGACTTCATGGCACGGTTGCGCTCTGAAAAGTCCAAAAGAGGAGGTCTGGACCTGCTCCAACGGATTTCGGCAAAAGACCTCCGCGACGTTACACTGGAAGTTCTGATGGACCACATGCAATCCCGTATGTGCAAGAATGCCGACCATTTCCGCAGATATGTGCGCAATCCACGCGTAAGCAACGAGATGCTGACCCCCTATAAAGGATTTTTCAAGAAAGCCGTCTCAAAGGAAGATGCTGAGGCATACAAGGCAGAACCGATGAAACTGGTGGCATGGGTGGCCCAAAATATCCGGGTAGACAATGACTGTAATTTGGGAGGGGCTCCCATTTCTCCGGAAGGGGTCTGGAAGGCCCGTGTGGCTGATGCCCATAGCCGTGACATTTTCTTCGTCTCCATGGCACGCAGCATGGCAATCCCTGCCCGTATCAACGGAGTGACCGGCAAAGTACAGTTGATAGGGGATGATGGTGCGATGGATGTGGACTTGAACCATCATTCGGAAGAGCCGGTCTTTATGGCAGAAGGAATTGCTTCGAAGGGAAAGTTGGTGGCTTCCTATAAGCCTATCCGTTCGTTGGATAACCCGAAATACTATTCTCATTTCACTCTTTCCAAACAGACCCCGCAGGGCAGTTTGCAATTGCTTTCCTATGACGAAGGCGATGCAGATATGGGCGGCGGTACTACATGGAGCAATCTGCTGAAGGAAGGAACAGCTCTGGAGGCCGGAGATTATGTTTTGGTGACCGGTACACGCCTTGCCAGCGGTGCGGTACTTTCTAAAACCACCTTTTTCAATATTCTGCCGGAGAAGACAACGGAAATTGAATTGGTGATGCGCGAGAGCGAGGATGAGGTGCAGGTTATCGGGAACTTTAATTCGGAGTCTCTCTTCACTCCGCTGCCGGACGCCGGCTCCGCAGCCCGGCAGAGTCTGCTGCAGGCTTGTGGGCGCGGTTACTTTGTCGTAGGCATTCTGGGTGTCAATCAAGAGCCAACCAATCATGCGTTGCGCGACATCGCTTCATTCAAGGCTGATTTGGAGAAGTGGGGGCGTAAGATGGTGTTGCTGTTCCCTGATGAGGCCAAAGCCGGCAAGTTCGCCCGCGAGTCATTCCCCGATTTGCCCTCTACCATTATTTATGGTATAGATACGGACGGTATCGCTGCGCAGATTGCAGAAAGTATGAAGTTGAAGCACAAAGAGAGCCTGCCGATATTCATCATAGCCGATACTTTCAATCGGGTGGTCTTTGTATCGCAAGGATATACCATCGGACTGGGAGAACAACTGATGAAGACAATAAAGGGGTTATAGGGCTTTCTGCCATGAATTGTAAATAGTAATCGTCAAATAGTAAATCATCCGATGCCTGTTATCGAAATATCATCTTTGACCCATCCCGGTGTGGAGATATTCAGTACCCTTACCGAAGCCCAGTTACGCAATCGCCTTGAGCCGGACAAAGGGCTGTTTATAGCTGAGAGTCCTAAGGTTATCAAGGTGGCTCTGGATGCCGGCTACGAGCCTTTGGCCCTTTTGTGTGAGCACAAGCACATCTATGGGGATGCTGCTGAAATCATTGAGCGTTGTGGCGATATACCCGTCTACACAAGCGGTAGGGAATTGCTTGCCGAGCTGACCGGCTACGTTTTGACGCGTGGCGTTCTTTGTGCCATGCGCCGTCCGGTTCCGAAGAGTATGGAGGACGTCTGCCGGGGAGCCCGGCGTATTGTGGTTATCGACGGGGTGGTGGATACCACCAATATTGGGGCCATCTTCCGTTCGGCGGCAGCTCTTGGCATGGATGCTGTGCTGTTGACACGTAATTCCTGCGACCCTCTGAACCGTCGTGCGGTCCGGGTTTCAATGGGAACGGTTTTTCTTGTGCCGTGGACGTGGATGGACGGTCCTCTGGATACGCTCGGTGAGTTGGGTTTCCGCACGGCGGCCATGGCGCTTACGGACAATTCCATTTCCATAGACAATCCCGTTTTGAAGACCGAGCCCCGGTTGGCTATTGTGATGGGTACTGAGGGAGATGGTCTTTCGCACGAAGCGATTGCGGGAGCCGACTATGTGGTTCGTATCCCCATGGCGCACGGTGTAGATTCGCTGAACGTGGCGGCCGCAGCGGCTGTTGCTTTCTGGCAACTTCGCGTTTAGAAGTGATAACTCAAAAAAGCATATATTATGTTGGCATATACTTATATTGAACACGGAAAGTTCGGATTGCTTGAGAAACCGATACCGGTATTGGAAGATGCACGTGATGCTATTGTGCGGGTGACACTGGGTAGCATATGCACCAGTGACTTGCATATAAAGCATGGAAGTGTACCGCGCGCCGTACCCGGAATTACGGTAGGACACGAAATGGTGGGCATCGTAGAGCAGGTGGGTGCCGAAGTTGAGTCGGTAAAGCCCGGCGACCGTGTGACTGTGAATGTGGAGACTTTTTGTGGTAAATGTTTCTTTTGTCGTCACGGATATGTGAACAACTGTACCGACACTAATGGCGGTTGGGCTTTGGGGTGCCGTATCGATGGCGGCCAGGCGGAATATGTACGTGTGCCTTATGCCGACCAGGGACTGAACCGTATTCCCGATACGGTAAGCGACGAGCAGGCGCTCTTGGTAGGCGATGTGTTGGCCACCGGCTTCTGGGCTGCCCGTATCTCCGAAATAACCGAGGAAGACACTGTACTCATCATCGGTGCCGGGCCGACGGGTATTTGTACCCTGCTTTGTTCCATGCTGAAGAAGCCCCGTCGCATTATTGTCTGCGAGCAGTCGGCCGAAAGAATCCGTTTTGTCCGCGAGCATTATCCGGAGGTGCTGGTCATTGGGCCGGAAAACTGCAAAGACTTTGTGAGGAAGCATAGCGACCATGGTGGGGCAGATGTCGTACTTGAAGTTGCCGGCACGGAAGATACTTTCCGCTTGGCATGGGAGTGTGCCCGTCCCAATGCCATTGTCACCATTGTGGCGCTTTATGACCAGCCTCAGTTATTGCCCTTGCCGGAGATGTATGGCAAGAATCTTGTCTTCAAGACCGGTGGTGTGGATGGGTGCGATTGTGCCGAGATACTGCGCCTGATAGCGGCGGGACAGATAGATACCACACCGCTTATCACACATCGTTTCTCGTTGGAGGAAATTGACGAAGCCTACCGTATTTTTGAGAATAGGCTGGAGGGGGTGATAAAGGTGGCGATTGTGGGTAGATAGAAAAAGAGGATAGCCAATGAAGGCTATCCTCTTTTTCTATGTAATTATTTACTTGCTACTTACTTGCTCAAAGCTTGAGCCACGTCAACCGCACAAGCCACTGTACATCCTACCATCGGGTTGTTACCGATGCCGAGGAATCCCATCATTTCCACGTGAGCAGGAACTGAAGATGAACCGGCGAACTGAGCGTCTGAGTGCATACGTCCCATAGTATCGGTCATACCGTAAGAGGCAGCGACACAGCATCCCTGTAAGTATTTGCAAGCTGTTATTAATCAATGCTATAATAGCAATGGGTAAACTCCTTGTTAGTAAATAAAAGAACGAATTATCAAAAAGGGCTGCATCATGGGCAAATGCCTATGCGTTACCCTTTAGATGAGAGTACTCCTAATGGAGTTAAGACCGTAATCTAATTTGCGTGTCAATGAAGTATAAATCTCCGTCTATGCCATAAAGTACATTATTGGGAACTGCATCAAACACTTCATAATCCGAATTATGGTATTCGTCGTAATAGTCCATTTCAAAGCCTAATGCTTGCATATAAGCAGCTATCTCGTCTTCCGTAGCTTCTCGTTCAGCTAATATATAAGGTTGTACGAGAACTGCGCAAAATTCTTGCTGACTGTTATAAGCGAAGCCTATCATTTGATAAGGCACATTGCCAAAGAACTTGTTATGTGCAGCAATGCGGATGAAGAAGTTCTCTAAATCATCCCCTGCGTACTCAAAGTTATTTAATTTTACAACAGACACATTACCATCATGGAACACTTCATTCTCACCACCTCTATCCATATAAGTAATATTGAGGTGTGATAAGTCAATCCATAGACCATTGTCATTGGCAAACTTTATCAGTTCTTCTGTTTGTCTTCTCTTATAGCCCTCTGTTGATTCAGTTTCTCCTGCTGCTTCCTTACTTCTTCTGGCGATGCAGGTCGCTTGCTCCAAGAGGCTATTGATTGACGAGTGCGTTCTATCCATTCTTTGTGAAATTCGTTGATGTATTCCATAATTTGTTTGATTATGAGTTTAAGACAAAGGTAATCATTCCTCTTTTAATAGCAATGCTTTGGTTGTTATATTCTTGCGAATGGGGTGTTGTGGAACATTCTATAAAAGAGAAGCAGCATAAGAGTTCCCTCAAATGCTGCCCTGCCTTAAATTAGTTTGGCAATTAGTTAATCTTCTTGTAGGTGGTCGTAGTAATATCGTCTAACTCTAAACCACCGTCATCCGTATTATCCCAATCCTCAAAGGCGAGAACCAATTTATTAGCTGTAAGCTCATTGATAGTAAGGACATCCGAATAACCGTCATCGTAAGAGATAGTCAGCTTATTGCCTTTCAAAGACCAGCGACTTGTTTCTGTATATCCACCGTCCGCATAGCCTTCTGTGCAAGTACCGTCAGCTTTGAACTCCCATAAGCCATTGGTGTAGGCTTCATCAGAGGTGACAACTTCCTTGCCATTCTCCACTTTGTGAACCTTCTCCCAAGTGGACTGCCATTTACCTATAAGGTTGGCTTGGTCAATGATTGTCTGTTCTTCTTCATCATCGCTACAAGCTGTAAAGTTTACAGCCAACATGACCATTAACAAGGTCATTCCAATTAATCTTAAAGTTTTCATTATTAAATTGTTCTTTAGTTAGTAATATGTAAACTTTTCTCTCAATCGCTCTCATTTGTACTTATATTGACATAAATGTAAGTTCACGTAGTTGCCATCATGATATTCTTTACATTCTACCCAATTATTATGATTGTCGTATTGATATTCAAACTCTTTCTTTATTCTCTTGCCATTCCACCAAGAGTCATATAAGATTATATGTCCTAAATGATTATATTTAACGATAGCTTGTTTCTTTACACCGTTATCATCCCAATCAGATACTATTGTTCTGCCTGCTAACTGTCCTTCCTTTTCTGTGTCTTTAATATAACGAGTTATATTCTCAATAGTAGAACCTTCATGAGTTGGAGCTGGCTGTGGATTCATATATCCTTTAAGCATATATTCTTTAATATGTACTTTGCTGCCTTCAAATGTTCTTGTGTAAAGTCTTGATTGAAATCCATTTAGATAGCTTATTGTGTCACAACTCGCAATCTTTCCATTAGTAAAAAGCAACTTATGTTCAAGGTGTAATCTTTGAGTTTCCTGCATATTGTTATGAGGTGAGTACCATTTACTAATATCTTTTCTCTCAATAGTAAATGTTTGTGCTATTAATCCTTGAATAAGTTCTTTATTATGCAAACTGCCATATAGTCTGCTGATATGTATTGAGTAAATGTCTATAACTGAATGCCACATGATGATTTATTCTAATGAGAAACCTCCTAATTGCGTATAACTTTTTAAACAATATTGCATTCCCTTTCTTGAAGTTTTACCTGTTACGATAAGAGTATCAAATCCTAAAGTCATCAGTTGTCTTATGAAAGGTTTGTTTGATAATATGTATTGAGATATATCTCTAAATTCAGAATCCTTTATATTATTATTGTTCTCTATGGAGATTTTAAACCCACTTCTTAAAAAGAATGCACTCATTTCATGCGCATAGTTTGTATCTCCAACTGTTATAGAGACTTTGCAGAATCTATCTAATGCACCAGAACAATAGCTGTCTTTGAAAGTTTGATTCATCGTATTTATCAACTTCATTCGCTCCAATGAAGTACCTACTAAAGAATTGAGTAAGTTTTTAAAGAAATCGACAATATTCATATTACACTAATTTATCATTTACTAAATCCTTAATCTTTAAGAGTTCTCTGTAATTGAATCTGTTGTTATTAATCATTGCTGTTAGTTCCTCTGCTACATCTTTATTGTTGGGGTGTTTGTCTGGGTGAGCTTGTTTGATAAGCTCTTTGTATAGCGGTTTTGCTTTAGCCATGCTCTCAACAATATTGTATGCTTCATCACTTGTTGAATGATTCTTAGAACAGAATAGTCTGGCAAATATATTATTCATAGTATGCCTTTCAATTATTAAGAGAACAGCCATGCTGCTATTCCAATTACTACCAGAACTATAAGGATAACAAAGAATTCTGATAATTTGGGGTCTTCCCCATTATATTGCATTTTAGTCATAATTAGGATATTTGCACTCATCTGTTCCCAAAGATGAGCATAAATAAAAAAGATGTGGGAACACTATTTGCTTTATCTTACTGACGGGCTTCTCGCATTGCCTTTGGAGTAGATAAAACAATAGCGACCCACACCAAAGGGCATATAGAAACCTCGCAACTATGAGGTAGGTATATATCCAAGTGTGGGTGCTACTGCTATCATCTTCACTCCATTTCAAATTTTGCGAGAATTTGTCAGTAGAAGATAATTTCAATAACACCTTTCGTTAACTATGTCCTTCCAACTCCCTAACGCATTAGTTCATTGGAATTGATGCAAAGATAATGAAAGGTTCTAAATTAATAGGCATGAAGTGTGGATTAATAGTAAATTCTATGCCCTCAAACATAGTCTGAATAAGATATTTAAGCAGAATTGCATCTGAACTCTCTAAATCCATGTGGGTATCAAATTCACTTCTCCCCATATAAGGACTAAATTCTGAATATTCTTACCTACCTTGAATTATTATCTTTAGGTCAGCATATTGTTGGATATTCAAGAAGTGCTACCTGTAACATGATTAATAAGAGTTGAGATAGTTATAAACTCTGTAAACTAATGGAATTGCATTACTTCTATAAGGCTGAAATGCCAAACTGTCAAGATTGGGCTTTAGATGTATCTAAGCTCAATATTTCATTGATTTGGGACAGAACCATTCAGACCACTATAAAGATGTATCTTAATAATCCTGTCCCAATCAATTAGAAGCTCAAACAGTCATAAGTCTGTAAGATTTCTTCCTGCCTTAATCCCAAGTATCTTTTAGTAATGGCAACAGAACTATGGTTGAACAGTTCCATCAGCTTTACTAAAGCAAGTTCAGCATTATCACTGTTCATGTTATAGACCTGTCTACCAAAAGTCTTTCTAAGAGAATGGCAGCTAAAGTTCTTAATCTTTAGCCTGTACTTCTTCTTCACCTCTTTAAGAATGATATTGATTCTCTGAATTGTGAAGATAGTGCCTTTCTGACTGATAAGGATTGGCGCATTGATTCCAACTGGATTTATATGCTCGTAGCACTCTTTAATATGATGTTGTAATTGTGGGTTTAGTCTGATAGTCCTTACCTTGCCTGTCTTTTGTTCAATTACTGTAAACTCGTCAGTATCTAATATCTGCTTCCATCTTAGAGATAGAATATCAGATATTCTTAATCCTGTGAAGCATCCTAAAGCTATAAGGAGTGAGATTTTATAATTCTCGTCTTTGGCTAACTTCCTTATGAGGTTCATTGCATCAGACCAAACAAGATAGTCTGCCGTTGTGCTTGAATATTTAAGTGACATAATGTTCTGTTTTATAATGAAATGAATAGAAGTGAATATTAATTCTGAGTTGGATTTACTAACTCACTGATTACTAAAGGAACATTCACTAATTATCAAAGTGAATATGATAAGGACACCCAACTTAAAAATTGAGTGCCATTTACCTTATTATAATTCTCCCTCGTCTGCGAAGCTGTAATATCCTGCATCTGTTAATATGAGGTGGTCTGTTACTGTAATCCTCATAAGTCTTGCTGCATCCTTGACCTGTTTAGTAATCTCTATATCCTGCCTGCTTGGTTTCGTGTTACCGCTTGGGTGGTTATGAGCAAGAATGATAGCTACTGAATTGGTGAGCAATGCAGCTTGTAAAATTACTCTGACATCAGCACAAGTTTCAGTAATTCCTCCCTCTGAAATGAGAGTGTAACCTAAAATTTGGCTGGCTTGGTTTAGAAACAAGACTTTAAAATATTCTTTGTAACAGATAGTTCCTTCCTTATAGGTAGGAAGTAAGTATTTATAAGCATCCTCTGAACAAGTTACTTGATGCAGACTTTTAAATTTTGGTTTGTAGGACAGTTCCACTTCACCCACAGTATAATCTATATCCATAATGTACAATGTTTAATAAGTTGGTAGAAATAAAGAAAGGACACCAACTTAATGATGTCCCTTCCTCTTTCAATCAACAATCCACTCAGCCCAAGAACCAAGCGTATTCACTATCTCCTAATTTGGCACGTTGAATGCCTTGTACAAACTCTGTACAGTTAAGATTCCTCTCCAAGAAGTTATCAATGTAACTTGACTTTACAGAACCATTGAGCAGGTTTAAGAGCTGCCAGCCTGTAATGCTGTCCTCTGTACTCTTGAAATTCACATCAGAAACGAATGCTCTGCAAGCTGCATTAATTTGACTGTCTCCCAACAATAGACGAGGTAAGCGCTTCTGTTGGTTGGGTGTAAGAGCTTGATATAATCTCATCCTGCCTATTATCTGACAGAACTCACTTGTTGAGATTGACATCTGCCCAAGTGTTCTTAACAAGTGCAGGTCTTTGGATGGGTTGTAAGCATGGAACAGATTCAATGCTGCTGCATATAGTTCCTGTACGCTTAGGACTTCTATCTTATCCTGCAAGCCGTCAGTAGTAAGCATTAAATTTGAGCACACACGATTACGAAAGCCTATGAAGATTTTAAATCTCTCAACAGACTTCTTACTGTATAGGTTAATCTCGTTATATGCTCTCACTCCACCAATGGATAACGCTAAACGATTACCGTATTCATCATGTACAATGGATGGAATTTCAAAACAGAAACACATTCTCTGATAGAACAAAGTTTTCTCTTCGTCTGTCAATTCAGATGCTTTCTTACCTAATGCACTTGGTATTCTGCCATTGATAGGGTGTGAGATTCTAATCTCTGGCATATCAAACTGTTCTCCATGAAAGTAATCCTTAGCTGCATCCACTACTGCACCTATAAAGGATTGGTGGCTTATGGTTTCCTCCATTGATGCAAAACTTGGAATGATGCAGTCTTGCTGTAAGTGCTGTAAGGTTACTTCCTGCGTGTTGGCTTCAATGAAATGGTTTACTCTCTTGGGTGCTGCTACTTCTTCCACAATGATTGCTTCTTCTGCAAACTCACCCATGTTTAATGATTCTCTACGCTGTGCCATAGCTGGCATAATTACTAAATCTCTCATAATGAAATTGAATTAAATGGTTATTGATTGAATGGATTTAATAGGAACAAACCTAAAACACAAGTGAATTTCTTCGCTTGTATCTTAGGCTGTCCTATGTCTTTCCCTAAAGATTCTTTCAAAGGAAATGAGGAGCATTAGTAAATTATAGGTTGGTTGTGATAATAGTGCATCGTGCCTGTTCTTGGATTAATAAGAATGCTTATTCCTGCCAACTATCAGACTGCATTTCTAAAGCATTCTTTTTATTTAAGAGCTATGAGGGGGTGTTTATGTGGGTAGGGGTGTCTTGTGCATTACTCTGATGGTTTAAAATTGTCATTACGAAGTAGCATTCATAAGGGCTGCTTACCCTTATCGTAGAAATTCAACTTTAGATGCTTCTAAAGTCAGAATAAGACAGAGTGGGGATTATTCGTACTATCTCTTAATATATTAATAAACAGTACGAAAAATCCTACTTGCCTGTTATTTGGACTTGAAAGCTATCTTAACCACGTTTTTTGAGTTGGTTGGATTCCACTCCTTACGTTGTTTGGCTATATCATTGTCTAATAATAGTTCCTTTGGAGTAAGTTCTATCCCTTTGGGTATGAATTTTAACAGACCTGCATTATATAAATCCAGATTGTAACTCTCTACATTTTTCTTACCCATTCCCAATTTGTCAGCCAACTTATTAAGAGAAAGCAATATCTTGTTATCTTCTGCTATCAATAAGAGCTTGATATAATATCCTTTCACTTTAATATCCAAATCCACTTTTATAAAGAGGTAGGACAGTGTTATAAAGTTGGGGCGGTCTATGGGTGGGATGCAGTAAAGACTTCTCATTGTAAAGTCAATAAGAGGGTGGTTGATTGGTACAGGGTATCTCTTTCTAACCAACACAGCTTCTATATCCTTATTGAAATTCTTTAGTGCAGTTTCTTCCTCTCCAGTCCGCTTAGCTAAATCCTTAATTCTCCATCTGACCTTATAATAGTCATTTCTATATAAGGACAGACAGAAGAACCTGTACAGATTAGGAGGATTGAGTTTATCTACAATAGATTTGTTAATAGTAGCATAATCCTGCCTAATGTTACTTATCCTGTTTTGCAGGTATTTTTGAGGTATCTTCATATTCATTAGTAGCTGATTGAACATTGTTGGTAAACACTAAATATTTTTTCTCACGTTCCATTTTGTAATAGTAGGCAGTGCCAAAATATATCTTAGCTTCCTTTCTGTTATGGAACTTCTTTCCTGTTGGCAGATGAATTATCATATCAGTTTAAATATCAGTGAATTAATAAGCCAACTTCTGCAATGAGATATAATAGGTAGCAACCTTTCCATTCTTCTTTCTCCTTGTCTTTAGATAGTTATTAAGATTAGCCCACAATCCAATGTGAACCTTGTTATCTTTTACTCCCTGTTTAAGAGCCTTAACTCTTATCTGCTCATAAGTAAATTCTTCCATTTTAGATATTCTGAATAGTTTGTAAGTCCGTCAATCTATGTGGTGGGATTATCTGCTTGTAGTACTGTAAAGATAGTAACTCCATAAGTGAGAAACTAATGATAAGACCACACATTTAGTAATCAGACTTTAGACTATTCAGAAATTCTAAGAACTTGGGGAGAACAAGCCCACCTGTCACATGGGCTTTGCTCCGTAGTATGTATTATGCTTCTAAAGCATTTTGTAGCATTGCTTGAAAATCATCATCTTCCTTTATTTTCTTTAGTTTGTCATCATTAAGTTCTAATTGTTTTAGCTTATCCAAAGCCTTGAATGCTTGTTCTTCGCCATGTACTTTAGCATAACTGTTAAATCCTTTAATGAAGTAACGTTTAGTGAGAAATGTGACGCTGATTTTGGCAGCTTTGCATAGAGTTATAAAATCGTTACCTCTCTTGATGTCAACTATGGCATCTTTTGGTAGATTGTATTCTTCTCTTCTTAAAACCTTGTTCAATATCTTCTCTGGAATGTTCTTCTTGGTATAAATCAGACCTGCTGTCGTAGGATTGAATCCCTGTTGGATTAGTTCAGCCATATTCTCAAAGAGTTCATCTTTGGATGTCAAGGCAGCAACCCCTATCTTGGCTTTCATATCCCAATTACCAACTCTGTTGATTTCTTCCAAATAAGTTCCTATATCCTTAATATCCTTAACAAAGACATTGGGGATAGTCATATTACCTTTGACAGAGTTTAGTTTGGCAAATGCTGTGCTTCTGTGTTGACCGTCCAAGATTACAAAGTAGCCTTCTGCCTCTTCTTCTGTCAGAACTCTACCGTTTACATCTGTTACGACATATCCTGCCTTTATTAGTTTTGAAGCTTCTATCACGATGATGGGATAGGCTTCTTCATATTTGCCATTGTCAATAATAGCAATGAACGTATCTACTTTCTTTGAATCAATGCTTCTGTTATGTTTTACAAAGGCAATCTTCTTAGAGACCTTCTCCTCAGTTTTAGTTAATTGGAATGTAATAGGTTCGTCTTTAAGTGTGAGGGCTTTACTATTCTTCTCTTCAATAGCCTGCTTTAATTGTTTCACAATTAACTCTTGGGCGTGTAGAACGGTTTCTCCCAACTGTCTGTTAACTATGTTCTTCAAATCTCTTTCAGCTTTAATCAACTGTTGTTGTAAGCTGAGAGTGCGCACTGCCTTTCCTGCTTTAGCATTAGCTACTGATTTGCTGGTTGCAGTCTTTCCTGCTGTCTTAGTCATTGTTTTCATTGTCATCTTGTTTTTAATTATCAAATTAAGTTCTTTGTAACCGTCCAACCTATACGCACTTGGCTTTCTGATTACGCTGCAAAACTACTTGCTTCTGGGCTGATTAAAAGAGAGAAATTAATGGGTGGTTTTACTTCCCCTCTTAATTGTCAGCTCGTCCGCTATCGTTTTGACGCTGCAAAGATGGGATATAATGGCAGGATTAAAAGAGAGAAAAAAAGTCCTGCTCTTATGTACCCTCTTAATGGTACGGAGCAGGACTGTATTAATTATCAGAAGTTTATTAGAAGTATATGCTGTTCGCAGTATCAATTCTCTTGTCTTTATATTGCTTGATGTAACCTTTTAGGACATCTTCATCATCTGAGAATTTACTATGTTTAGATAGCTTAGTGAAGTAGATAAGCCTTGATATGAGCAATGTCTTACTAAGTGATATGGTGCTTCCTTTCTTCTGTCTGACATTAAACAGCTTATTATATGGCTCTAAATTGAAGAAGTCATTGAACATCTTATAGAACAGCCATATCTGAACGGATTCCTTTTCTTCTGCATGGGTGCTTATGCTGACTTGTTGGTTCTGCATCCAAGGATGTTCCTCTATCTCTTTTAGGTTGTTGGCAATGATAGTAGCCAAGTAACCTATTGCATTGGCATTGTCAATTACTATCTGATGCTTGCCTTCAATCTTTACAGAGACGGTAATAGGCTTTTTAAAACTTACTCCAAATTGGTTAATCTCCTTATGGTTGTCAGCTATGGCTTTGGCGAATTTGATGAGTTGTTCTATTCCAATGCCTGTAGCTTTCATTCCGTCCAAGCACGTTCCACAAGTATAGTCAAAGATGAACAGAAGTAGAAACCAGAACTTATCTATATCAACTCCCAAACCTTTCAATGTATTCTGTATGTCCTCATTGGCTATATAATCTTCGTATGTGAAATTACCATATAGTTCATTCTGATTGTATCTTCTTATGAATAGGGGTAAGGCGGTAGTGCCGCAGACGTATCTTTCTCCTGTGGCTGGGTCTATATCTACGTCTGGAACATATTTAACGGCTATGGCTTCCATGTATTCCAAACGAGTATCAATGCTTATGTAATCTTCCTTTAGCTTCTCCATAATTATTAGTTTAAGGCAAAATTAAAAAATAATCCCCACCTGCATTGCTACAAGTGAGGAATTTGTGGATAGGATATGCTTTAGTAATCAGAAGCTCCTGTAAACGTATCCATGAGTTTATCCATCTGCTCACCTATGCACTTGTCTATCAGCTTTGCATAGTGGGCAGTCATTCGTGTATTGGTATGTCCTAACATCTTAGAAACAACTTCCAGCGATATGTTATTGGCTAAAGTAATTGTACTTGCAAAGGTGTGCCTACTTGTGTGGAAGCAAATTCGTTTATTAATTCCACAAAGTATAGCTATATCCTTTAGATATTTGTTGATGTCCGCAGGGTCTTGAATAGGGAGTAATTTCTCTCCACCTTTGTACTTATCCAATATCAGTTTGGCGATGGGGAGTAGGGGAATGCGTGATAGAACCCCTGTCTTAACCCTACGTTTCTTAATCCATATTCTGCCAGTGTTATCTTTCTCAAAGTGTTCTGGTGTCAAGGTCTTAATGTCAATGTAGCTAAGCCCTGTGAAGCACCCAAAGAGAAACATATCTTTAGCTCGTTCCAATCTTGGTAGGGGAGTATCAAAGTTGATAATCTTCCTCAATTCTTCTTCATCCAAGAAATCCACTTCTACGGGTTCGCGTTCTACTTTATAAGCATTTACAGGATTGTAGGATATATAAGAGTTGGCGACAGCTAAATTTAGCAACTTCTTTAAGAACTTTAAATGTTTGGTGCAGGAGTTTTGTCCCATCTTCTTCTCTCCTAAAAGGAAAGCATGGAATCCTTGAATGAAGCCCAAGTTTATCTCTCTTAAATATAAGTCCTTACGCTCATATTTCTTCTGAATAAACTCTTTGAATAATCTGCCTGTATATTCAAACACCCAATAAGTGGCAGGGGCAACAGTTTTACCTACCATTGCTTTGCGCTCTGTATTATGTTCGTTCAGAACATCCAATAAAGTCTTCTCGTTCAGAGCTTCCACCTTATCTGTGATAGCTTCTTTTAATAGTTCAGCAGTGATAAGATACCCCTTTTGGAGTAGCTCAATTTCTTTTTGATATATCTTATTCCGTAGTTGAATCAGATAACCGTTGATTAGCTGCGCTTCTTCACTCTTGCCTTTTACAGCTTGCTTCTCTTTGTTCCAGTCAGCAGCAGGTACGTGTTTACCTGTACTAAAGTAGATTCTCTTTCCGTTAGTGGTGATTGAAACCTCAATAGGTGATAGACCTTTTTTGTTTTGCTTACTTTCTCTTAATGAAAAGTAAACCATTGTACAATGTTTCTCCATTTTAAATTAAATGTTATATGGAGTGTATCGCATTGTATTATAGTTGATTATGCCAATTCTTGCAGCCGTTTTTTAAGAATGGCAAATTCGGCTGCAAATCGGCTGCAAAAGTAACCTGTTTATGGCTTGATTTGAGGGGTAATTGGCTACTCTTTACATGAGTTGTTTGGACTTAAATAAAGCAGGATTTATCTTGTTATCTCCTTACTGATTCACCATTCATTCACTCCAAATAATGAGTGATGCAAGGTGCTTCAATCTGTTATCTAAGTCAAGTTACCACAAATAAAAAACTCCTGTAATCACATGGACTACAGGAGTTTATTTATATAATGTAACTTTAATTACTTAGCCAAAGCCTGAGCCACGTCAACCGCACAAGCCACTGTACATCCTACCATCGGGTTGTTACCGATACCCAGGAATCCCATCATTTCTACGTGGGCAGGAACTGATGAAGAACCAGCGAACTGAGCGTCTGAGTGCATACGACCCATGGTGTCTGTCATACCGTAAGAAGCCGGTCCGGCAGCCATGTTGTCCGGGTGCAGAGTACGACCAGTACCACCACCGGATGCTACTGAGAAGTACGGCTTACCAGCCAATACGCGTTCTTTCTTATAAGTACCGGCAACCGGGTGCTGGAAGCGGGTCGGGTTCGTAGAGTTACCAGTGATAGATACATCCACGCCTTCTTTCCACATGATAGCCACACCTTCGCGAACATCGTCTGCACCGTAGCATTTTACTTTGGCACGAGGACCGTCGCTGTATGCGATTTCACTAACTACTTTCAGTTCACCTGTGTAGTAGTCGAATTGAGTCTGAACGTATGTAAAGCCGTTGATACGGGAGATAATCTGTGCAGCGTCCTTGCCGAGACCGTTCAGGATACAACGCAGAGGCTCTTTACGTACTTTGTCTGCTTTAGCGGCAATTTTGATAGCACCTTCGGCAGCAGCGAATGACTCGTGACCTGCCAGGAAAGCGAAGCACTTAGTCTCCTCGCGCAGCAACATGGCAGCCAGGTTACCATGACCGATACCAACCTTACGGTCGTCGGCTACAGAACCCGGGATACAGAATGCCTGCAGGCCGATACCGATAGCTTCGGCAGCTTCAGCAGCGTTCTTGCAGCCCTTCTTGATAGCGATGGCGCAACCTACAACGTAGGCCCATTTTGCATTTTCAAAACAGATAGGCTGAGTTTCTTCACACGTCATATAAGGATCAAGTCCATGAGCTTCGCAGATAGCGTTAGCCTCTTCGATGTCTTTGATGCCGTTTTCGTTCAGGGCAGCGATGATCTGCTTGATACGACGGTCTTGACTTTCAAATTTCACTTCTCTAATCATATTCTTTTCCTCCTTATATTATTCGTGACGTGGGTCAATGTGTTTAACTGCTCCTTGTTCTGCTGTTACGCGTCCGTAAGTACCGGTAACTTTCTTCAAAGCTTCGTTTGCGTCAGTTCCCTTCTTGATTTCATCCATGAACTTGCCCAGGTGAACAAACTCGTATCCGCAAATTTGGTCGTCCTTGTCCAGGAATACATTCTTGATGTAACCTTCAGCCATTTCCAGGTAACGGGGACCTTTAGCCAAAGTACCGTACAGTGTACCTACCTGGCTGCGCAGACCTTTACCCAAGTCTTCCAGACCGGCACCGATAATCAAACCGCCTTCAGAGAAAGCAGACTGAGTACGACCGTAAACGATTTGCAGGAAGAGTTCGCGCATAGCTGTGTTGATAGCGTCGCAAACGAGGTCAGTATTCAATGCTTCGAGGATAGTCTTTCCCGGGAGGATTTCTGATGCCATAGCAGCAGAGTGAGTCATACCGGAGCAACCGATAGTCTCAACCAAAGCTTCCTGGATAACGCCTTCCTTTACATTGAGGGTTAATTTACATGCACCTTGCTGAGGAGCACACCAGCCAATACCGTGTGTCAGACCAGAGATGTCAACAATTTCTTTAGCTTTTACCCATTTACCTTCTTCGGGAATAGGAGCCGGTCCGTGGTTAGGACCTTTCTTCACAACACACATGTGTTCCACTTCGTGTGAATAAGTCATAATTAGCTCTTTTTTTAAGTGATATAATTAAAAAAAACGTAGTCCACTTTTATTAGTCGGGTGCAAAGTTAGTTGTTTTCCCCGTTTCTGCCAACTGTTCAATTTGACTTTTTTATTAAAAAGAAGTAATAAGAAGCTGAATTTCTGCGGAATGTAAAGTGGAGTTTGCAGTTGACTGTTTTTTCTCGTCTCTGATAGGGTTTGTGAATCAATAAGGTATGTGCTTGTTAATCAGGAAGTAATTTTGCCAACCCCTTGCTTGCGTCTTGGCAAACTTTTGCCATGCCCATGGCAAAGTTTTGCCAACGCGGTGGCAAAGTCTTGCCAATGGTAAGGCAAAATCCTGCCAACTGGTTGGCAAGGCGAAGAAAATAAAGGGGAGTCCGTGTTTGACTATGACTGCAAAGTCTTACCTTTGTGGCACAATTAAATAAAATACAAACTATGATAGAAGTTACAGATGTGGCATTGCGCCAGGCTGCCGGCGAAGGGATGGATGCATTCATCGGCGTATTCACCGGTGCTTATAAGAAAGAAATAGGCGGAGAAATGACTGCCGGGACGATGTCTTTGCTTACCGGTGAACAGCATTCATTGTTGGCCTATCAGATATTCCGTGATGAAGTGATGGAAGGGGGCTTCTGCCAACTGATTCAAAATGGTTATGGCGGTTATATTTTCGACAATCCGTTTGCCAAAGTGATGCGTTTGTGGGGAGTGGGCGATTTGAGCAAGTTGGTTTATGCTGCCAAGAAAATATACGATAGCCATCGTGACGACTTGGAACGCGAACGCACAGACGAGGAATTTATGGCAATGTACGAGCAATATGAGGCTTTCGATGAACTGGAAGATGAATTTTTGGAAAAAGAGGAGGAATATACAGCTTTGGTTGCCGGCTATGTGGATGAGCATTTGGAGCTGTTTGCCAAGATTGTGTGATAGAGAGTAACGAGGAAAGGCATATTAGCCTATACCCATTCTTGCCTTTCGGTATTGGAGAGATGTGCTATCTGAAAGCTAAAATATGCGAGCTATGAATGCCGGGATGAAAAATGGAATTAATTTATTGATGATTCTTGTATTGTTTATCTCATGTGTACAAGAAAAAGAGGACAATAATGTCTTAAGACGTGTGGAAGCGTGTATGGAATTATTTCCTGATAGTGCCTTGTCGCTTCTGAGTCAAATTGAATGTCCCGAATGTATGAGAGGACAACAGAGAGCAGATTATGCTTTGCTTTTAACGCAGGCTTTGGATAAAAACTATTTGGATAATTTGCAGTCAGACTCATTGATAATGATAGCGGTAGAATATTATAAACAGGAAGGTGATAAATTGAAGGCAGGGAAGGCTTACTTTTATTATGGAAAAGTGATGTTGTTAAAGGAGCGCTTCTCAGATGCTATGCAGGCTTATCTGGAAGCATCGAGTCTCTTGGAAGAAACTAGGGATTATAAAGTACAAGGGATGGTCTGGGAATATATAGGGTATTTGAACTCGGTTCAAGGATTGTATGAAAATTCTATAGACAATTTTAAACATTCTATCAGGTACTATGAACTGGCGAGTGACAGACGTCGTATTTTATATGGTTATAGGAATATGGCAAGAGGCTATTTTTCGGTACATCATAATGATAGTGCAGGTTGGTATGCTGAAAAAGGGCTTGTGTTGAGTGACACTGTTAGTGGTATGAAGGCATCTTTTCTACATTTATTAGGACTTATTGCCAATAATGAAAAACGATATCCACAAGCAATAGAGTATTTTTCAAATGCAATGGAAGTTTGTGATAATTTAAATGATAAATATCGTTATAGTTTGTCTTTGGGACGTGTTTATTCTGAAGTAGGTCAAAAGAAAAAAGCTGAAGATTGTTTTGTTTCTTGTATCAATGCAACTAATATTTTTGTGTCTTCGGGTGCATATTACTATTTGGCTGATATGCATAAAAAAGATGGTAATTATTTGAAAGCGTTTTTGTATAAAGAGAAGTCTGATTCATTATTAGAGGTGACTCGTAATGCTGAACTGCAAAAGCAGTTGTTGGATTTGCAGAATAAGTATGAAAATGATAAGCTTATTTTGGAAAATAAACAGATAAGGCTGGAAAATGAGAAACAGACTTATTTTTATTTGTTTTTATTTGTATTCATATTAGGGTTGGGCATCATCGCTTTCTTTCTGGTTAGGAAAAGGTATCGAACAAAATTGTTGCGTAATGTCGAGATTATTGGAAATAATAATGCAATTTTTAATAGATATGCTTGTAGAATTGCAGAATTGGAGAATGTGAGCTTACAAGAACGTCAGGCTAAAAAAGAGGAAATAGGAATCCTGAATAGAAAAATCCTTTGTTTAATAGCAGAAAATAAGCGAGTATGTGAGAATTCGAGTGTTGACGCCTTGTTTGTATTAGAGGAATTGAAGCAAGGAAATTTGATTATTAGTAATATGACTATTGCTGAACGGCAACATATATTTGACTTTCTGGATTTGGTTCATGCGAATTTTATTACTCGACTTAAACAAGAGTTTGATTTAACAAAAAATGAATTATTGTTGGCTGCGTTGCTGAAAGTGGGATTCTCTAACAAGCAATTAATGATTGTTTTTGATTGTGAAATGAAATCCATATATAAAAACAGACAAAGACTAAAAGCAGATTTAGGACTTACTAAGAATGATTCTTTAGAGCAAATGATAATGATGTATTGAGAAAAAAACGTTTTTTTGTCCTATATGTTTCTTTGTAGTGTGTTGATATATAATTTATTACCTACCCTATTTTTGTCCGCATAGTTATTGCTGAATTATTGTTGAATAGTCCCTAATTTTGTATAAATAAAAAATGAAAGACTATGAAACTGAAAATTATCTTATCTGTATTGTTGTTATTTTCTTTATTAAAGGTCGATGCTAATCCTTTGGTCGACATAAGTATTGCTTCTGGAAAAGAAGAAGTCTTTTTGCATTCAAATGATATTCCTTTTGAAATTCTGACTACGGGAAAAGAAGATGGAAGCCGTTCCGTTATACCATTAGTGCCATTTGTTGTATTCGTTGAAGATTCTAATTATTCCGTGGAATTGGATTTTATGGAAGGAATCGGGGTAGTGGAAATTGCCATTTCCCAAAATGGTTCTGTGATTTATTCTTCTTCCGAGAATATTCTATCTCCCCTTCGGAAATATTTGCAACTTCCTTTCGGAGTATCAGGGGAGTATTGTATAGAAATTAAAGGAGATAATGGGGCATATGCATATGGCTGTTTTGAATTATGATATATTGTTAACTAAAAAATGTAATGCTTATGAAAAAGATTAGTTTATTGTTGGTAGGAGTGTTAGCTCTATTTTCTTGTGAGCAAGAGGAATTGGATAACTTTGTGGAAAGTAGTGGTGTGGGGCAGGTGATGACAAGGGCGATAGGTTCTAGTGCGGATTTTGATCCGATAAGTGAGCTTGCCGAAATTCCAGTGAATATTTTGAATATTGGAAACTCTAAACAAAAGTATCTTACTTGTAAAGAGAAAGGTACTGAAATTTGTTTAACAGATAAAGATGATGGATCTTTGAGGCAGAGATGGTATCTGAAGTATGGAAGAACTATTGTTGTTGCTGGGGGAAATAATAGAGTGACATCCGATACATATGGAGTTGTTACTCCTAATAACTATTTATCTTCAGAAATACCTGATAATCTTCGTTTGAGTTATTGGAATAAATCAACTTTTGATTCACCTTTGGCTGGACCTGGCTTAAGCTTTAATTGTTTGGCTGATGCTAATTGTATGATATATACGATGTATGGAAACTTTAATACTGGTTTGTCTTCTTATTATTTGCAATCAGAATCTTCAACGTCTTCCTCTGTAAAGTTTAAAACGAATAATTCCTCAAGCCTCGCTTTATGGGAAATAGTTCCTGTTGGTGAATATGAACTTGTTGGTTTAGAGTATGTACGGACTACGGTTGACAGCTTTGAACCTACAGAAGTGATTTGTGACCATGATGAATATACAAATGAACATTTAAGCGTTGATACATGGAACTATTCTTTATCTACAAGCTATACAGAAAAATCTGATTTTTCAAAAACAGAAGGAGTAAGTGTCACTATTTCAGGAGGATTGAACGTGGGTATACCTAATGTGGTAGGAGATGATTCTTCGCTTGGAGTAAATGTTTCTGTACAGCAGCAGACAAATAAATCTTGGACTTATGGTACAAGTGATAGTAAAACGGTAACAAAAACGAGAACTGGACAAATCCCGATTCAACCAGGTGAAACTGTAAAACTTGATGCGGTGTTAGTCATGTACAAAGGTAGTTTGACTTACGTTGCTACATTAAGGAAAATAGGGGATACTAAAACGTTTAGAGTTAAAGGAAAATGGAGTGGAGACTGCTTTTCTTCTTTTGAAGCTAGAACATATAATCCAACAACAGGGAAATTGGTAGGAGAATATGTTTTAGAATAATGTGATTGTCTAAATTATGGTTGTTTATAAATGTTAAATAAATATTGGGGCGTGCAGTATTTAGATTAATCTTTCATTTAATCTTAAAAACAATGAAAAAACGAGGAGAGTGCTATATTACTCAATTCTTTTATCTAAATTTGCAAACTCTAATATTTATAGGAAAGATGAAACAATTAAAATTCTTGATGGTTGCCTTGACATTGTTGATGGGCATTGCGTTTACTTCGTGTCTGAATTCAGATGACGGAGAGTATGATGACATTTATGGCATGGTTTTAGTGAATAACTATATGGGATTACTCTCTTTTGAAGATGCTGCGGGTAACACTTATCAACCTACATCGGCTTCTGTTACTCAATTTGAGGCAAATTCGAGTTTGAAGATTTCAGATTCTCGAATGGGAATCATCTTAGGAAAGAGCATAGAACCTGAGACGAATGAAAAATCTAAAACTACCAACTTCACTTTGAAGAATTTTCAGCCTATTTCTTTTGCAAACGCTGTCGTATCAATGACAGCAGAAAGCTTGGTTGTTGATGCGCCGGAAACAGCACCGGTGATAACTTTGAAATTGGAAAATGGGTCAGTTCAGCCATTTTTGTATAACAAGGATATACTTGTAACTCCTATAGCTTGGAGACTGCAAAATGACAACGATAAGTTTAAGATGCATAAATTTGCTTTAGCTTGTGTACTGGATGAAATTGAAGCAGGGGCCACAGACCTTGTTTTCTATCTACGTCATGATAAGGGTGCTGATGATAAGACAGATGTTTATTATTCTAATTGGTATGGGTATGATATAAAAAATGCTTTAGAAAGGTTTAAAGAAAAAGCAGGAAATCTTCCTACTAAATTAGTTATTAAGTCGCATGAAAGTGGAAATAATAGCAATACAGAAATACCGGAAAACTATACGGAATATACTGTAGAATACAAAATTGCGTCTACTAATCAATAAATTGATATTGAATTACAAAGATTTATTTCATATAGCAATACTACTGATTTCCTCTCCGGCTCGTGCCTGGGAGGAAATTAGTTTAGAGGATAGGCGAAAAGTATTTACTGCTTTTGTCTATCCTATGATTGGTTTATGCGGGTTGTCCGTTTTCATCGGCTCTTTGATGAAGATGGGATGGGACGGGCCGCAAAGCTTTCAATATGCCATGACACAATGCTGTGCGGTGGCTGTATCCTTGTTTGGAGGATATTTTTTGGCAGCCTATCTCATCAATGGGTTGCGTGTCCGCATGTTTATGCTGGACAGTGATATTCCTTTGGCGCAACAGTTTGCAGGTTATGCACTGGTAGTGGTGTTCATGCTGAGGATTGTTATCGGCATATTGCCTGATTTCGGCATTATGGCTCTGTTGCTCCAATTCTATATCGTGTATGTTGTGTGGGAAGGAAGCAAAAAGGTGATGCAGATAGCGGAAAAAGACCGTTTGCGTTTCACCATTCTTTCTTCTATTTTGTTAATAGCTTGTCCGGTGGCCATTGAATGGATATTCAATAAGCTGACGGTAGTGCTAAACTGATAAATGTTATGAAACAAGCTCCTGTAAATATAAAGAATAAGCGTGCTACGTTCGATTACGAACTGACGGACACCTATACGGCCGGCATTGTGCTTACGGGCACAGAAATCAAGTCCATCCGGTTGGGGAAAGCAAGCTTAGTCGATACGTTCTGTTACTTTGCCAACGGCGAATTGTGGGTGAAGAACATGCATGTGGCCGAATACTTCTATGGTTCGTACAACAACCACAATGCACGCAGGGAGCGCAAGCTTTTGTTGAATAAGAAGGAACTTGAAAAACTGATGCGCGGCACGAAAGATCCGGGTTTCACCATTGTTCCCGTGCGCTTGTTTATCAATGAAAAAGGGCTGGCCAAACTTGTGGTGGCACTTGCCAAAGGTAAGAAGCAATATGATAAGCGCGAATCACTGAAGGAAAAAGATGACAAACGCGATATGGCGCGTATGTTTAAAAGATAATATGAGTAAACTTGGTAGTTTGGTGCGTGAGCGCATCCTTATTTTGGATGGTGCAATGGGCACCATGATACAGCAATACAACTTGACAGAGGGAGATTTTCGGGGTGAACGCTTCTCGCAGATTCCCGGACAGATGAAAGGTAACAATGACTTGCTTTGTCTGACACGCCCCGATGTGATACAAGACATTCACCGCAAGTATCTGGCGGCAGGTGCAGATATTATCGAAACAAATACATTCAGTTCCACCCGCGTCAGTATGGCCGATTATCATGTGCAGGACTATGTGCGTGAGATGAATCTTGCCGCAGTGCGCCTGGCACGCAAAGTGGCAGATGAGTTTACTTCTCTTACTCCCGACAAACCCCGTTTTGTGGCAGGCTCCGTAGGACCGACGAACAAGACCTGCTCCATGAGTCCCGATGTGAACAATCCGGCCTTTCGTGCCTTGAGCTACGATGAACTGGCCGATGCCTACCGTGAGCAGATGGAAGCATTGCTCGAAGGTGGTGTGGATGCTTTGCTGATAGAAACCATTTTTGATACGCTGAATGCCAAGGCTGCTATTTTTGCCGCCGGGCAGGCGATGGAAACTGTAGGAGTTCATGTACCCTTGATGCTCTCTGTGACTGTTTCTGATATTGGAGGGCGTACTCTGTCGGGACAAACTTTGGATGCTTTTCTCGCCTCCGTGCAACATGCCGATATTTTTTCAGTTGGGTTGAACTGCTCCTTTGGCGCCCGCCAGCTGAAACCTTTCCTGGAGCAGCTTGCTGTCCGTGCACCTTATTATATCAGTGCTTATCCCAACGCCGGACTGCCCAACAGTTTGGGCACATACGACCAGACTCCTGCCGATATGGCACATGAAGTAAAAGAGTATATCCATGAGGGATTGGTGAATATTATCGGTGGTTGTTGCGGAACGACAGATGCCTACATTGCCGAGTACTCCTCGCTGATTGCCGGTGCAACGCCCCATCAGCCGGTTCCCAGACCGGAAAATCTTTGGCTCTCCGGGCTTGAACTTCTGGAAGTGAAGCCGGAAAACAACTTCGTGAATGTGGGTGAACGCTGCAATGTGGCAGGTTCGCGCAAATTCCTGCGTCTGATTAATGAAAAGAAATACGACGAGGCGCTCAGCATCGCTCGCCGGCAGGTGGAAGACGGTGCGCAGGTCATCGACATCAATATGGATGACGGACTGCTGGATGCCCGGACAGAGATGACGACTTTCCTCCATCTGATAGCTTCGGAACCGGAGATTGCCCGTGTTCCCGTCATGATAGACTCCTCTAAGTGGGAAGTGATTGTGGCCGGATTGAAATGCTTGCAAGGCAAGTCCATCGTCAACTCCATCTCCTTGAAGGAGGGGGAAGATAAATTCCTGGAGCATGCGCGTACCATCAAGCAATATGGTGCGGCGACCGTGGTGATGGCTTTTGATGAAAAAGGGCAGGCAGACACGTACGAACGTAAGATTGAGGTCTGCGAACGGGCATACCGTCTTTTGGTGGACAAGATAGGTTTCAATCCCCATGATATAATTTTCGACCCGAATGTACTTGCCGTGGCAACCGGTATGGACGAGCACAACAATTATGCTGTAGACTTTATCCGTGCCACCGGATGGATACGCAAGAATCTGCCCGGTGCGCATGTCAGTGGAGGAGTGAGTAACCTTTCCTTCTCTTTCCGCGGCAATAATTACATTCGCGAGGCGATGCATGCCGTATTCCTTTACTATGCCATCCGCGAGGGCATGGATATGGGTATCGTCAATCCGGCTACCTCCGTTCTTTACACCGATATTCCCGCTGATATATTGGAGCGCATAGAGGATGTGGTCTTGAACCGTCGTCCCGATGCTGCTGAGCGCCTGATAGAAACTGCCGAACGCTTGAAAGCGGAAGCAGAGGCGGCAAAAACTTCCGGAGGAGAGCGGCAGGCTGCCGCCCATTCCCAACTTGCCTGGAGAGAGGAGACTTCTGTGGAAGAGCGGTTGAAGTACGCCTTGACAAAGGGTATCGGCGATTATCTGGAAGAAGACCTTGCCGAAGCGCTGAAGCTGTATCCCAAGGCTGTTTCCATCATTGAAGGTCCGTTGATGGCAGGCATGAATCATGTCGGCGACTTGTTTGGGGCAGGCAAGATGTTCCTGCCGCAAGTAGTGAAGACGGCGCGCACTATGAAGAGAGCGGTTGCCATCCTCCAGCCCGTAATCGAGTCGGAGAAAGAAGAAGGTGCGACTGCTGCCGGGAAGGTGCTGCTGGCTACGGTGAAAGGTGATGTGCACGACATTGGCAAAAATATAGTCTCGGTAGTAATGGCCTGCAACGGCTACGAAATAATAGACCTTGGCGTCATGGTGCCTGCCGAAACCATTGTACAGCATGCCATAGAGGAAAAGGTAGACATGATAGGATTGAGTGGCTTGATAACCCCTTCGCTGGATGAAATGGTGCATGTAGCCATTGAGCTGGAAAAGGCAGGTCTGGACGTTCCTCTGCTGATAGGTGGTGCCACGACTTCACCGCTTCACACAGCTCTGAAAATTGCTCCGGTCTATCATGCTCCCGTAATCCATCTGAAGGACGCTTCACAGAATGCTACAGTAGCAGCCAAGCTGATGAATCCTAAGACAAAGGAGGAGCTGGAAGAAGAACTGCATGAGAAGTATCGGCAGTTGTGCGAAAAGAACCGGGAGAAACAAGTGACAACCGTTTCCCTGGAAGAAGCGAGAAAGAACAAACTGAATCTGTTTTAAATAGGAAGGAAAATAAGGATTAGGGATTAATCCTTAATCCCTATTTTTTTATCTTCTTCTTGTATTGCTCGAAGCGTGACGTAATATCCCTTACGAAGTTATAAGTTTCAATGCCACGGAAATAGCCGTTTTTGCAGACGGGGTCGGTGAAGTATTCCTCATTGCTTTTTAGCAGAATGAAGTTTTCTACATTATCACGCCAGACATATTTGTTTTTGCCGTATTTTTCGGCCAGTGCCATGGCATCCAGCACATGGCCGATACCGGAATTATAAGATGCCAGCACAAAGTTGATGCGTTCTTCCTGGGGTATCTTGGAAAAACTTTTGGCTGTGGCGCCTATGTATTTCACGGCAGCCTTTATGCTCTCTTCAGGGTTCTGTTCCTTTCCTTCGGGTAGCCCCATAGCCCTGGCTGTGGCAGGCATCAGTTGCATCAGCCCCCTGGCACCCGCCCAAGATACGGCAGTGGAGTCGAAGTTGGATTCTGTATACGCCAGAGACGCCAGCAGACGCCAGTCCCAGTCTATTTCGGGAGCATATTTCTTGAACAAATCATCGTAATGGGAAATTTTTCCTTCGCGCAGGGAGAGGATAGGAGAGTGGGGAATGGCCTTGCCGATTTCAAAATATCGTTTCATACTTGCCGTATAGGCAGGTGAAGTCATATTCTCCTCATGCCATTTGTTGGCGGCGGCTGCCAGTTGCGGACAGTCTTTCCGGACTGCCCACGATGCACGCTGGTCAAAGCTGATGGAGAGTCCGATATTCAGGTTAGGGTAATAGGTGGTATTAAGCTGTGCCACGTCATTGTCTGCTACGGTATAGGGGATTTTTCCTTGTGCCACCTGGGTGATGAGGTCTTCTGCACTGATACTGTCGTTGGTCACTTTATGGATGTGGATACCTCCTCCGAGTTCTTCGTCCAGATTGACCAGCCGTTCATAATATTTTCCGGGCTTCACATATACATCTTTCCCGATGAGTTCCGTCACGTCTTTCAGTGGTCTGGTGCGTCCGCCGTTACGTTGCACGATGACTTGGTGCGTGATGACCTCTTCGCCGCAATAAAGCAGGCTGTCTTTCCATTCCTTGGTGATGGGAAGGTTGTAGGCTATGAGGTCTCCCTTGCCTGCCAGCAACTTCTCTATGAGTTCGTGCACATTCCGGGCTACCTCTATTCTCAGCTTCACTCCCAGGCTCTTGGCAAACTGTTCGCTTAGCTCATACTGGAATCCCATGTCCTGGCCACGGTAGATGAAGTAGGAAGTGGAGCTGTACAGTGTCAATACAACCAGTTCTCCGCTGTCCTTTATCTGTTGCAGGTCATCCGCTTCTTCTTTTTCGGCAGGATGTCCTCCACGGCATCCTGCGATGCAGCACAACAACAACAGCAAGATAATTGGGACGGGAGAATTGATAATGGATGATTTATGTCTGGCGAAAGAAAACAGGCTGTTCATATCTCATAGGGTTTAGTGCGTTCTTAATCCTCCATTATCAATTCTCCATTACAAATTAACTCCCCAAGTGCTTCTTGATGTACATGGTCAATATATCAATGGCCACCTGGTTGTTTCCGCCTTCCGGCACAATGAGGTCGGCGTATCGTTTGCAGGGCTCTATGAATTGCTGGTGCATGGGTTTTAGTATGCGTGTATAGCGCTCCATGACGGCTTCGGCCGTGCGTCCGCGTTCCACCACGTCACGCTGGATTACACGAATTAGGCGTTCGTCGGGGTCAGCGTCTACAAATATCTTGAGGTCCATCATGCTTCGCAGTTTCTTGTCGCACAAGGCAAGGATACCTTCTATGATGATGACTTCCCGGGGCTCGATATGGATGGTTTCGGGCTGCCGGGTACACGTCAGGTATGAGTAGGTGGGCTGTTCTATGCTTCTTCCTTCGCGCAGCATGGCGACATGCCTGGAAAGAAGGCTCCACTCGAAAGCGTCGGGATGGTCGAAGTTGATGTTCTGCCGTTCTTCCACGGGCACATGGCTGCTGTCCTTGTAGTAAGAGTCTTGTGGCAATAATACCACTTCACCAGCCGGTAGGCTTTCGATAATTTTACGTACGACGGTGGTCTTTCCCGAGCCGGTTCCGCCTGCAATTCCTATTATTAACATCCGTTTAAGTGTATATTTGAAACAAAACCAGTATTTTTGCAGTTGTTAAAACAGCCGCTTAGGCTGACAAATATAGTGATAAATCATTTAAATGGCAAAGTTATGGTAAAGCACATTGTATTATTTAAGTTAAAAGATGAGGCACCGGCTGACGAAAAGTTGGCTGCGATGAACAGTTTCAAGGCAGCTATCGAAGCGCTTCCGGCTAAAATATCCGTTATCCGCAAGATTGAAGTCGGATTGAACATCAATCCTGCCGAGGCTTGGAGTATCGCTCTTTACAGTGAGTTCGATACGTTGGATGACGTGAAATACTATGCTACCCATCCCGACCATGTAGCTGCCGGCAAGCTTATCGCTGCTGTGAAAGAGAGCCGTGCCTGCGTGGACTACGAGATAATTGAAAATTAAAAATTAAATCAGAGAACATGAAGAAATTACTGTTCCCTTTCGTTCTGTTGCTCTTCGCTGTGGCGGTGCAGGCACAGATACAAGACCCCGTCAAGTTCAATTCCGAACTGAAGATTTTGGCTGCCGATGAAGCGGAGGTCGTTTTTACGGCTGCTATTGACAAGGGCTGGCATGTCTATTCCACCGACTTGGGCGATGGAGGGCCTATCTCGGCGACTTTCAATGTGGAGAAAATATTCGGAGCGGAAGTGGTTGGCAAACTGAAGCCCGTAGGCAAGGAAATCTCTACTTTCGATAAGTTGTTCGAAATGAAGGTGCGCTATTTTGAGAATATGGCGCAATTTGTGCAGAAGCTGAAGTTGACGGGTGGCGCTTATCAGATAGAAGGCTATCTGGAATATGGCGCTTGCAACGATGAAAACTGCCTGCCGCCCACACAAGTTCCTTTCAAGTTCTCCGGCAAGGCAGAAGGGGCTGCCAAAGAAGCTGCCGCCGCTGCCGCTGAAACGAAAGCCGAAGAACAGCCCGCAAAGCAGGAGACTGTCTCCGGCACGGCTCCCGTGGCTGCCATCGGCGGTGCGGACGGGCCGACGGAAATCAAGGTGGCGGACAAGGTGGACCTATGGAAGCCGGTCATCAGTGAACTGAATTCTTTGGGCGAAACCACTTCGCAGGAAGACATGTCCTGGATTTATATTTTCATTACGGGATTTGCCGGTGGACTGCTGGCGCTCTTCACCCCCTGTGTATGGCCCATCATCCCGATGACGGTCAGCTTCTTCCTGAAACGCAGCAAGGATAAGAAGAAAGGCATCCGTGATGCATGGACGTATGGTGCTTCCATCGTAGTGATTTATGTGACGCTCGGACTGGCCATTACGCTGATTTTCGGAGCCAGCGCACTGAACGCACTCTCTACGAATGCAGTATTCAATATCCTTTTCTGCTTGATGTTGGTTGTGTTTGCGGCTTCCTTCTTCGGAGCGTTCGAGATAACGTTGCCCTCCAAGTGGAGTACGGCTGTAGACAGCAAGGCCGAGGCGACAAGCGGTTTGCTCAGCATCTTCCTGATGGCATTTACCTTGTCGCTGGTATCTTTCTCCTGCACGGGACCCATTATCGGATTCCTGCTGGTGCAGGTTTCCACGACGGGCAGCGTGGTGGCTCCCGCCATCGGCATGCTGGGCTTTGCCATAGCTTTGGCATTGCCTTTCACGCTGTTTGCCCTGTTCCCGTCCTGGCTGAAGTCCATGCCCAAGTCCGGTGGATGGATGAACATCATTAAGGTGACGCTCGGCTTCCTGGAGCTGGCCTTTGCCCTAAAATTCCTTTCGGTGGCCGATTTGGCTTACGGCTGGCGCATCCTCGACCGTGAGACGTTCCTCGCCTTGTGGATTGTGCTTTTTGTGCTGCTGGGCTTCTACCTGCTGGGCAAAATCAAGTTCCCGCACGATGATGACGATACGAAGGTCAGCGTGCCCCGTTTCTTCATGGCGTTGGCCTCGCTGGCATTTGCGGTGTATATGGTTCCCGGTTTGTGGGGAGCGCCGTTGAAGGCGGTCAGTGCCTTTGCGCCGCCCATGCAGACGCAGGATTTCAACCTTTACAATAATGAGGTGCATGCCAGGTTCGACGATTACGACCTCGGTATGGAGTATGCCCGCCAGCATGGCAAGCCCGTGATGCTCGACTTCACCGGCTACGGCTGCGTGAACTGCCGTAAGATGGAGCTTGCCGTATGGACCAACCCGAAGGTGAGCGACATCATCAACAACGACTATGTGCTTATCACGCTCTACGTCGACAACAAGACCCCGCTTCCTTCTCCCGTGAAGATTGTGGAGAACGGCACGGAACGCACGCTGCGCACCGTAGGCGACAAATGGAGCTATCTGCAGCGTGTCAAGTTCGGCGCCAATGCGCAGCCCTTCTACGTGCTGATTGACAACGAAGGCAAGCCGCTCAACAAGTCCTACTCCTACGACGAGGATATACCTAAGTATATCGAGTTCCTGCAGACCGGACTGGAGAATTATAAGAAAGAGAAATAAATAGAATTGGAAAAAGGATGCTTGTAAAAAGGCATCCTTTTTTCACTAAATCCCCTTTTTGTATGAAACACATTATAGACATTGATGCTTGGGAACGCCGGGATAACTACGGCTTTTTCCGCAGTTTTGTAAATTCCTGGTATTCCGTCACCACAGAGATTGACTGCACGGAAGCCAGTGCTGCAGCCCGGGCTGCAAAGCGCTCCTTTTTCCTTTATTATCTGTATGCTGTGGTGCGTTCGGCCAATGAAGTCGATGAACTCCGTTACCGTACCGACAAGGAAGGCCGGGTTGTTTTTCACGACCGGGTGGACATCATTTCTCCGATAGCCGTTCCTGGGAAAACATTCTATACCGTGCGCATTCCCTATTACGAAGACTTTGAACGTTTCTATGCCGAAGCCTACGCCTTGATAACAAACATGCCCGAGGACGGTGACCCTTATGGAGCCGAAAAGATTCTTGCCGAGCAAGGCGATTACGATGTGGTCCATCTGAGTGCGGTTCCCAAAATGTATTTCACCTCGATAACCTATACACTTGCCGAAGCAGGCAACGGTTGCAGTTATCCGTTGATGACTGCCGGCAAGGCCGTATCTCGTGAAGGCCGTCTGGTATTTCCTCTTTCCATTTATGTGAACCATGCTTTTGTCGACGGTTCTCATTTGACCTCCTTCTTCGGAAAGGTGGAGGAGTATTTGAAAGAGATTTCACATAAATGAATCACCCCAAATAAATAATCTATGAAACGCTTATAAGGGTGTTTTTTCATGCTACAAATATATATATATATGATGCCATACATATATGGCAACTTTGAGTTGTTTTTTGTATCTCGGTTTCTGTTTTTTAAGTATCATTGAAAAATCGGAAATGTGCAGACAAGATTTGTAGTATTACAGAATTGTTACAGAATTTATCCTTACCTTTGACACTTTAACAGAATAAGCGTATGGTAAGTAATATATCTTCATGCACGAAAGTACTTGTTTTGCCGATAGTTCTATGGGTTGTTTCGTCTTTTTCCCTGCGGGCGCAGGAGAAGGATTTTGCCACTTGGGCGAATGCCGGTTTCGAATATAAGTTGAAGCCGGCATTTACTGTTTCCGGTGGGCTGGAGTGGCGTACAAAGGATGATTTGGGAAAGACAGACCGGTGGGGGCTGAAGGTGGGGGGAAGCTATAAGCTGTTGCCTTTCCTGAAGCTTGGAGCTGGGTATGAGACGCATTACCGCAATCGGGGGGCAGATGGCTGGAAGTTCCGGCACCGCTACCGTTTGGAAGGCACTCTGTCTGCCCGTGTGCAAAGGGTGAAACTGTCCTTGCGTGAGCGCTTTCAGCATACGTTCGATGGGCATAGAGATGAGTTCCGCTTGCGCTCGCGTGCGAAGTTTGCCTATGACATTCCGAAGTGCAAGCTGGAACCGTATGCTTCGGCCGAGATGTATAATGGTTTGAATAAGACAGAGCACTTCGGAGTAAAGCGGATGCGCTATCGTGGGGGTATTACGTTGCCCTTGTCCGAGCGCTGGGAGGCGGACATCTTCTATTGCAGGCAATGGGAGAAGGATAAGCGGAAGGATATAGTAGGGGTGGAGTGTGTTTATAGCTTTTGAGGGGAGATGAGGGCTGAAAGCCTTTTTTTACTTTTTGTTCTTCCGGTACTCCTTTTTCAGATAAAAGTTGAATCCGGCATATATTTGGAGGGTGCCGAACCCGTTGTTCAGGGAGAAACTGTTTTTGTAGTAGTCGTATGTCCGTCCTACGAATGAGGTACCCACGAAGTATTTGCTGTTGTTGTATACCACACCTGCACGCAGAATGAAGTCGATATTGAAATTCTTGTACCAGTCGTCCGCTTCCCGCTCTTCTGTCTTCTCTATGCGTGATGTCTTGTAGGCGACAGCCGGATTGAACGACAGGCATGCGAGGCAGTTGCGGGCAAACACCCAATTGTAGGCATAGCCGGCGTTGAGGCTGATGTTCGTGTATTTGATATGTTTCACCTTCATACCCGGGTTCATGGTTTCCTGAATGATTTCGGGCAGCTTGGTATAGTCGAAGTTCAGATTGTGGGTGGATACGGAGAATCCGGCAATGAAAGAACCTGCATTGCAGCGCTGGTTGGTGGACTGGCTGAAGGCGGCTGGATAGGAGAAACGTCGATTGTTGAAAATGTAATACAGATTTAATCCCTTCATCTTTACTTTCAATCCGTTGAAATCTTCGGAATAATTGGAGGGAATCTCGTCGGAAAAGCCGGATACCTTGTGTATCTTATAGTCGTTTCCGGTGCTGCGATAGAAAATGTCGACTCCCAGTTTGGAACTGTAAAGACTGAGATCAAACTCCGTACCGCGCTTTTTCTTGCTTTTCTTTCCGTAGAGCCAGTCCGTATCGACAGCCCATCCCAGGAATATCCAACGCCATCCGAAGTAAGCGCCTATCTTGTTGTGAGGGTTGGGCGAGAAACGGAGCCGCTGGTCGTCATTGCCCACGGAGTAATACTCGTAATTGGTGAAATGGTCGAGCATCAGGGCGTAATTGTATCGGTTGGGACTGATATAGGTAGTGTCGAAGTCGCTGAAGTTGAGGAATTTCTTCAATGCTTTTCCGAAGGTGTTTTTATATACGATGCTGTCGCATGCGACAGAACCGTTCTCCTTGTTTTGCGCAAACAATGAGAATGTAAATAATATCCATAAGCAGAAAAAGGCCCCTCTTTGCATCTTGTTGTTCTCTCTCATTTATACAAAGCTAAATAAAATAACCGGTTTTTGAACAGTATCCCGCTAATTTTTCTCTGAAAAAGGCATCAATAATTTGTAGTTCTCAATCGGAATGACTAATATTGAACGTCTTATTGAGAGACTTTATGAATCAAAACCAGATAAAGAAGAATACGATATGAAGAAGATTATCAATCCGTGGAAAGATATGGAGGGCTACAACTGTTTCGGTTGCTCTCCTGACAATGAAGCCGGTGTGAGAATGGAGTTTTATGAGGACGGTGACGAGGTGGTGAGCATCTGGAAGCCGCGTCCGGAGTATCAAGGGTGGCTGAATACGTTGCATGGAGGCATCCAGTCCGTATTGCTGGATGAAATCTGCGGCTGGGTCGTGTTCCGCAAGCTGCAGACCGGCGGGGTGACATCGAAAATGGAAACCCGCTTCCGCAAATCCATATCGACCAACGACACGCATGTGGTGCTGCGGGCTTCGCTTCGCGAGCAGAAGCGGAATATTGCTATCATAGAAGCACGCCTGTATAATAGCATGGGCGAACTTTGCACAGAAGCCACTTGCACCTACTTTACCTTTCCGAAGGAGAAGGCGGAAGCGGAAATGCATTTCCATAGCTGCGAAGTAGAGCAGGAGGAAATATTGCCGTTGATTTAATTGTTTCACCACAGATTACACAGATTTGCATAGATTGGAATAAAAATAATCTGTGCAAATCTGTGTAATTTGTGGTGAACTAAGATGAATTTGAAAGAAAAAATAAACTTTTTGTGATAAATCTTTTGGAGTTTCAAACTTTTAGTTTACTTTTGTCGCATTAAAATCCAAAAAATATGAAGAATATCGTTGCACATCATCACCATCATCATCCTAACGAATAACTCGGTGGGCGTATGAGTGTATATGTACAACAGATGACATAACAGACGAGGCTTGCCGAATATTGGTAAGCCTCGTTTTGTTTTCTGTCATCTCATTCAAAATAGTAAATAGTAAATCGTAAAATAGTAAATAACCTTATGTTAAGAATTGCAGTACAAGCTAAGGGTCGTCTGTATGACGAGACCATGTCGTTTTTGGGAGAATCGGATATAAAGTTGAGTGCCATGAAGCGCTCGTTGTTGGTGCAGTCGTCAAACTTTCCTCTTGAAGTGTTGTTTCTGAGGGATGACGACATTCCGCAGTCTGTGGCTACCGGAGTGGCTGATATAGGAATTGTGGGTGAGAATGAATTTGTTGAGAAGAATGAGGATGCAGAGATAATCAAGCGTCTGGGATTCAGCAAATGCCGTCTGTCTCTTGCCATGCCGAAGGATATTGAGTATCCGGGGGTGAAGTGGTTTCACGGAAAGAAGATTGCGACATCTTATCCGGGTATCCTTTCCGGCTTTTTGAAAGAGAATGGGGTGAATGCGGAGATACACGTCATTACGGGGTCGGTAGAAGTGGCGCCGGGCATCGGTCTGGCAGATGCCATTTTCGATATTGTAAGTTCCGGTTCTACGCTGGTGAGCAACCGTTTGAAGGAAGTGGAGGTTGTGATGAAGTCCGAAGCCCTGCTGATTGGTAACAGGAACCTGAGCGAGGAAAAGCAAGAGATATTGAGGGAGCTGTTGTTCCGTATGGATGCCGTGAAGACAGCCGAAGATAAGAAGTATGTGCTGATGAATGCCCCGAAAGAGAAACTGGATGAGATTGTCTCTGTACTTCCGGGCATGAAGAGCCCCACGGTGATGCCTTTGGCACAAGAAGGCTGGTGCTCAGTACATACCGTACTCGACGAGAAGTGTTTCTGGGAGATTATCGGAAAGCTGAAAGCGCTGGGGGCAGAAGGCATTCTGGTGCTGCCGATTGAGAAAATGATAATTTAAAGCCTCGAGGATGTGTCAAAAGTATATAAACGCTTTCTTTATGTTACGACATTAGGTGCGAATTACGCGAAATAGCGCGGATTCGGTAAAATAAATCCGTGAAATCCGCGTAATCAGCGCCTAAAAGAAAGTCTTCAGAGAGTTTTGATACACCTCCAATAATATCATGGTTTATGCATAAATCTTTAAAAACATGTCATTATGATATTGATTAGTAATCCCGATAAATCCCAGTGGCAAGAGATTCTGAAACGTCCGGTGATGAATACGGAGAATCTGTTTGATACGGTGCGGAGTGTTATTGACCGTGTGAAGGAGGAGGGAGACCGTGCTGTGCTGGATTATGAAGAAAAATTTGATAAAGTGGTGTTGGCCTCGCTGGCAGTGTCGGAAGAGGAACAGCAGGAAGCGGAAAACCTGGTGAGTGAAGACTTGAAAGCAGCTATTCGCCTGGCAAAGCAGAACATCGAGACTTTCCACGCCGCACAACGCTTTGAGGGCAAGAAAGTGCAGACTCAGCCGGGGGTGACCTGCTGGCAGAAAGCGGTTGCCATAGAAAAGGTGGGATTGTATATCCCCGGAGGAACGGCTCCGCTGTTTTCTACGGTACTGATGCTGGCCGTTCCCGCCAGGATTGCCGGATGCAAGGAGATTGTTCTCTGCACCCCTCCGGGACGTGACGGAAAGGTACATCCCGCTGTGTTGTTTGCCGCAAAAGTGGCAGGTGTCAACCGGATTTTCAAAGCTGGCGGCATACAAGCCATTGCCGCTATGGCATACGGAACGGAAAGTGTGCCTAAGGTTTACAAGATATTCGGTCCGGGAAATCAGTATGTCACGGCTGCCAAACAGCTTGTGAGCTTGCGTGATGTGGCGATAGATATGCCGGCAGGACCTTCGGAAGTAGAAGTTTTGGCTGACGAAACAGCTAATCCGATTTTTGTCGCCGCCGACTTGTTGAGCCAGGCAGAACACGGAGTGGACAGTCAGGCTATATTAATTACGACCTCTGTAGAATTGCAACAAGCTGTAAAGGTGGAAGTGGAACGCCAACTGGCCTTACTGCCACGTAAAGAGATTGCCGAAAAGTCTCTTGCCAATAGCAAACTGATTGTAGTGGACAGCATGACAGAAGCCATTGAATTGACCAACGCGTATGCTCCCGAACATCTTATCATAGAAACCGAGGATTATCTTTCCGTGGCAGAACGTATCGTGAATGCCGGTTCCGTATTCCTGGGTTCTCTTACTCCGGAGAGTGCGGGAGATTATGCTTCGGGCACAAACCATACCCTGCCGACAAACGGCTATGCCAAAGCATACAGCGGTGTCAGCCTCGACAGCTTTATCCGCAAGATAACTTTTCAGGAGATAAAGCCGGAAGGATTAAATATCATCGGCCCTGCCATCGAGCTGATGGCTGCCAATGAACAGCTGGATGCGCATAAGAATGCTGTGAGTGTGAGACTGGGGCAGTTGGAAAATGGAAATGGAAATTGAAAGTTGAAAATTGAGAGCTGATGGCTTAAAGTAATTTTAATCGTAAATTGTCAAATCATAAATAACATGGTGAAAACATTACAAGAACTTACCCGTCCGAATATCTGGCGTCTGAAGCCTTATTCTTCAGCACGTGATGAATATAATGGTGCTGCGGCATCCGTTTTTCTCGATGCAAACGAGAATCCTTATAACATGCCGCACAACCGTTATCCCGACCCCATGCAGCGGGAGTTAAAGACAGAATTGTCTAAAATTAAAAAGGTGAGTCCCGATTCCATCTTCTTAGGGAATGGCAGTGACGAAGCTATCGATTTGGTGTTCCGTGCTTTTTGTGAACCCCGTGTGGACAATGTAGTGGCTATCGACCCTACCTACGGCATGTATCAAGTCTGTGCTGACGTTAATGATGTGGAGTACCGTAAAGTGCTGCTCGATGAGGATTTCCAGTTCTCTGCCGACAAGCTTTTGGCTGCTGCGGATGAGCATACCAAACTGATTTTTATCTGCTCTCCCAACAATCCTACCGGCAATGACCTGCTCCGTAGCGAGATTGAAACGCTGATTCGCCAGTTTGATGGGTTGGTGATACTGGATGAGGCATACAATGACTTCTCCGAAGCACCTTCCTTCCTCGAAAATTTGAATCGGTATCCGAATCTCATTGTACTGCAAACCTTCTCCAAAGCATGGGGATGTGCTGCCATCCGTCTGGGCATGGCATTTGCCTCACCGGAGATTATCGGCATCCTCAGTAAGATAAAATATCCCTATAACGTGAACCAGCTGACACAGAAGCAGGCAGTGGAAATGCTTCACCGCTATTATGAAATAGAACGTTGGGTGAAGACCTTGAAAGAAGAACGGGAGAATCTGGAAGCCGAGTTCGCCGCACTGCCATGTACGGTGAAGATGTTCCCTTCCCATGCCAATTTCTTCCTGGCCCGTGTGACGGATGCCGTGAAGATTTACAATTATCTGGTAGGCAAGGGTATCATTGTCCGCAACCGTAACTCCGTGTCACTCTGCGGAAATTGCCTGCGGGTGACGGTGGGAACGAGAGGAGAGAATGAAAAATTGATTGAAGCGCTGAAGGAATATATGTAGAAGGAGTTAAAGGGAGTAAAAGGGGGGTAAAGGGATTAAAAGGGAGTTAAAGGCCGATACTGCTGTTCTATACAAGTAATGCTTATGCAAGCAGAACTACTGGCCTCTAACTCCTCTAACTCCTCTAACTCCTTCTACCTCCTTCTAACTCCCGATAACTCCCTTTATTCCCTCAAAAAAAATATCCTTTAAAATGAAGAAACTACTTTTTATAGACCGTGACGGGACTTTAGTCATTGAGCCGCCCATTGATTATCAGCTGGACTCCCTGGAGAAGCTGGAGTTCTATCCGAAAGTGATGCGCAATCTTGGCTTCATCCGCAGCAAGCTGGATTTTGATTTTGTAATGGTGACCAATCAGGACGGTCTCGGCACCGCCTCCTTTCCGGAAGAGACCTTCTGGCCGGCACACAACCTGATGATGAAGACATTGGAAGGCGAAGGCATCACCTTCGACGACATCTGCATAGACCGCAGCATGCCCGACGACAATGCACCGACCCGCAAGCCGCGTACCGGAATGCTTGCCAAATACCTCGATAACCCGGACTACGATTTGTCCCACAGTTTCGTCATTGGCGACCGGCCTACGGATGTGGAACTGGCAAAGAATCTGGGCTGCCGTGCCATTCTTCTGCAAGATGACACGGCATCATTGAAACCCGTTTCCGAAGGTGGCGGTGCCGCTTGTGACGGACTTGAAGATTACTGCGCCCTCGCCACCAGGGATTGGGATAAGGTTGCCGAATTCCTCTTTGCCGGTGAGCGTACGGCGGAAGTACGTCGTACTACCAAGGAGACAGATATATACGTATCCTTGAATCTGGATGGTAACGGGCATTGTGACATCGCGACCGGACTGGGCTTCTTCGACCACATGCTGGAGCAGATAGGCAAGCACGGCGGCATGGACCTCACCATCCGTGTGAAAGGCGACCTCGAAGTGGACGAGCACCACACCATCGAGGATACCGCTCTTGCTCTGGGCGACTGCCTTTATCAGGCCTTAGGAAGCAAGCGCGGCATCGAACGCTACGGCTATGCCCTTCCTATGGACGATTGTCTCTGCCAGGTGTGCCTCGACTTCGGCGGTCGCCCGTGGTTGGTATGGGATGCCGGGTTCAAGCGCGAGAAGATAGGCGACATGCCTACGGAAATGTTCCTGCACTTCTTCAAGTCCTTGAGTGATGCCGCCCGGATGAATCTTAATGTAAAAGCCGAAGGGCAGAACGAACATCATAAGATAGAAGGCATCTTCAAGGCGCTGGCACGTGCGCTGAAGATGGCGGTGAAAAGGGATATTTATCACTTTGAACTGCCAAGCTCGAAAGGAGTGTTGTAGAATCGTACAGACAACTGCTGCAAAGTTACTGCATACCTTTTGCAGTGTTGCTGCAAAGCAGTTGCAGTGACGCTGCAAGGCTTTTGCAGAGCCACTGCAGATGTATTGCAGAGCTACTGCAGATGTATTGCAGAGTTTTGCAGTTGTATATCTCTGATTAATAGATAAGTAGTGTTATGTCACATTTAGCCCCTTTGATAGCTGATTTAGCTCTGATATTGATTTGTGCGGGGATTATGACCCTGCTTTTTAAGAAATTGAAGCAACCGCTGGTGTTAGGATATGTAGTTGCAGGATTCCTTGCCAGCCCTCACATGGCCTATACACCGTCGGTGATGGACACGGCTAATATACAGACCTGGGCGGATATAGGCGTTATCTTCCTGCTGTTTGCACTGGGATTGGAATTCAGCTTCAAGAAGATTGTGAAGGTGGGAGGCGTGGCGATTATTGCTGCGTGTACCATCATCTTTTGTATGATATTGTTGGGAGTGGCGGTAGGTACCGGGTTCGGCTGGCAACGGATGGACTGTATCTTCCTGGGCGGTATGATTGCCATGTCGTCCACTACCATTATCTATAAGGCGTTTGATGATTTGGGGATGCGCAAGAAACAGTTCACGGGGCTGGTGCTCAGTGTGCTTATCCTGGAGGATATTCTTGCCATCGTATTGATGGTGATGCTCTCCACGATGGCAGTCAGCCATAACTTCGAGGGTACGGAGATGCTGGGGAGCATTGCCAAACTGCTGTTCTTCCTGATACTTTGGTTCGTCGTAGGGATATACCTCATCCCCGGATTGCTGAAGCGGTGCCGGAAGCTGATGAGCGAGGAAACCTTGCTGATAGTCTCTCTCGGACTCTGTTTCGGTATGGTGGTGATGGCCGCGCACACGGGTTTCTCGGCTGCTTTCGGCGCGTTCATCATGGGCTCCATTCTTGCCGAGACGGTAGAGGCGGAGAGCATAGAGCGCCTGGTGAAGCCGGTCAAGGACTTGTTCGGCGCCATCTTCTTCGTATCGGTCGGCATGATGGTAGACCCGGCCATGATTGTGGAGTATGCGGGACCTATTGTCGTGATTACTCTGGCGGTCATCCTCGGGCAATCCCTCTTCGGGACGCTGGGTGTGCTGCTGGCAGGGCAACCGCTGAAGACGGCTATGCAATGCGGTTTCAGTCTGACGCAAATCGGTGAGTTTGCCTTTATTATAGCTTCGCTGGGCGTGTCACTGCATGTCACCAGCCATTTCTTGTATCCTATTGTGGTGGCGGTGTCTGTCATCACCACTTTCCTCACTCCTTATATGATTCGTTTGGCAGAACCGGCTTCCAATCTTGTGGATACGCATTTGCCGGAAAAATGGAGAAAGTTCTTGACCCGCTATGCTTCAGGTTCGCAGACCATGAACCACGAGAGTCTGTGGAAGAAACTGATATTTGCGCTGGTCAGGATTACGGTGGTGTATTCCATCATTTGCGTGGCGGTGATAGCTTTGGCGTTCCGTTTTCTGGTGCCTTTCGTGCACGACAGTCTGCCCGGGGTATGGGGCTCTCTGTTGGCTGCCTTTATCATCATTCTGTGTATAGCTCCGTTCCTGCGTGCCATCATGATTAAAAAGAACCACTCGGAAGAGTTCGTGACTTTATGGAAGGATAACCGTGGAAACCGGGCACCGTTGGTGGCCACCATTGTACTGCGTCTGCTGCTGGGCGTTTCGTTCGTCATGTTCGTAATAGCCGGTTTGTTCAAGATGTCCGTCGGTCTGGTGTTTGGAGTGGCGGTGCTGCTGGTGACCCTGATGATACTCTCCCGCCAGTTGAAGAAGCAGTCCATCATGATAGAGAGGACATTCTTCCAGAATCTGCGGTACCGCGACATGCGTGCCGAGTATATGGGAGAGAAGAAACCGGAGTATGCGGGACGTCTGCTGTCGCGCGACCTGCACCTGACGGATTTTGAAATCCCCGGCGAGTCGGCATGGGTGGGCAGGACATTGGCGGAGCTGAATTTTGGAAAGAAATACGGTATCCATGTGGTCTCTATCCTTCGGGGCAAGAAACGGATTAATATTCCCGGAGCGTCTGTCCGCCTTTTCCCGCAGGACAAGATACAAGTAATTGCCACGGATGAGGAATTGAACATCTTCGGCCAGGAGATGGATAAGGTGTCTGCCATGAATGCGGATGTGATAGAGAAGAGTGAGATGATTCTACGCCAGTTCTGTGTGGACGGGCAGTCCCCTTTCCTGAACAAGACCCTGAAAGAAGCAGGGATACGCGAGAAATATCACTGCCTGATTGCCGGTGTGGAGCGGGGAGGGGAGACCTTGCATGCTCCCGACCCGCATGAACCTTTTGTGGAGGGAGATGTGGTATGGATTGTAGGCGAGAGTGCCGATGTGTACAAGCTGGTCGGCTGGAAATGTGAAGGTTTCGACATGGGGTAAGGTCTACCCCATGAACGCTAATCAGAGTTTGTTCAGTATTTTGTCCATTACCCAGTTGGTCAGAGTGGCGCTTTCGCCGTCACAGCCGCAGACTGACTTGCCCAGCAGGTGGTCTACCACTGCCTGTATAAGCGGTTGTTGGACGTAGGTGGGATTTTCGACAATGATTTCCTCACGCCCTCTTTCTGTGTGCAGCGCAATGGGGTCATAGGTGAATACGGAGAAACAAATCATGCCTTTGTCTCCAATGATTTCTATACGGTCTTCGCGGGCGGATTCGTGGGCGACAAAACACCAGGAGCCGCTGCCTACTAGTCCGCTGTCAAACTGGAAACATGCGCTTAGAGTGTCTTCGGCAGGATATAGTCTGCCACGGTTGCTCTTGTAGCCGCTAGCTTCGAGGATACATCCGAAGATTTCCTGCAGCAAGTCTATCTGGTGGGGCGCAAGGTCATAGAAGTATCCTCCGCCGGCAATGTCCGGCTGCACGCGCCACGGCAGGTTTTCCTTGTTATGGTCGAGGTCGCGGGGAGGCTGGGCGAAGCGGATTTGAATGTTGATGACATTGCCAATATGTCCTTCCTCTACCAGTGACTTTACCTTCAGGAAGTAGGGCAGATAGCGGCGGTAATACGCGACAAAACATGGAACACCCGTTTCTTGGGAAATGCGGTTGATGCGGCAGCACTCTTCGTAGGTAACGGCCATCGGCTTCTCTATGTAGACCGGTTTACCTGCCTTCATGGACATGATGGCGTACGTAGCATGTGAAGAAGGAGGAGTGGCAATGTACACGGCGTTCACCTCTTCGTCGTCAATCAGTTCCTGGGCATCGTCGTACCATTTAGGAATCCCTCTTTCCTTGGCGTAGGTCTTGGCCTTGTCACCATTTCGGCTCATGACGGCCACTACTTCGGAGTTCTCTATTTTCTGGAATGCCGGTCCGCTTTTGTATTTGGTCACTTCTCCGCAACCGATGAATCCCCATTTAATTATTCTCTCGCTCATAATCTTTCCCTTATTTTTACTCTTCCTCAAAATCGAATTCAAAGTCGAAATCATCCAGAAATTCCGGTTCTGTAAATTCTTCCAGACTCCGGCGGTCTTTTTTCGTTGGTCGTCCGGTACCTTTGGCACGGTTGACGAAACCGCTAACACGGCTCATCTCCAGCAGTTCATACTGTTCCGGAGTCGTTACATTCTCCATCATTTCGGCCACTAACTTTGCGCCAACACGCTTTTCGATGGGCTGCAGAACTTTGAAGGAATAGGTGACGGGGGGCTTGCGCACCTGGATGACGTCTCCCGGCTTCACCGTACGGGCAGCCTTTGCCAGTGCGCCATTGATGCTGATGCGTCCTTTTTTGCAGGCTTCGGCGGCTATGGTACGCGTCTTGAAGATGCGCACGGCCCACATCCATTTGTCAATTCTGGCTTCGTTCATTTCTTGTTATATTGATTCATGGTGATATCTATTCCCGCCAGGCAGAAACTTTTGATGATTTCTCCGGCTGTCTCCAATCTCTCATCCATTGTTTTCCAATCTTCATCGGTAAAATGTCCCAGCACATAGTCAATCTGCCCACCACGGGGAAAGTCATTGCCGATGCCGAAACGCAGGCGTGCATAATTCTGGGTGCCCAGCGTTGATGCAATATGCTTAAGGCCGTTATGTCCCGCATCGCTTCCCTTACCTTTCAGGCGCAGTGTGCCGAAAGGCAGTGCCAGGTCATCTACCACTACCAACACATTCTCCAATGGAATGTTTTCCTTTTGCATCCAGTAGCGTACGGCGTTGCCGCTGAGGTTCATAAAGGTGGAAGGCTTCAGCAGTAACAGTTGGCGTCCCTTGACTGACAGTGTTGTGGTGAAACCATAACGTCCGTCGGTAAAAGTGGCACCCGCTGCTTTGGCCAGAGCATCTACTGCCATGAATCCGATGTTATGGCGGGTTTCGTGATATTCGGGGCCGATATTGCCCAATCCTACAATTAAATATTTCATAGTCAGTGCTTCCTGTTTATGAGGGTGTTAAAACTAGTATTCACCACAGATTACACAGATTTGCACAGATAGACATCTTTGATTATCGGTACATTAAATTCATTCTGTGTTAATCTGTGTAATCTGTGGTGAATTATACACTCTCGTGAGCCGTAAAAAGAACGCGGATTATCGCAACTTTCCGCGGAAATCAGTATGAAATCTGCGTTGGCTGCGTTAATCCGCGTTCCCGAATATTTAGTCTTTCTTGGAAAGAATCGATTAGTTGCCTGCAGCAGCAGCGGCACCTCTTGCAGCACGAGTCAGCTTAACGGCGCATACAACAGCTTCTTTGGCATTCAGCAATTCCAATCCTTCGTATTGCAATTCGCCAACTTTAACAGTCTTACCAAGTCCCAAGTGGGCAACGTTGATAGTCAGTCTTTCAGGAATTACGTTATACAAAGCTCTTACTTTCAGCTTACGCATCTGGAGTACCAGCTTACCACCAGCCTTAACACCTTCTGCCAAACCTTCCATCTGTACCGGAACTTCCATAACGATAGGCTTAGCCTCGTCGATTTGATAGAAGTCAACGTGCAGGATAGTATCCTTTACGGGGTGGAATTGGATATCTTTCATGATAGCGTTTACTTTCTTGCCATCAATCACCAAGTCAACTACGTAGATGTGCGGAGTGTAAACCAAGTTACGCAGACCCTCTGCAGGTACAGTGAAGTGAACATTTTCACCTGCACCATAAAGTACGCAAGGTACACCGTTGTTTTTACGAATAGCTTTCAAAGCTCTTGCTTGTTCCGAAGAACGTTCTGCAATAGTTCTTGCAGTTCCTTTTACTTCAATTGATTTCATTTTAAAAAATTTTGTGTTACTCTAAATTAAGTAAATTTTTTGCTTAATTCACCATCACACGATGTGGCTTGCCACACGATGTTGCAAAAAAGCGGTGCAAAAGTACAGCTTCTTTTTGAATTATCAAAAGGTTATAACTTAAAATTCAATGTCTATCTTGATTTCTCCTTCCAATGAAGACGCTTTTTCCTCTTTCGACAGTTCTTCTTTTCCCGTTTCGGGACTTTCAGCCTCTTCGTCAGCGGTATGTCTTGTATAGCAACCCTGCTGCTCCTGGATGAAGCCGATGGCTTGCTGGAGTCCGTTCATGAACTTTTCAAAATCCTCTTTGTATAGAAAGATTTTGTGCTTTTCGAAACTTACCTGCGAGTCGTCTCCTTCGCCCATCACAATCTTCTTGCTTTCCGTGATGGCGAGAAACATTTCGTCTTTTCTGTTTTTCTTGACGTCTAAATAGTAGATGCGCTTACCTGCTTTGATGGATTGGGAGAATACAATCTCCTTGTCGTTCATGTCCGCTGCGTTTTTCTTCTTAAAGTCTTCCATATTATAATAGGTCTCAATTTTGATATTATCACCTTAAAACTTGTATCTCGTAGCTTTTAGCTCTTTATCGGGCTCAAAATTGACGATTTTTTTTAAACTGTCAAAAGAAAAAGACCGGATAATCAATATCTGCATTAAAAAATGTGATTTATTTATGTAAACTCATTAAAAATGCCTACTTTTGCGCCTTGTTAAAACACTAGTATTTACTTTAGAATTATGATCAACAGAGTTCTTATTCGTCTTAAGATTATACAGATTGTATATGCTTATTATCAGAATGGCAGTAAAAATTTAGACTCAGCGGAGAAAGAATTGTTCTTTAGCCTTTCAAAGGCATACGACCTCTACAACTACCTGCTGATGCTGATGATAGCTTTGACGAACTACGCACAAAAACGTATTGATGCGGCAAAAGCTAAGCTGGCTCCCACTGCCGAGGAGCTGTATCCCAACATGAAATTTGTGGAAAACAAGTTCATAGCCCAGTTGGAAGTGAACAAACAATTGACGGAATTCATTGCCAACCAAAAGCGCACGTGGGCCAATGATGAAGACTTTGTCAAGGGATTGTATGAGAAAATTGTGGAATCAGATATATATAAGGAATATATGGCTTCTTCGGACAATTCTTACGAATACGACCGTGAATTGTGGAGAAAGCTGTATAAGACTTTTGTCTTCAACAACGAAGCCTTGGACAATGTGCTCGAAGACCAGAGCCTCTACTGGAATGACGACAAGGAGATTGTGGATACTTTCGTACTGAAAACCATCAAGCGCTTTGAAGAGAAGAATGGTGCCAATCAGGAACTTCTACCAGAGTTCAAGGATGAGGAAGACCAGGAATTTGCACGCCGTTTGTTCCGCCGTGCCATCTTGAACTGCGACTATTACCGTCACCTCATCAGCGAGAACACGCGCAATTGGGACTTGGACCGTGTAGCCTTTATGGACGTTGTAATCATGCAGTGTGCCTTGGCCGAAATATTAAGTTTCCCGAACATTCCGGTGAGTGTTTCGTTGAACGAATATGTCGATATTGCCAAAGTTTACAGCACGGCCAAAAGTGGCAGCTTCGTGAACGGTACATTGGATGGAATAGTTAATCAATTAAAAAAAGAAGGTAAGTTAACGAAAAACTAATACCTTTGTTTAATAATAGAAACCAAAACTGAGTATTTATGAACTTAATGACTGTATTCTTCCTGCAGGCTCCCGCTGCAGGCCCTGCCGGTGGTGGTAGCATGATGTGGATTATGCTGATAGCCATGTTCGTTATTATGTATTTCTTTATGATTCGTCCTCAAAACAAGAAGCAAAAGGAAATAGCAAACTTCCGTAAATCGCTTCAAGTGAATCAGAAAGTAATCACAGCTGGTGGTATCCATGGTGTTATCAAGGAAATCAACGACAATGATGTGGTGCTTGAAATCGCTTCTAACGTTAAGATTCGTATAGACAAGAATTCTATTTTTGCTGCAGCTGCTGATGCGAACAGCAGTCAGGCATCTAAATAATAGAAATGTGAGCCTATGTTTGAACGTAGGAACATACAACGTACATATCTGAAGATATCAAGAGAAGTGAAGGACTTTCTGCTTAGCGATAAAAGCAGGGAGTTCTTCATTTTTTTGTTTTTTTTCTTTGTAGCCGGTGGCTTCTGGCTCTTGCAGACCTTGAACAACGACTATGAGGCGGACTTTTCTATACCGGTGCGGCTGAAGGGAGTGCCCAATAATGTGGTGATTACCTCTGAACCTGCTTCAGAACTCCGTATCAAGGTAAAGGATAAGGGAACGGTACTGCTCAACTATATGTTGGGAAAGAGCTTTTATCCCGTTATTCTCGATTATGCCGATTATAAGGGCGTGGATAATCAAGTAAGGATATATCCCTCGCAGTTTGAAAAGAAAGTGCTGAACCAGCTGAATGCCTCTACCCGCCTGCTTTCCATGAAGCCGGATACATTGGAGTACATCTATTCGACGGGAGCCTCCAAACTGGTGCCGGTGAAGCTGCGCGGCACGCTGAGTGCCGGACGTGAGTATTATCTTTCGGATACGATATTCAGTCCCGATTCCGTATTGGTGTATGCGCCGCAAGGCGTGCTGGATACGATTGCTGTTGCCTATACGCAACCGGTGAAGCTGGAAGATATATCGGATACCTTGAGGCAACAAGTCCCCCTGCGTATCCAGAAAGGTGTGAAGTTTGTGCCTTCTTCCATTGAGATGATGCTTCCGGTGGATATTTATACAGAAAAGACAGTGGAGGTGCCGTTGCGTGGCGTTAACTTTCCTGCCGACAAGGTGCTGCGCGCTTTCCCTTCCAAGGTGCAGGTCACGTTTCAGGTTGGTCTGAGTCATTTCAGGCAGATTAACGCTGATGATTTTCATATTTACGTGTCCTATGAGGAACTGCTCCGTCTGGGTTCCGACAAGTATACGGTAAAGATTAAGAATCTGCCGAAAGGGGTGAGCCAGGTACGCTTCAATCCGGCACAAGTGGATTTTCTGATAGAGCAAGTTTCTCCTGATTATGGCGATTAAGATAGGTATAACCGGTGGTATCGGTAGCGGAAAGAGTATGGTATCCCGGCTGTTGGAAGTGCTGGGTGTTCCCGTCTATATCTCGGACTTGGAAACGAAAAGGCTGATGGCATCCGATTCATTGATCCGCGAGGAATTGTCAGCTTTGCTTGGTGCGGAAGTGTATGCCGGTGACACGCTGAACAAGTCTTTGTTGGCGTCTTATCTTTTCGGCAGTCCGGAGCATGCCAAAGAAATCAACGGTATTGTGCATCCTCGTGTAAAGGAGGATTTCAGGCGGTGGACACAATGCCGCACCGCTTCTTCCATTGTCGGTATAGAATCGGCCATTTTGGTTGAAGCGGGGTTTACAGGTGAAGTGGATGCTATTGTTATGGTCTATGCGCCCGAAGAGGTGCGCATTTCACGTGCCGTCCGGCGAGATGCTTCCTCGCGCGAGTTGATAGAAAAGCGTGTCCGTAGCCAGATGGATGACGAAGAAAAGCGTAAATATGCAGATTTTGTCATTGTAAATGATGGCGAAACTCCATTAATACCCCAGGTTTTAGAACTAATCGGTTCGCTATCTGAAAAAATGTACTATCTTTAAAAAATAGGCATCTCCTTAACAATAAAAATAAGCAAGCTTATTTTGTATTGTCTTCGGCTTACATTATCTTTGCCCCCCGAAAAAATAACTACTAATCATCAAAATAGAATATATTATGTTGAAGACTATTTTGTCCATTTCCGGTAAACCGGGATTATATAAGCTTGTTTCCCAGGGAAAAAATATGTTGATTGTAGAGTCGCTTGCAGACAAGAAGCGTTTCCCTGCCTATGGTAATGAGAAGATTATTTCTTTGGGCGATATCGCCATGTATACAGATACGGAAGATGTTCCTTTGAAGGAAGTGTTTCTTTCCATGAAGAAAAAGGAAAATGGTGCTGCCGTAGTGCTGGATTTGAAGAAAGCTACTGCTGACGACTTGCGTGCTTACCTGGCAGAGGTATTGCCTACCTTCGATCGCGACCGCGTATATCCGTCCGACATCAAGAAATTGATTGTTTGGTATAATTTGCTGGTGGCAAGCGGTATGACGGATTTTGAAGAAACTCCTGCGGCAGAAACGAAGGAGGAAAGCAAGGCCGAGTAATCGGAGAAGGATTGAAATACAAAATAAAAGAGGCGATTCTCAATAGTCGGGAATCGCCTCTTTTATTGGGGGATACGGATTGCTTTTAATTTCTGAAAACCAGTCCGTCGTCAGTGGTATTGGCATCCACTGTAATAGGCTTGCTGCGGTCTACTTCCTGAGCCAGCAGCTTCTTCGACAAGTCGTTCAGCAAATAGTGCTGGATGGCACGTTTCACCGGACGGGCGCCGAATTCAGGGTCATACCCTGCATTGGCAAGGAAGTCTATGGCAGCATTTGTCAGAACAAGTTCCACACCGTTACCGGAAAGCATCTTCTGCACACTCTTGATTTGGAGCACCACAATTTGCTTGATTTCGGGCTCTGTCAGTGGCAGGAACATGATGGTCTCGTCGATACGGTTCAGGAATTCCGGGCGGATGGTCTTTTTCAGCATATTCATCACTTCCTTTTTGGTTTCCTCTACGATTTGCTCCTTATTGCTACTGTTGAGCTTCTCCATCTGGCTTTGGATATAGCCGCTGCCCATGTTGGAGGTCATGATGATAATCGTATTCTTGAAGTTGACCGTACGCCCTTTGTTGTCCGTCAGACGTCCGTCATCCAGCACTTGCAGCAAGATGTTGAATACGTCCGGATGCGCTTTCTCGATTTCGTCGAATAGGACGACAGAATACGGTTTCCGCCTTACGGCTTCTGTCAGTTGTCCACCTTCATCGTAGCCCACATATCCCGGAGGCGCTCCTACCAGACGGGAAACACTGTGTTTCTCCTGATACTCGCTCATGTCGATACGGGTCATCATCGTCTCGTCGTCAAAGAGGAACTCCGCCAGCGCCTTTGCCAATTCCGTCTTACCTACACCGGTGGTTCCCAGGAAAAGGAATGAGCCGATAGGACGTTTCGGGTCTTGCAGTCCGGCACGGCTGCGGCGTACGGCATCGGATACGGCCTCGATGGCTTCGTCCTGCCCGATAACCCGCTGGTGCAGTTCCGCTTCCAGATGCAACAGTTTGTCCTTTTCGCTTTGCAGCATCTTGCTTACCGGTATGCCGGTCCAGCGGGATACTACGTCGGCAATGTCTTCAGGGTCCACTTCCTCTTTAATCATGGCCTTGTCGCCCTGCATTTCGTGCAGTTTTTGCTGAGTTTCTTCAATCTCCTGGTTCAGCGCTTGCAGTTTGCCGTAACGGATTTCGGCCACCCGGCCATAGTCGCCTTCCCGTTCCGCCTTGTCGGCCTCGAACTTCAGGTTCTCTATTTCCACCTTATTCTGCTGGATTTTGTTGACAAGGGTCTTTTCACTTTGCCATTTCGCCTTGTACGAGTTTTCCTGCTCCTTCAGCTCGGCAAGTTCTTTGCCGATTTGTTCCAGCTTGGGCTTGTCGTTTTCGCGCTTGATGGCCTCGCGTTCAATCTCCAGCTGCTTTATCTTACGCGAGATTTCGTCCAGTTCTTCCGGAACGGAATCGACTTCCATACGTAGCTTGGCAGCGGCTTCGTCCATCAAGTCGATAGCCTTGTCCGGTAAGAAACGGTCGGTGATGTAGCGGTTGCTCAACTCTACGGCGGCGATGATGGCATCGTCTTTAATCCGTACATGGTGATGGTTCTCATAACGTTCCTTCAGACCACGCAGAATGGAGATGGTGCTCAGCGTGTCCGGTTCGTTCACCATGACAATCTGGAAGCGGCGCTCCAACGCTTTGTCCTTTTCGAAATACTTCTGATATTCATCGAGGGTAGTGGCCCCGATGCTCCTCAGTTCACCGCGTGCCAGGGCGGGTTTCAGGATGTTGGCGGCATCCATGGCGCCTTCGCCCTTGCCTGCACCCACCAGGGTGTGGATTTCATCAATGAAGAGGATGATGTCTCCTTCGGACTTCTTCACTTCGTTGATAACGGCCTTCAGGCGTTCTTCAAATTCGCCTTTGTATTTAGCGCCCGCCACCAGTGCACCCATATCCAGGGAGTAGACTTGTTTGTTCTTCAAGTTCTCGGGGACGTCTCCACGCAAGATACGGTGGGCAAGTCCCTCTACGATAGCTGTTTTACCGGTACCCGGTTCACCGATAAGAATCGGGTTGTTCTTGGTACGCCGGCTCAGAATCTGCAGGACACGCCGTATCTCTTCGTCACGGCCGATGACGGGATCCAGTTTGCCGCTGCGGGCTGCTTCGTTCAGATTGATAGCGTACTTTTCCAATGACTGGTAAGTGTCTTCGCTGGATTGTGAAGTTACTTTTTCTCCTTTTCGCAGTTCGTTGATGGCTTCCCGCAGTTCGCGTTCCGTCATCCCGGCATCTTTCAGAATGGTGGATGCAGTGCTTTTCACATTCAGCAAAGCCAGCAGTACCGGTTCCAGGGAGACGAATTCATCACCCATTTCCTTGGAATATTGGGTGGCCTTCTGGAACACTTCGTTCGTTTCACGGCTCAGGTATGGCTCTCCGCCGGATACCTTGGGCAGAGAATCAATTTGCTTGTCCAGTACAAGTGCTATCTGCTGACCGTTCATGCCCAGTTTCTGGAAGATGAAGTTGGTGACATTTTCACCTACTTTCATCACGCTTTGAAGTACATGCACGGGCTCGATGGCCTGCTGTCCACGGCTTTGTACCAGGTTCACAGCCTCCTGCACTGCTTCTTGCGCTTTAATGGTAAAGTTGTTAAAGTTCATATTTTGTTCTCCTTTCTATTTTATCAGTTTCATAACACTTGGGAAGGCGCAAAAGATTTGCCATTGGCACATTTCGGACAAATTGTCTGCATATAAAATATGTAAAATGACAAATTGTCTGTAAATCAGTCGTTTTGTTTCTTTCTACTTCTTTAGATAAGAAGTTGGAGCAAAGTTCCTTTTCGTATTAAACTCTATTGGTTAAAGAGAAGGGCAAATAAGGATGTCATGCATGAGATGTGCATCTCATGTAGTACGAGGTGTACATCTCATGTAGTACGAGATGTACATCTTATGTAGTGAGGGCCTATATGTTTTAGTAGCTAAGTCTTCGTGTTCCAGCTCCAAGGTTTCCGTGTTGCGGGGGAAGGATATTCTCTTTCCGCTTCGGAGATATAGATTAATTGCTTGGGATGATACAAGTTATTGATAAATTTGTCGTACTTTTACTGCTTCAAAGTTTTGTGCTTTCTGTGTGGTAGGTTTTCGGAGCTCCGCTTGCAGAGGAGCATTATGTATAATTACGTATTAAAATAGAAGATAATGGAGGATAAGATAAAGTTTCCGGCAAATGTGATATTGATAGATGTTGCATTTCTGAATGAAGTGGTATATGGTGCAAAGAACTTTTTGGAAGGTAAGTTGGGGCGGAAGCTACCCGATGTTGACCTGCCGGCATGGTTGAGCTATCTGGCATTGGACGCCGGCTTGAGAGAACAAGAAAATGAGGTGGAAGTGTTGCTGGTGCATACTCCGGCAGCGGACGTGCTGAAGTGTTGTGAACCATCCGATGTGAATAAACTGAATCACCAGGCATGCCGTACGCCGCTGGGCGAATTTACATTTTCTTCCGTCACCTCTTCCGGTTTAGTCTCTACCGAAGCGTTGTTTCTTGACCTGATGAACCTGGCACTTGATTCTGCAGATGTGAAGTGTTTGATGCTGTTGCCTTTCCATCAGGTATATGGTAATGGAGTGGAGGAGAAGCTGGCGGGTTTCTTCAAAGACAAGAGTGAAGAAGAACGGGGCAAAGCTGTGTACTTCATCACGGAGGAACCTCTGAGCCCGGTGTATTGCCGCCTGGAGCCGGTGTTTTATTCTTTGGCGCATGCATTCGGCATCAAGTCTGACGAGTTATAAGATATAAGAAGTATATGAGTGATTTCCGTTTAAAAGTGTTCCAGTCTGTTGCCAAGAACTTGAGTTTTACAAAGGCTTCGCAAGAGTTGTTTGTAAGTCAGCCGGCTATAACCAAGCATATCCAGGAGCTGGAGGCCACTTATCAGACGAGGCTTTTCGACCGGCAGGGAAGTAAAATCAGTTTGACCGAGTCAGGCCGGCTGCTTTTGGAGCATTGCGAACGGATATTGGAGGACTATAAACGGCTGGAATATGAAATGCACTTGTTACATAACGAATATATTGGCGAACTCAAGTTGGGAGCCAGCACTACCATTGCGCAGTATGTGCTTCCTCCGTTGCTGGGCAGTTTTATCGGCAAGTTTCCGCAGGTCAACTTGTCCTTGCTCAATGGAAACTCCCGGGAAATAGAAGCCGCTTTGCAGGAACACCGCATTGACTTGGGATTGGTGGAAGGGGTTTTCCGCCTTCCCAATCTGAAGTACACTACTTTTCTTGAGGATGAACTGGTAGCGGTAGTCCATTCCAAAAGCCGTTTACAATTGCCCGAAGAGATTACTCCCCAGGATTTGCCCGCTATTCCTTTAGTGCTTCGTGAGCGTGGTTCTGGTACGTTGGATGTGATAGAACGCTCGCTCCAGAAGCACGGCGTCAAGCTTTCCTCACTCCATGTACTGATGTATCTGGGTAGTACCGAAAGCATCAAGCTCTTTCTTGAAAACTCCGATTGCATGGGAATCGTGTCTATCCGTTCCATCTGCAAGGAACTGGCTGCAGGCACTTTCCGCGTGGTCGAGATAAAGGATATGCCCATGCTTCGCGACTTCTGCTTTGTCCAGTTGCAAGGGCAGGAAGGAGGATTGTCACAAGCCTTTATGAACTATATGTTTATGTCCCGATAACAATAAGTTATAGTCTATAAGTAGAAACGATTGGCGGGTGTACTAAAATAGAACTACCTTTGCACCCGGAAAATTAAGGAATAAACATTAGTAATAATAGTAAAATAAACAGTATGGCTTCAAATCGAGTTTTGGCTAAAAGCATTAATATGCCTTTTCTTCAAAGTAATAATAAATTTATTTATGTATCTCTCCTGGTTGTCCTCTCCTTCTTTCTGCTGTTGGATTATGTGCCCGGTATGCATGCCTATTCGGCGTGGGTCACTCCACCGTTGGCGTTGTTCTTGGGGTTGGCCTTTGCATTGTTGTGTGGGCAGGCACATCCGAAGTTCAATAAGAAGACTTCAAAGTATCTATTGCAATACTCTGTTGTAGGGTTAGGATTTGGAATGAATCTGCAGGCTTCCCTGGCTTCGGGCAAGGAGGGAATGGAGTTCACGATTATTTCTGTAGTGGGGACATTGCTCATAGGCTGGCTCATAGGGCGTAAGTTCCTAAAAGTGAACCGTGACACTTCCTATCTTATCAGTTCCGGTACGGCTATCTGCGGAGGCAGTGCCATTGCGGCTGTGGGGCCGGTGTTGAAGGCAAAGGATAGCGAGATGTCTGTGGCATTGGGCACCATCTTTATATTGAATGCCATTGCATTGTTTGTTTTCCCGGTGATAGGCCACGCTTTGAACATGAGCCAGCATGAGTTCGGCACATGGGCGGCCATTGCCATACATGATACGAGTTCGGTAGTGGGGGCAGGTGCCGCATATGGCGAGGAGGCCCTGAAGGTGGCAACGACTATAAAGCTGACACGTGCCTTATGGATTATTCCTTTGGCTCTGGTAACTTCGTTCATCTTTAAGAGTAAGGGACAGAAAATCAGTATTCCCTGGTTCATCTTCTTCTTTGTGCTGGCTATGATTTTCAATACTTATGTGCTGGGGACTACCGAAACGGGTGCCATGATTGGGGAGGGAATCAATTCTTTGGCCCGCAAGACGCTGACTATCACTCTGTTCTTTATCGGTGCCTCTCTGTCACGTGATGTACTGAAGGCAGTAGGTATCAAGCCCTTGATACAAGGCACCTTGTTGTGGATAGTGATTAGTGTGAGCACGTTGGCATATATCTACTTGTTCTGATTGCATCGGTCCGGCAGTTCTTGAAGTATAACTTCCGGTTGAAGAAGTCGGTAGGATTTTTGCAACGTATTTCTTTCCTCATTGGATATATAGACGAATACACATCTCGGGATAACCGGGGTGTGTATTTCTTTTAATATCCTTCCCCATTGACGCCGGACCGGAGCAAGTGGAAGCCAAGTTATGATACCTTTTGCTTCCAGCGTTGCTTTTGTCCTCGGTTCGGCGTGCTGACCAGTTAATACAATGTTCCAGAAATGTGGTTCTTTCAGCTGTTTTTTTATATCTTGAGAAGTCATAGTTAGTTCACTTTTTTGATGATAAAGTCGAAAGAGGTGAAGAATTGAGGGTGCTTACCGATAGATATGGGAAGGATAATGGTAATGGAGGAATTCCTTCCTTTCCGAATATCTTTCTTGTTGTATATTTGAGAGTTATTTGCCGTATAAGTTGTCACACCAATCTTTTGGCTTGTTTCTGCCTGGCTTTTTATTATTGCAAAGGGAGTTTCCGCTTCTGCCAGTATGGGGTATTTGACTTCTGAGGTTCTTCCGTCCACAATGAATTGCATATTTTCCCAGTTTATTCGGATATCTTCTGAAGAGTTGTTGCGAATTATAATTTCCCATTGGGAGTCGTTTGGAATAAACTTATAAGTAACCCCATCTTTTGTATACTCTAATTTCCCTTTTTGGTTCTCCAGCCATTTAAAGGATACTTGGCATCCCGCATCAACGTATTGTGCAGATAAAGTGGTTGGAAATAGGAGAAACAGCAAAATGGCCAGCTTATTTTTCTTCTTATATTTCCGGTAGTCATTGTATATCCATAGCATAATAAAAATAATGCCGATAGGGATGGCTATGAGAATACATGTCAGTAAATTCATGATAGCAGATATTATTTGTTTGTTTATATGAATATGTTGCAAAAGTATCATAAAATATTTGATAAAACAAACGAATTATGAATAAAAAGAACGATACATACAGACAAATTGGTATTGGTGTTCCTTATAATATGAATGATTAATTTGTACCTTCATATAAATGGAAAAAAGTAATATATACATCGGAGAGATAATCAAGAACGTGATGCTTGAACAGCAGGTTACCAAGGCGGAACTTGCACGAAGACTGAAAGTTAAGCCTCAAAGTGTAGACTATATGCTTACGAGAAAAAGTATTGATACGGATACGTTGTATAATGTCTCACGTGCCTTGAACTACGATTTTGCTTTGTTGTATTCCATTCATAAGGAACAGATAAATTATGATACGTTAGAGCAGGAATACAGACTCTCCACAGCGAAGGTGTTGGTGGAGCTTGAGCTGAAGCCTGAAGACATTGCAAAATTGAATCTTAAAAAGCGGATTGCTGATGTCTTGAAATAAACGCACTCTTGGGCTGGTGCTATTGGTGTTTTCATTTTTTTTCCATTTTTTCTTCCTGGTCGTGTAACAAAATCCTTTCCCCCTACGTCTGAAGGGTATAAACAGGAATCTACTATTGATAAATAGCCCATGGACGCTGAAAGTTTTAAAAAAGAGTTTCTGCCATATCATCGCAAGCTGTACTGCATAGCTTATAGGCTGTTGGAGAATGCTGCCGACGCTGAAGATTTGGTGCAGGAAGCTTATCTGAAGTTGTGGGACAAGCGGGAAGGACTGGCCATTATCAGTAATCCGGAAGCATTCAGCGTTACTCTGGTGAAAAATATGTGCTTTGATTTGCTTCGTTCAGGAAAGTATACTTTGAGCAGACAGAGCGTGGAGTTGGCCGAAGTGCATAATGTGTCTCAAGCAGATAACTTTGAAGTGCGGGATGAAGCGCAGCAGGTAAGGCACATCATTGCCCGTCTGCCGGTGCAACAGCAGAAAATAGTAACGTTGCGTGATGTCAAGGGATGTTCTTATGAAGAGATAGAGCAGGTCACGGGATTGAATGCTACCAATGTCCGTGTACTGTTGTCCCGGGCAAGAAAAAAGATACGTGAGGAATTTAATAAATGGAGTAACTATGAAAGTCGAGGAAATTGAAAGGCTGCTCGCCGAATTTTATGAAGGGAATACCAACGAGCAGGAAGAAGAGTTGTTGAAGGAAGCTTTCAGAACCGAAGAAGTGCCCGAGCACTTGCAGAAGGACAAGAAACTCTTTCTCAGCTTTTTTCCCGGGAAAGTGGTGGATAATGTTCCCGCCGGATTGGAGGATAAACTGAGCCGGATGATTGACGAAAAGGCTGAAGAGGAACAACGTTTTTTCCACCGGAACAAGGCCAAACGTAATTGGCGCTGGATAGGAGGTATTGCTGCCACCATTCTGGTTCTTGTAGGTGTAGGTTATGGCATTACGAACATGGGAGAGGATATGCGTCCTCCTACACCTCAGGACACTTTCTCTGATCCGGAAGCTGCTTATAAGGCATTGCAGGCCACTTTAATCGAGGTGTCTGCGAATCTGAACAAGGGAATTGAACAGATAGAGGAAACGCGGATAGACGTAACGAAGGTGAACCAGGAAGTAAGAAAAGAAATTCAACGATAATCTGATATGAAAACAATGAAAATGATTTTGGCAGGTGTACTGCTGATGTTGCCTTTGCTTTGCCAGGCACAAAAGAACCTATTCAACAAGTATGGAGATATGAAAGGCGTGTCGTCCGTCTACATATCCAAGGCAATGATAGAAACGAATCCCAACTTGTTTACTAAAGATGTTTATATTGGGAAAGTGTCCGGACAGTTGAACTCTGTGCAGGTACTTTCTACAATGGATAATAATGTAAAGAAAGAAATGCGTAAGGATCTTCGTTCTTTGGTGCAGTCTTCCAGATATGAATTGCTGATGAAGCAGAAGGGAACAGTCTCCAGTTCTGAATTCTACATGAGCCGTAAAGGGGAAAAGGTGAAGGAGCTGATTATGATTGTAGATGGTGCAGCTACTCTGAAATTTGTTTATTTGGAAGGTGATATGACTTTGAAGGATATACAGAATATCATGATGTATCAGAATACCAGCTGGAATGGTAACAATGTGAATATACAGCTTCCGGATATAAACTGGGCTGAGATAGAGAAGCTGAAGAACCGCGATTGGCTTGGAGAATTGAAGCATTCGCAAGAACTGGCATTGAAAGGGCTGGAAAATGTAGCCAAGCTGAAAGACAACAAGTATCTGAAAGAACAAATGGATACCGATACATGGAAACGTTTTGAAAAAAGTATGGAGGCTTTGGAAGAACGTTTGGAAAAGATGGAATAGGAAGCGGTAACCTTTTAGGGAAACTTGCCAATAGAATGTTTTGTTTTTCTATTGGCAAGTTTTTTTGTTATTTGTCTTTTCTCAATTCTGCAAAGATAAGCCCTTCCAGCTCTTCTGCCAGTTCCGGATTGTCAAGGATGACCTGCTTGGCGGCGTCGCGTCCCTGGGCAATTTTCGTCTCGTTATAGCTGAACCATGAGCCGCTTTTCTTGATGATGCCAAGCTCTGCACCCAAGTCAATGATTTCGCCTGCACGGGAGATGCCTTCACCGAACATGATGTCGAATTCCGCTCTACGGAAAGGAGGAGCTACCTTGTTCTTCACAACTTTCACTTTGGTCTGCTTGCCGATTACTTCATCGCCGTTCTTGATGGCTTGGCTTCCACGGATGTCAAGACGTACGGAGGCATAGAACTTCAGTGCATTACCGCCGGTAGTTGTTTCGGGATTGCCGAACATGACACCGATTTTTTCGCGCAACTGGTTGATGAAGATACAAGTGGTGCGTGTTTTGCTGACAGCTGCCGTCAGTTTACGCAAGGCTTGTGACATGAGTCGGGCTTGCAGACCTACTTTGTTGTCACCCATATCGCCTTCAATTTCAGCTTTCGGGGTTAAGGCAGCCACAGAGTCCACTACAATGATGTCAATAGCGGAGGAACGGATCAGTTGCTCTGCGATTTCCAGTGCTTGTTCGCCATTGTCCGGCTGTGATATCAGCAGATTGTCCACATCCACACCCAGTTTTGCTGCATAGAAGCGGTCGAAAGCATGTTCTGCATCAATGAATGCGGCAATGCCTCCTGCCTTTTGCGCTTCAGCGATGGCATGAATGGCAAGGGTTGTCTTACCGGAAGATTCCGGGCCGTAAATCTCGATGATACGTCCGCGGGGATATCCTCCCACGCCAAGAGCCACATTGAGGCCGATGGAACCTGTGGGAATAACTTCTACTTGTTCGACGCTTTCGTCGCCCATTTTCATGATAGAGCCTTTACCAAAGCTCTTTTCTATCTTGTCCATGGCAGCCTGCAAGGCTTTCAGTTTTTCGCCCGATGCCAGATTGCTGCCATTTTCAAAATTCAGTTCGTCTTTTTTTGCCACGTTGTTAATGTTTAATGATTATAAAATTTGTGCCGCATGGTCTTTGGTCTTCACTTCTTTCGGAGTGATGATACGCTCTACAATACCTTCTTCATTAATGATGAAAGTTGTGCGGAACGTTCCCATATATTTGCGGCCATACATGCTTTTTTCGCCCCATACTCCGAATTGTTCTACCAGCTTCTTGTCGGTGTCTGCAATCAGGGTAAAAGGCAGATTGTTTTTCTCAATAAATTTCTGGTGTGACTTTTCGCTGTCCACACTGACGCCGATGACTTCATAACCGGCTTTGCGCAGGTCGGCATAATTATCCCGCAGGTTGCAGGCTTGTGCCGTGCAGCCGGATGTCATGTCTTTGGGGTAGAAGTAAAGTACAATCTTCTTTCCCTTATAGTCGCTCAAGCGGATTTCTACACCTTTTTCGTTGATACCCAATACTTCGGGTGCTTTATCTCCTATATTCACTTTGTTAATGTTTAATGATTAGTGGATAATGATTAATGTTTAATCATTAATTTCAAACTTCCAAGTCTCCGTCGATAATCTCATGCCAAGGCAGGCCTTGTTTGTTGAGCTGTTCCATGAACGGGTCCGGATTGAATTCTTCAACATTCCATACACCCGGTTTTTTCCACAATCCCTTGAGGAACATCATGGCACCAATCATGGCGGGCACACCGGTGGTATAGCTTACGCCCTGCATGCCGGTTTCCTTGTAGGCCTCCTGGTGGCTGCAGTTGTTATATACATAGTAGGTACGCTCTTTGCCATCCTTTAGTCCGCGGATGCGGCAGCCGATGGATGTTTCGCCTTCGTAGTTTTCGCCCAGGTCTTGCGGGTTGGGGAGGACGGCTTTCAGGAATTGCAGCGGAACAATCTTCATGCCGTTATATTCCACTTCGTCTATGCGTGCCATGCCGATGTTCTGGATAACGCGCAGGTGGGTTAGATACTCTTGTCCAAACGTCATCCAGAAGCGTGCACGCTTGATGGTGGGGAAATTCTTCACCAGAGACTCCAGTTCTTCGTGATAAAGCAGGTAGGAGTCGCGCGGACCGATGTTCGGATAAGTCAGGTCTTTGTGGATTTCCAGCGGCTTGGTTGTCACCCATTCTCCGTTTTCATAATAGCGGCCGTTCTGTGTAATCTCACGGATATTGATTTCCGGATTGAAGTTGGTGGCGAATGCTTTATGATGATTTCCGGCATTGCAGTCTACGATGTCCAGATATTGTATTTCGTCAAAATGATGTTTGGCGGCGTATGCAGTATAGATGCCGCTCACTCCCGGGTCGAAACCGCAACCGAGGATGGCGGTCAGTCCGGCATCTTCGAAGCGTTTCTTATAGGCCCATTGCCAACTGTATTCAAAGTGGGCAACATCTTTCGGCTCATAATTGGCGGTATCCAGATAGTTGACTCCACTTTGCAGACAAGCCTCCATGATGGTGAGGTCTTGGTAGGGGAGGGCTACGTTGATGACGATTTCGGGTTTGAAACTATTGAAGAGTGCTACCAGTTCGTCCACGCTGTCGGCATCTACCTGGGCGGTTTTGATGTTCGGGTTACCGATTGCCTTGACAACAGCGTCACATTTGGACTTGGTGCGGCTGGCTATCATGATTTCTGTAAACACATCAGGATTTTGAGCCACTTTGTGCGCAACAACGGTACCTACACCGCCTGCACCGATAATAAGAACTTTACCCATTTCTTTGTACTATATTATTATATTAGGTTTATAAAAAATACGGAGAGCAAATATAAGGGTTAATTCTTAGATAAACATTAAAATCCTGCTAAATACTTTGAGGTAAATGCTTCAAATATTAAACAAATTACTTGCATTTGGGTTATTTTCTATATATTTGCCCCTTGAATAAATTAACTTAAACAACGAATAACAATGAAAAAAGTATTTGTTTCCCTATGCATGGCAAGCGTGTTGATGGGCTTGTCTTCTTGTGCATCAACCAAAAATGCTGCAACTCTTTCTTCCATCAGCGGTGAGTGGAATATTATTGAAGTGAATGGTACTGCCGTAGTCCCTGCTCCGGGTCAGGAATTTCCCTATATCGGTTTTGACACAAAGACTGGAAAAGTATTTGGCAACAGTGGTTGCAACCGTATGATGGGTTCGTTTGACGTGAATGCCAAGCCCGGCACGATTGACCTTGGCGCTTTGGCAAGTACCCGTATGGCTTGTCCGGATATGACTGTAGAAAATAATGTGTTGTCGGCTTTGAACAAAGTGAAAAAGTATAAGAAGCTGGGAAAGGAAAATATAGCTTTATGCGGTGCTTCCAATCGTCCCATAGTCGTGTTGCAGAAGAAAGAATCCGTTTCCAAGTTGTCTGATTTGGAAGGAAAGTGGATAATTAGTGAGGCTGCGGGCGAGGCTATTCCCGACGGAATGGAGAAGCAGCCGTTCATTGAATTTAATATTGCAGAAAAGCGCTTGCACGGCAATGCGGGTTGCAATCTGATTAACGGCGCTTTCCAGGTTGATGATGAAAACCCGTCGGCAATCTCTTTCCCGCAAGTTATCAGTACCATGATGGCATGCCCTGATATGGAGGTGGAAGGCCGTGTGCTGAAAGCCTTGAATTCCGTTCAGTCTTTTGGCAAGCTGGCAGGCGGAGGCATCGGGCTGTACGATGCTGACAATAACCTGGTGATGGTGTTGGTGAAGAACTGACAAGATAGGTTGAAATAAAAAAGGCTCTTACAGAAATAATCTGCTAAGAGCCTTTTTTGCATCTTGACATAAAAAGGTCTTTTACTTTTTCTTTAATCCTGCGCGTATCCGGCTCAGGGATTGCGGAGTGATGTAGAGATAAGAAGCCAGATACTTGAGCGGTACATCCTGCAGCAGTTCCGGATTCTCTTCCATCAGCGTCATGTACCTTTCTTTGGCAGTGGGAGGGGTGCCGTAGGCTACTGTGGAACTGTCTACCGACAGAATTTCCCGCTCAAAGATTCTTCTGCCGAAGTTGGCCATGTCTATGGAATGCGAAAAAAGGGCTTCCAGCTCAGGCTTACTGATACAATAGGCGATGCTTTCATTCACCGATTCGATGTTGATGAGGGAAACCTCGCTGTCCACATATCCCCACGATGAGAAAGCTGTGTCGCCCGGTGCGGCGAACCAAAGGGAGTTTTCCGTGCCGTCTGTCAGGTAGTAGGCGCGCCAGATGCCTTTCTTCAAAAGATAGAAGTTGCTGTTCCTTTCCCCTTCGCTGATAATGAGTTCTCCCTTGCTGAAACGAACTTCTGCCATGTGTGACAGAAGTTCGTGCAAAGTGTTTTCCGGTAGTTTATACTTCTTGCAGAATTTCTTTATCATAGTTTCCATGCTGCAAAGATAGTGTAAACCGAAGACAGGACTTTTATGCTTGCATGAAAAAGTTATGTTGGGGTACAGCCCATCTTGTCTAAAGATACGGATTTTTCTTTATGCTTCCTTTTCCCGGATATGTAAATCACGAGGATAAAGAGGGTTGTCAGCATTTCTGCAAGAGGAGTGGCAAGCCAGATTCCCCGGTCTCCCAATAGCAGGGGCAGTCCGAAAAAGCAGGCTGTCAGCAGGATAAAACCACGCAGCAGGGTGATAACTGTGGCATACTTGGCACGCTCCACACTCTGGAAATAGCCGATGGATACGATGTTGACGGCAAAGAACACGAAGCCGGTGGCATACAGAGGCAACCCTTTTACCGCTATGCCATAAGCCGGATAACTGCGGTCTATGAACATGCCGACAATTTCAGGACTGCAGAATATTGTGACCAGGGCAAAACATACACCGCAGCCTATGGCGGTTTTCAGTGCAAGCAAGTAGGCGCGGCGGACACGCAGGCTCTCGTTCAGGCCGTAGTTATAACTGATAATCGGCTGTGCCGACTGCGCAATGGCATTATATACCATAAATATAATAGGAAAGAAATAGCAGGCGATGCTGAATGCCGCCACTCCGTCTTCCTTCAAATAATGGATGAACACCTGGTTGCCGACAAACATCATGCAGGCAATCGCCACCTCGCACAAGAAGGCGGAGGAACCCAATCGGCACATATAGCCAATGTTGCGGCGCATCAGTTGCATGCTTTTCCGGCTCATCTTAATGGGGTGGAAGCGCAGTGTGCACTGGCGGCGCAGTAGATAGAATACTACCATCAATGCGCCTACCGTAGTGCCTATAGCACTTGCCAATGCGGCACCGAACATTCCCCAATCAAAGGGGAAGATGAACAGATAATCCAATAGGATGTTCAGAACGGCAGCCACCACATTGCACATCATGGCGAAGTTGGGCGAACCGTCCAGCCTCAGAAAAAACATACCCGAATTGAGCAATGCCGTGAACAGAGAGAAAGGCACAAACCAAAGCATGTATTCCACAGCCAATGGCGTGAGCCGTTCAGACCCTCCGAGCAGCTTTACCACCTGTGGGGCAAATGAACAGAATAGGGCGGAGGTGCACATCAGCAACAAGGAAGATATGACTACAGACTGTGTGATGTTGATACGTGCCACCTTGACTTTTCCGTGTGACAGATGAATGGAGGCCACCACAGAGGCGCCGACCCCGAACATAAGTCCCACACCCGTAGAAAACAACCATAGCGGTGCCACAATGTTGACCGCCGCCAAAGCATCACTGCCGATTCCTTTTCCGACAAAGATGCCGTCGGTGATAACGAATAGTGCGGAGAAAATCATCCCCAGTACAGTAGGGAGCAATAGTTTGCGGAACAATGTCTTGATGTCCGTGTTCTTGAAGTCGATACTGTCTCTCATTTTTTCCATACTCATCTTATTTATTTCTTTAATATGTGAAAACCAATCATTTCCGTTGCTACGATTAAGCCCAATGTTAACTAATCCTTAATCGTTCCACCATGGTGGAACGATATTTCCCTCGTGGTGGAATGATATTTTCTCCACGGTGGAACAATATTTTCTCCATGGAGGAACGGTTAAAGGTATGCAAGGGAAATGATTAATGTTGTTCATGTTTTATCATCTCTGATTCGGGCGACAAAAGTAGAGCTTTTGAATGGAATGGAAATTAACAAATGGTAATTTCCGACAGAAAAAATGATTTTAATTCTGCCAAACTGACAGACAAACTGCCACAAGTATAAATCTGCGGCTGCTCTGAACAATTTGGCACAACGTTTGTCTTTTTATTGGCGTCTGCCACTGAGGCGGACGTCGAAACAGAATAATAACAAATAAAAAAATAACGATCATGGGAAAAATTATTGGTATTGACTTAGGAACAACAAACTCTTGCGTTGCAGTATTCGAAGGTAACGAACCTGTAGTAATTGCAAACAGTGAAGGTAAGCGCACCACTCCTTCAGTAGTAGCATTTGTTGATGGTGGCGAACGTAAAATCGGTGATCCTGCCAAGCGTCAGGCTATCACGAACCCCACCCGTACGGTTTTCTCCATCAAACGTTTCATGGGCGAAAACTGGGACCAGGTGCAGAAAGAAATCGGCCGCATGCCTTATAAAGTAGTAAAGGGTGACAACAATACTCCGCGTGTAGACATCGACGGACGTCTCTATACTCCGCAGGAAATCTCTGCAATGATTCTGCAGAAGATGAAAAAGACTGCCGAGGATTATCTGGGACAAGAAGTGACAGAAGCCGTAATTACCGTCCCCGCATACTTCTCCGACTCCCAACGCCAGGCTACAAAGGAAGCCGGACAGATTGCAGGTCTTGAAGTGAAGCGTATTGTGAACGAGCCGACTGCCGCAGCTCTTGCTTACGGTATTGACAAGTCTCACAAGGACATGAAGGTTGCCGTATTCGACCTTGGTGGTGGTACATTCGATATCTCTATCCTCGAATTCGGTGGCGGTGTGTTCGAAGTATTGTCAACCAACGGTGACACTCACCTGGGTGGTGACGACTTCGACCAGGTAATCATCGACTGGCTGGTTCAGGAGTTCAAGAACGACGAAGGTGCCGACCTGACTCAAGACCCGATGGCTATGCAACGTCTGAAGGAAGCTGCTGAAAAGGCTAAGATTGAGCTGTCCTCTTCTACAAGCACTGAAATCAACTTGCCGTACATCATGCCCGTAGGCGGTGTGCCCAAGCACTTGGTGAAGACGTTGACCCGTGCCAAGTTCGAGGCTCTGGCTCACAACTTGATTCAAGCTTGTTTGGAACCTTGTAAGAAGGCTATGAGCGATGCTGGTCTGAACAATGCGGACATTGATGAAGTAATCCTCGTAGGTGGTTCTTCACGTATCCCGGCTGTACAGAAGTTGGTAGAAGACTTCTTCGGTAAAGTTCCTTCCAAGGGTGTGAATCCGGATGAGGTAGTAGCCGTAGGTGCTGCCGTGCAGGGTGCCGTTTTGACAGATGAAATTAAGGGCGTTGTGTTGCTGGATGTTACCCCGCTGTCTATGGGTATCGAGACTATGGGTGGTGTGATGACTAAGCTGATTGAGGCCAACACTACCATTCCGTGCAAGAAGAGCGAGACATTCTCCACTGCTGCCGACAACCAGACGGAAGTTACCATCCATGTATTGCAGGGTGAGCGTCCGATGGCTGCACAGAACAAGTCAATCGGTCAGTTCAACCTGACAGGTATTGCTCCGGCACGTCGCGGTATTCCTCAGATTGAGGTGACATTTGATATTGATGCCAATGGTATTTTGAAGGTGTCTGCCAAAGATAAGGCTACCGGCAAGGAACAAGCCATCCGTATCGAAGCTTCCAGCGGCTTGAGCAAGGAAGAAATCGAAAAGATGAAAGCCGAAGCCGAAGCCAATGCTGAAGCAGATAAGAAAGAGCGTGAGAAAGTAGACAAGCTGAACCAGGCCGATTCTATGATTTTCCAAACCGAAAATCAGTTGAAGGAACTCGGCGACAAGCTCCCTGCCGACAAGAAGGCTCCGATTGAAGCTGCTTTGCAGAAGCTGAAAGATGCCCATAAGGCTCAAGACCTGGCTACCGTAGACTCTGCCATGGCCGAATTGAATACGGCATTCCAGGCTGCAAGTGCTGAAATGTATGCCCAGAGCGGTGCTCAGGGTGGTGCACAAGCTGGTCCTGATATGAATGCAGGGCAACAAGGCGGTGCTCAGGATAATACAAAGCATGGCGATAATGTGCAGGATGCTGATTTTGAGGAAGTCAAATGATTCCGATAAGTAAACAGATAATAAACGATAAGCAAAAGCGTGCAGCTCAATGAGTTGCACGCTTTTTGCGTTTATGGGGTTCATGGTTGCTATGTGTTTTCTATGGGCTTTTTTATCTCTTATTTGCGACATGTTTGCGACACGTCTTATTTGGCGATAAGGTACAACTTAGATTGATATAAACCATTTAAAACGAGAAGAATATGCCAAGAGGAAATTACACCATTCAAAGAAGTTGCGAGGAGTGTGGTAAAATCTTTACTCCTCCGACATTAGTGTCGAAGTATTGTTGTCCGGCTTGTTCCAAGAGGGCGTATAAGAAAAGACAAGTCGCAAAAGAGAAAGAAGCGATACGCCAAGCACTGATTAGGCGAATACCATCCAACAAGGGGTATCTAACCGTAAAGGAAGCCATGCTGATTTACGGAATTAGTAAAGACGTCCTTTATCGTATGATACGGCAAGGCTTGATACCGTCATACAATTTTGGCCAGCGTCTGATACGCCTTAGTCGGCAGTATATGGATGAACACTTCAAAACAAAGGCAGGGAGTAGAAAGAGAAAAAAGGAAGCATTGTCCTTTGAACCCAAAGACTGTTATACTATCGGAGAGATTGCCAAGAAATTCCATATCAATGACAGCAGTGTATTTAAGCACATACGCCGTCATTCTATTCCTACACGCCAAATCGGTAACTATGTTTATGTTCCCAAATCTGAAATTGATAAATTATACAAGTCGTTATGAAGAAAGCATTACCTAATACCAAAGTGACCGTCAAGCTCAGAAGGTCGAACTACAAAGAAGAGTGGTATCTGATTATAGAATCATACCCAGTTTATAAGCGAGGTTCAACTCGGGCAAGCCGTGTGGTAGAATCCATTAACCGGACTATATCTACACCCATTTGGGACAAGTCGTCCATTGCACGTATCCTGCCGGATGGAACATTCAACTATAAGCCTAAGCGTGATTTGAATGGGATTATCCAATGCCGTTCAACGATAGATCAAGAGGCTTGTATCTATGCAGACAATGTGCGTAAGTTGCGGCAACATGAATACGATAGTGCCATCCTTTACACTGATAAGGAAAACGAAATCGCTGCACAGAATGAGCGGAGCGAACAGGATTTTATCAAGTATTTCAATCGTATTATAAGCACACGTCATCCCAATAGTTCCGATTCGATAATAGTCAACTGGAGGCGTGTAGGTGAATTATTGAAAATGTATTCGCAAGGGCAGCCAATTCCATTCAAGGCAATTTCCGTTAAACTGCTTGAAGATATTAAGATGTTCCTTCTCCGTGCCCCAATGGGAGGGAATAAGAAAGGTACTATCTCACAAAACACGGCATCAACCTATTTTTCCATACTCAAAGCCGGATTGAAACAGGCATTCATTGATGAATATCTGACCGTTGATATTAGTGCGAAAGTAAAGGGAATAACAAACATTGAGAAACCTCGCGTTGCACTTACCATGAATGAAGTGCAAATGTTGGTTGATACTCCTTGCAAGGATGATGTTTTGAAACGTGCGTTCTTGTTCTCTATTCTCACTGGATTGCGGCATAGCGATATTCAAACTTTGAAATGGAAACAAATTCAGCAAACAAGCAAGGGTACATGGCAAGCAGTCGTAATTCAGCAAAAGACAAAAAGGCCCGATTACAAGCCAGTCACTCAACAAGCACTTCAACTATGCGGCATACGTCCAGACGATGATGAAGCACTTGTTTTTGAAGGATTGACTGATGCCTCTTGGATTTCTCGCCCGTTGAAAGTCTGGATAGAAGCATCCGGTATCAAGAAGCACATCACCTTCCATTGTGGCCGCCATAGCTACGCTTCGCTGTTGCTGGAAAATGGCGTTGACATATATACCATCAAGTCTTTGATGGGACATACTAATGTCAAAACCACGCAGATTTATACGCACATCGTAAACGAACAAAAAGAGAAAGCCGCCAATACACTACATATAGAAAATTTGGATTTATAAGTTGTGGTGGGGGCTCCCACCGTTGAGCACCAATGACTTATGTAATTCCAATCATATACTTACCACCGTTTACCCCTCATGAAGCATCGGCTTTTTGAGGGGTGTTTTGTAGCATTGAGGCTTTCGGTAAGGAAGGTGTCAGTCCCAATAGTGGTTTATTTCCCTTTTATTATGCCTTCCAATAAACTCTCGTATTAATGAAACTTAAATCTGTCAGTGGTAAATGAGCGGTTGATTGGTGGCGGTCAAGCACCTATTTAGCACCTATAAGCATCCCTATACTTTTGTGGCATAAATTTTAATACGAAGAAAAAATGGCCTATAAAGTAAATTCATTGGAGGAAATGCCGAATGCGTTGTCCTACCTGATTGAGTCCGTAGAAGTACTGCAATCTAAAGTGAATGCCTTGCAGCATAAACAGGCAAGTAACTCACCCAAGTGGATGGATATAGATGAGCTTTGCGCTTATCTGCCATCACATCCTGCCAAACAAACGGTTTATGGATGGGTGTCAACCAAACAGATTCCCGTACATAAAATAAACAAGGCTTTGGCTTTCCTGCAATCAGAGATTGACGATTGGCTGAAGAACAAATCGCACAAGACCCAAGATGACTTAATGGAAGAAGCCAGACGATTTGTCGAATCTAAAAAGATTATCAGATGATGGAAACGACCGACTATTGCTTTTCATTCTTTCGCAAGCCCATTCAAAACATCGAACCGATGAGGGCTATAGGTATTGTGGATGTGTATCGTTATGTCATCGGACATTATGCCCAACCACAAACCGAGAACCTGCGGCAGATGCAGTCCTCTCCCGAAGCCAAAAGGTACAAAGCCACCCATTTTGACTATTGTACTTTTTCGGGATTATTCCGAAAACGGAATGAAAAGGAACTGATTATGCACTCAGGATTGATGTGTTTGGATTTCGATCATGTGGATAACATAGGGAGGTTAAAGCAACAATTACTTAACCATGAGTATTTTGATACAGAACTGTTATTTGTCAGTCCATCCGGTAATGGATTGAAGTGGATAATACCTGTTGATTTGAAAGGCTGGGAACATTCCCGGTACTTCAAGGCTGTTACCAACTGTATCAAAGCGACAGGTTTGCCATTGGTGGATATGTCCGGCAGTGATGTGGCTCGTTCATGCTTCTTACCCTACGACCCACAAGCATATATTAACCCTAAATACAAAGATGATGTCGAAGAAAATATTTTCCGCCCAAGATTGGGAGAATGTCCCTTCTGAAATACAACAGGCACATACACCAAGTATTGCCCCTATATATAATAAGGTGGAGGATGATGTGGAAAGTGTTGTTCGGGAGATAGAACAGTGTGCCATTGATATAGCCCCTCATTATAAAGATTGGGTGGAGTTGGGCTTTGCGCTTGTGGATGGATTGGGAGAGAACGGGCGGGAGTATTACCACCGCATCAGCAGGTTTTACCCTACCTATCAAAAGGAAGAAACGGATAAACAATACACGCATTGTCTGCACTCCAAAGGGCAAGGCATTACTATCCGTTCTTTCTTCCATTTGGCAAATCAAGCTGGAATCTCATTGGCTCCGTTCTTCAAAGAGCATTTATCCATTTTGCCAAATATCCAAAATGGTAAAACGGGTAAATGGATAAAATCAGAAGAAGAACTTCCTACATTTCCTGAATGTGTGTTTGAGCATCTTCCTCCTTTTCTAAATGAGGTTGTCAATAATTCCATTTCGGTAGATGACCGTGATACGATATTAATCGGGGCTATTGTGTGTTTGTCGGTATGCTTTCATAATGTTTGTGGCGTGTACGATGAACGCATTGTTTATCCCAACCTCTATCTGTTTGTTGTAGCGGATGCCGGTATGGGAAAAGGAGCATTGACTCTATGCCGTGAATTGGTAGCCCCCATCAACCGCCATTTGCATGAACTTTCCAAACGATTGGAACAGGAATATAAAGAAGCAATGAACACATATATTAAAGGTAAGAAAACCGATGGAATGGCTATGCCAACTGAACCGCCCATGCGTATGCTCGTGATTCCAGCCAATAGTAGCGCAAGCTCTTTCTTGAAGATATTAGGAGATAATGACGGAATCGGGCTGCTGTTTGAATCGGAGGGCGACACGTTAAGTCAGACTTTGAAATCGGACTACGGCAATTACTCCGATGTGTTGCGAAAGGCATTCCATCATGAATTGGTAAGTTTGAGTAGGCGTAAGGATAGAGAGTATTGTGAAGTAGCCAATCCGAGAGTATCGGTAGCTTTGGCTGGAACTCCAGAACAGGTAAGAAGATTGATACCTGATGCAGAGAACGGATTGATGAGTCGCTTTTGTTTCTATATTATCCGCTTCAAACGAGGTATAAGAAATGTGTTTGCCACAAGCGACATTTCCCAATCCAAGAATGCCATGTTCAAACTGTTGGGAGATAAATTCTGCCATTTACATGAGAATTTTGTACGGCAGGGTAATTATTCCTTTTCTCTTCCCTCTGATTTACAGGAACACTTTATTGAATATCTCAGTCGGGTGAATGAGGAATGTTGTGACGAAGTGGATAACAAGATGCAAGGAGTAGTCAGACGGATGGGACTGATTGCTTATCGTATAATGATGGTGTTGACCGTTGTCCGACATTTGGATAATGTGATTCACAAATCTTCTTCTGACGAGACTGTACAATTGGTTTGCCATGAGTTTGACTATTCCGTAGCCATGAGTATTTGCGACACCCTGCTTTATCATGCCGTATTCATTTATCAGAATTTGTCAGGAAATCAGTCTAAACGATTCAATACCGTTTCGCAAGAGACAGGCGTTTATGCACGAAGGAACACCCTTTATAATATGTTGCCTGACACTTTCACAAAGAAAGATTATGATGCGGCGGTTTTAACTTTGGGCGAGAATGGAAGTACGGCAAACAAGTGGATAGAAGCCTTTATCAAAGATGGCAAACTAAGCCGAATAGAACAAGGGAAATATAGGAAGATTTTTTGAGTGGCAAGTTTGTGTTTTAGTGTCACTAAAACCTATGCGGCAAGCGGATAGAACAGCCACTCTCAAAAAATCAATTTATGAACATAAAAGTTTAGATAAGTATGAAGGATAAGAAACTTGGTGGTCGCCCTAAGTTGGCGAGTTATCAGAAACGCACGAAATGTTTTCGGGTAATGTTTACCGAGAACGACTACATTTATATCCAATCCAAAGCGGAGCAGGCTGGATTGTCTGTCAATGAATTTTGCCATCAGGCTGCAATGGATTGTCAAGTCTGTCAACGCATCAGTCCTGAAATGGTATCGGCTATTCGTGACCTTTCCGGTATCGCCAATAATGTCAATCAGATTGCCCACCAGATGCACACTTATGGTTTGGAAGCTGTCAAGCAACAATGCTTCTCAATCATATCAGAAGTCAATAGAATCATCACCCAAGTGAAGAACAACTGCCATGATAGCAAAGATTAAAACAAGAACCGATTTTGGAGGAATAGTGAATTACGCCAATGACCAAAAGAACAAGAAAAAGAGTGCCACACTTTTGGCACACGAAGGAGTCTGCACCATTAGTAATAAAGCCATCGCTGATTTTTTTCAGATACAAGCATCCATGCGCCCGAAAGTAAAAAGTCCGGTGAAACACGTATCACTTGCTTTTTCTTCGCAAGACATTAGCCGTTTTCCCGATAATGAAGAAGGAGATGCGCTGATGGTGGAGATTGCCAAGAAATGGATGGAACAAATGGGGATTCGTAATACTCAATATATCATAGCCCGGCATCACGACACGAAACATCCTCATTGCCATTTGGTATTCAATCGGATAGACAATGAAGGCAATCTTATTTCTGACAGCAATGAAAGAATATGCAATGCAAAAGTTTGTCGTGCTTTGACTAAAGAGTATGGATTTTACTTTGCCCCTAAAAATAGTAAAGCCAGAAATAAAAGTCGTTTGCGTCCTCACCAATTACGGAAGTATAATCTTCGTTCTTCAGTTCTTGATGCGCAGGTAAATTCTCGTTCTTGGAATGACTTTATTAGTACGCTCAAAGGTCAGGGCATAGATATGCGTTTTAATCATGCTGAGAACTCTGATAAAATTCGTGGTATATCCTTTTGTATGGATGAATTTAGCATTGCTGGTTCTAAACTTGACCGTGATTTGAGCTTCAACAACCTTTGCACTATGTTGGGTGATGTAGCTGCGGAACTGATTATTCAACCCCATCAAGTCATAACTCCCGGTGGAGGTGGAGGAACCAACAATGAACAAGGCGGGCGGGATGATAAAGACAAGGATAACCAAAGAAGCGAACCTTTTTATAAACCTTCAAAACGTAGAAGATAATGAAAGAAGATGTAATAGCTGCAAATCTTGCAAATTTGCGCCAAAGTATCAGTGAACTGAAAGAGTGTATTGAAAAACAGAATGTCACTGTTTCTAAATCGGAACAATCTGTAAAAGTGGAATTTGATGAAAAGACCATTTATACTGGAATTGCCAAAAGTTTCTGTACTTGCTGGAATGAAGCCTTGTCTGTGATCAAGAAACATATCTGGCAACAGCAGCCTAACACATTGCCGTTTTCGCTATGGTTTCCGAAACTCATTGATTTATTCAAGCAGAAGTCCAAACTTCTTGAATATCTTTATCGGCACGTTTGCGATTACAATCAGAATCGTATAACTATCGAAACTAATACCCGATGTATATTGAAACGGCAGGATGAGATATTAGCAAAAATCAATGAATTGAAAAGCCCTGTAACCGTTATTCCACCTAATATCAGTGGGTTGTTTATATATGGCTATCATATTAAGCTACGATATGTCATGGTCTTCATTGTCGTTATTATGATATGGGCCGTTGCTGTTTCTGTTAGTAGTATGAAGTATAAGGAAGAGAGCTTTGCGTATTATTCTATGTATAGGGCAGTGAAGGAACAGAATCAGAACTTGATAGAAAAGCAGATAGCAATAAAAGGGGAAAATTAGTATATGCTTCTACGTATATACTGTTTGCTCCAATTTATCCCTTTACATTTTAATCAATTGTGAAGGAATTTTTTATATTGGTGTATATTAATATAATTTTAAGAGTTATGATTTACGGATACATTAGAGTAAGCAGTGACAAACAAACTGTAGAAAACCAACGTTTTGAGATAAGTAATTTCTGTAATAATAATGAGTTGACAATTGGCGATTGGATTGAAGAAACTATTAGTGGAACGAAAAATTACACAAAACGACAGCTTGGACGTTTACTGCGTAAAGTACGCAAAGATGATATTATCATCTGTAGTGAGCTTTCACGTCTTGGACGCAATCTTTTTATGATTATGGAAATCTTGAATATCTGTATGACAAAAGAATGTAAGGTATGGACAATTAAAGATAACTATAGACTTGGGGAAGATATACAAAGTAAAGTCCTTGCCTTTGCTTTCGGATTGTCAGCTGAGATTGAACGCAATCTTATCAGTCAACGTACAAAAGAGGCGTTAGCGAGAAAAAAAGCAGAAGGGGCAATGCTCGGACATTGTCGTGGCTTTCGTTGTAGACTTAATCCCAAATGTGCCAACAAGCACGATTATATTGTAAAAGAATTGGCTAAAGGAACAGAAAAAACAGTTATATCTAAAAGATTGAAAGTATCAAAAACTACATTATATCGTTATCTCGTTTATACGGGGCTTCATTTGCCTATAAACTGTCAACAAGAAGGATGGGAAGAGTATGGTATCTATCATTGATTTCTATGTACTACAGAAGCGACCCTCAAAAGAGGGCTTCGATATTGTCATTGGCAATCCACCGTACGGTGCTAAAATTTCATCTATAGACAAAGCATGCTTCAAACATATATT